>NZ_JACHCG010000004.1:313356-626713 GCF_014200595.1 Pedobacter cryoconitis
AAGGGACTGCAAAGGTAAGACAATACAATTTATAAATCAAGGGGTTAACTATAATTTAATCCATTTGAAACATAAAAAAACGAAAACACAGACTTACAGGGTATTTACGGGTTACAGAATGTGTAGTTTACCCGCAGGGGAAGGAAAATTTCTTTACAACTCAGGCAAAGCTTTTAATGAAAAGTATCCAGATAAAGTTTCTCTACTTTTTTACGCGCCCACTCTGTCTTCCTCAAAAAGGTCAGACTCGACTTCAAGCTCGGATCATTGTTAAAACAAGCAATTTTTATCATTGCCCCCATTTCCGGCCATCCATAATGCCACACCAGCTGTTTAAGAATAAACTCCAATGTTTTCCCATGTAATGGGTTATTAACCTGTTTCTCTTCTGCCATAAAATTTCTTTCGATGGCCAAAGATAAAAAACTTGTCCCATATACTACCCTCCGCCACTGCAAAATGAGAGGAAAAGCAGTATAAGACAATTCAATCCCCTTCCCTCCCATTTATTCTATATAATTCCTTAGGTTTGTATGAATAGCATAACTATTCCATTAATAAAACAATCATATGAACTTCAACTTAGGTGATTTCGTACGTTTCGTAGACGAAAATATAGAAGGGTACATTACCCGCATCATTGACAAAGACACGATCGGTGTTACAGACTCCAATGATTTCGAAATTCCTGTACAAGCCTCTAAAGTAACTTTGGTACACGGTGAAATTCCAGACGAGAATACTGTTGTGACTAACCGTCAGGCTACCGTTGTTCCAGTTGCAGAATTTATCAAAGAAGGCGTTTACCTGGGCTTGATCACTGATCAGCACAGTACAGCAGTTGCACACTTCAACCTGGTCAACGAAACCTCTTTCCAGTTACTCGCTACTTTAACCACAGAAAAAGGTGGAAATTTCAAAGGTGAATTTGCAGCCGTAATTCCTGCACACAGTACTAAAAAGATCTTTTCTGCCAACCTTGGCGATATCCAGTTATGGCCAAAATTCAATATCGAAGTTTTGTTCTCCACTGGCGCTAACGTTGAACCTCCTGCTCCACTGATCTATCGCGAGAACATCAAAGGAAAAGACCTTTCCGTAGCAAAAGTAGAGATCGCATTACTGAAACAAAAAGGCTGGTTAATCAGACTCGACGAACCAGAACCATTAATTGATGCACAAAAATTAAAAGAAAGCTTTTTTAAAGCACGCTAAAAATAAGGCTTCCAAGCCTTGCTGAGGAACATGAATGAGAGGATTTAAATTTGCACATACTTTAAATACGAGCAGCCGATGGACTTATAACCTGCTGGTCAAATGGGGAGTGCCCGAAGATCTGGCAGCTTTTGTCAATCTTTTTCTGCTGATGTTTGCACTGCTCATTATTGTATATATCTTTCACCATACGGTGAGAAGGATATTGAGGATCATTTTGATCCGTGCCAGCAAACGCTCAAAATTTAAGTTCTTTCATCATCTGCTCAACAACAGGTTCCCCCATTTCCTGGCGCAATGCGCACCCTTGGTCCTGGTTAATGCACTCATTCCGATCCTCTTTCTGGATTTCCCGGACATGATCAAACCCATGAATGCCATTACTGATGTTTACATGGTATTTATTGTGATCTGGATAGCGATGACACTGATCAAAGCCAGTGGTGACGACCTGCGGACGAAATCAACTTTCCGTGAAAAACCCATAGACAGTTATATCCAGGTAGTGCGGATGATCCTTTACCTGATTGGTGCAGTAGTGATTTTCTCTCACCTGACCGGACAATCCCCAATTGCCTTTTTCACTGCAATGGGTGCTATATCAGCTGTGCTGCTATTGATGTTTAAAGACACGATTATGGGTTTTGTAGCCAGCATCCAGGTTACAGCCAACGATACGGTCAGAATTGGCGACTGGATTACCATGACTAAATATGGGGCAGACGGAGATGTGGTTGCGATTAACCTGACGACTGTAAAAGTGCAGAACTTTGATAAAACGATCACTACTATCCCTACCTATTCCCTGATTTCAGATTCTTTTCAGAACTGGCGCGGGATGAGTGAAGCAGGTGGAAGGAGAATCAAAAGGGCGATCCTGATCAAGCAAGCTACCATCAGGTTTATTACCCCTGCTGAAGTTGAAGAATTCAAGAAAATACAATCCCTTACCAGTTATATCGAACACCGCCAAAAAGACATCGATAAAAACAACGAACGTTTAGGGATTGACAAATCTCTTTTAATTAACGGCAGAAATCTGACTAATGCCGGGCTGTACCGGAAATATATTGACAACTACCTGAACAACCACTCGGGAACACATAAAAAGATGACCATGATGGTCAGGCATCTTGCGCCTACACCAAATGGATTGCCTATCGAGCTTTACGCTTTTACCAGCACCACAAAATGGGCTGACTATGAATATATCATGGCCGATATTTTTGATCACCTGATTGCTGCCGCCCGTTACTTCGACCTCCAGATTTATGAAACAGAAGCTTCTGGTGACACAACCAGTATTAGTTTTAATGATCCCCTGACCGTTAGCCGTCCGCCGGCCTCCCGTCAGGGAAATCCTTAGTTTATCAGCTGAATTGCTGTGCCGTAATCGATCTTGCCATTCGGCGTTAAAGGGACCGACTCCACAAATTTCACTTTGACCATACTTGGGTGTACATTTAACTTTTCTTTGAGTATTTGTTTAACCTGTTCAGTGGCTAGTTCTTCGTTTAAATGCAATACCAGGATTGATTTATCCTCAATCCCCATACATACAAAAGTTTCTCCGCCCAATGCATTTTTAAGGATCAGTTCTACTTCATCCAGGTTCATCCGGGTACCAAATAATTTCACAATCCTTTTGATCCTTCCGATAATATAATAATAACCATCTTCATCTTTCCGCCCGACATCGCCCGTTTGCAGGCGTTCAGCTTGTTGAAATGTAATCAGATCTTCCAGTTTTCGGGCATAACCTCCAAAAATGTTAGGACCAAGGTAAATCAGCTCATTGCTATCCGGATCAATCTCGAAACTCCCATTTTTAATAGGTATTCCTATAGAAGTATTTTTAGTAAACAGATCTTCTGGTGGCAGGTAAGCCATTCTTCCCGCAGCTTCAGTCTGGCCATACATGACGAAAAACTGCGTTTGCTGCCTTTTACCATGTTCAGCCAGTACCTGAACCAGGGTGTGGTTCAGAATCCCCCCTGTTTGTGTCATATACCTTAACGAAGGATACTCTTTTTTGAAAAAACCAATCCTGTTCAACATCTCATAAACATAAGGGACACCTCCGATAGAAGTGCACTCATACTTATCAAAATCTGCCCAGAATTCCTTTTGTAAGATATCCCGGTTCGTACAAATCATTTTTCCACCCGCAATACAATTGCTGGTAAAAATGGATAACCCATAGACAAAAATAACCGGCACATTAAGCGGCGTCACATCAGTTGCTTTGATCGGAAGGAATTCCAAAATGGAATAGGCATTTTGTACCAGATTTTCATCTGATAGCTTCACAAACTTTGGAGAACCCGTAGTTCCCGAAGTACTCAATAATAACTTGATTTCCTCATGGACAGGATAATCAGGCTCAGTCAGGTTTTTAAACAGCTGAATTCTGGAAGAAGCTTTATAAGCTTCAAAGCCAGCTATTGCTGCTCTGGAAGGATCATAGATATAATAAGGCTGATAAGCCTCTTCTAATTCCAGTTTAAACTGAATATCCAGTTGCGGGCTTAGCAGGGTAACCGTAAAACGGCTCTGTAAGAAGTTTAAAAACACTTCTACCGAGCCTATCATATTATCAGTATATAAGAAAACCACAGCTTTCCGGTCATCAATTGTGATTGATTGATGAAATTCATTGACCCCATACGACGTATCCGTTAAGGCATCAACATAAACCAGGTTTTTATTGCTTAAAATTAAATCGTAAAGTCTCATGCTGTTTATATCTTAGTCAAAAAGAGCGGTTTAGTCAGATTTCGACCCCGTACTTTTGCAAGCCGGAGATCACATTAGGTATGCTGTTCATTTCCAGCAGATCTTCTGTTTCAATTGCAATAGCATAGCTGGATTCCAGTTCTGCTATCAATATCATATGCGACATGGAATCCCATTCAGGGATACTCTGATAAGCTAAATCAGCTGTGATCTGATCTGAAGGGATTGCTAAGGCAGTAGCAAAAACTTCTTGTAATTTTGGTGACATGTTCATGGTATTTGTTTTTTTTAGTTAGGATGAAGCAAAGCTTCCCATTTCTTAGACTTTTGTTTTCTTCCAGTCACCTCTTCTAAAGATGACAATACAAGCAATGGCCAGTACCAGTTCGGAAGTGAGAATCGCAATAAAGACACCTTTAGTTCCCCAGTCCATACTAATTCCAAGGAACCAGGCCAAAGGAAGCTGAGTGATATAAAACATCAGGACATAAAGCATGGTTAACTGCTTCACATTTCCCGCAGCATTCAATGCTCTGGAAATAACCATTGTATACCCCAGCAAGACATAAGCAATAGACAGGTATTGAATATACATGACCCCATTTTGAAGGATACCCGGCACATGCGTAAAAATGCCAATCACATCCTTCGCAAAAAACAGCCAGAATACAGCAACCAGACTTAAAAAGCACATATTAAACCAACCTGCTCTCCATACGGTCTGTTCTGCACGTTCAGGTTGATTGGCACCCATATTTTGTCCGGTTAAAACACCCGCCGCATTTCCAATACCCCAGGCCGGCATTGTAGCTACTGAAGCTACCCGCTGCGCAATAATATAACCTGCAAAAGCATCGGCTCCGAAATGGGTAATGATTTTAGTCATGATCAGCCAGCTCGAAGAAGGGATCAGGTATTGAAAAGTCCCTGCAAAGCCTAAACGCAAAATGCTTTTTACAATTTCCGGTGCAAAAGCAAGCTGCGCTTTTTTGATTACAATGATAGTTTTCCCTTTAATCAAATACCAAAATTGATAAATAACACCGATCACCCTGGCAATTACGGTAGCAAGCGCAACTCCGGTTAAGCCAAAAGCAGGAATAAAACCCAGGCCAAAAATCAGAACCGGGCAGAGTATAATATTAATCAGATTGGAAACCCATAAATTACGCATCGCCATAGCTGCATCACCTGCACCCCTGAAAATCCCGTTTAACAGCATTCTCAGGATCAGTAAAAAGACACTGCCCAGCATCAGCTGAGTAAAGACATGTCCCTGTACAATCAAAGCATCCGCAGCACCTACTGCGCGTAATACCTGTGTAGAGAAAATACATAATAAAAGTGCAATGGTTCCCCCAATACTCACCCCTACATAAATGGCCTGCATAGCAGCAGAACCGGCACTTTCGAATTTAGCTTCTCCAATACGCCTGGCAATAATAGTGGATGCGGCGATACTCAGGCCCATGGCTACAGAATAAGCGACCGCAGTAATAGACTGCGTGATGCCCACAATCAGAATCGCACCCGCACCAAGCTTGCTGACAAAAAAGATATTAACGAAAACAAAAAGAGACTCCATGGTCAGTTCCAGTACCATTGGTACAGATAACAGTACAATGGCCCGGTTAATACCACCGGTAGTGAATTTCTTCTCTGTGCCTTGTAACGCCTGACGAAGCAAAAGCAGTACTGACCGCGTTTGCAAAATAAGTGTCTTCATTAATTTTCTTTTAATGCTTCGGTTTCAGCAGTTCTGAACAAGGTCAGCGGATTGCTTAACTGTCCGCTTTTAAATGATCTTGCGAAGCCTGTAGTCTCTTTATAACCATTGAACAAGCGCTGACTATTGATATTTAAACGCTTAAAATGTGGCACAAACAGATTATATCTTTCAAATTTTGCATTTAGCTCCGGATGTGCCTCCTGGTAAGTTTGAATCACCTCATAGACACATTTCCAGAATGATTTTTCCGGATAACCGGCCGTAGTGTGGAAGATATCCCCTAAATACCTGAAATATGCTTCAAACACCCCGATCAAAATCACCAGGGGTACATTTTCAGGGTTGGAAGAAAGAATCATATTTTCAGAGAAGTCTTTCGGCAATTTTGCCTGAGCTTCTTCATTGAGCAAGATATCACCCGCAAAATCTTTGAGCACAATACGGACAGGCACATAGTTTTCCATAATCAGTATTACGTTTTCCCCATGCGGGTTTACACAAACGGCATGTTGATAATAGATATGCAGCAACGGTTTCAGGTAAGCATTCAGATAGGTCATTAACCATTCTTCAGCCGTAAGCCTCGATCTTTCAATCAGCTCCTGTACAAAGCTTTTTCCGGCATCATCTATATATAAAAGCGAAGCCATGGTCATTAACTTTTCTCCCGGCTTTAAGAATTTCCCGGGACTTTCTCTCCACAATACGCCCAGGTATTCATTGTATTGAAATGGCGGATCTATAATCCCGGTATAGTTAGGATGTAAGTAACCAATGGTAGCCACTTCGCCTAAAAGCACTAAACCCAGCTCCTGCAAATATGTATCAGTTAATAAGATACTTTTAAGCCATGCCGTTAAACGTGGTGCAATAGCGAGTTGCTTTGGCGGCAAACCTCTTACTGTTCCGGTGTTCAGGATAGAAATAGCCGTCTTTACATAATGTTTATCAGGGTGGCTCAGGTTAAAAAATGTACGGATACTTTGCTGAGGGGAATAAAGGTCATCCCCAAATGCTAAAGGAACTAACAACTGACTGGCAATATCAGCCGCAAATAAGATCAGCAGTTTATTATTCCACTGCCACTCATGTGCTGGCATCAGCAGATAATCTGAAGGTACTAACCCCTTTGCGGATAAATAGTTGTTAAATGTATTGATTTTCTCTTTGCCTAATTCAGCTTCAAAAAACTCTTGCTCATCGATCTCCTCTACCGCTTTAAAGGCAGCACGGCTTCTATGTACCGCAATCCACATCAACCTGATATCCTGGTTTGCTTCCGGTGCATAGTTAAGGTAATCTTCTTGATTAAAATCAAGCCTTCCCTTATTGACAATAATCCAGGGGTGCCCCTCCATCTGATGCTCAATGGTCTGATAATCTGCCTCAGCTAAAGTACCCGCTGCCATCCGTCCTCTGGACTGAATAAAAGCATCTGCGTATAAAGTATGCAGGATTTCTTCTATGTAATGTGCAAGTGTAAAAGAGTTAAGACCAAAGGTCTGCTGTACTTCGGTAAAAAAAGCCGGCACATCTGTTGCTGGTTTTGCCAGCCCATTTACATGCTTCAGGATCGAAGGTTTAAGGATATGCCAGTAATCCAGCAGCCGGGGGTAAGCTGAAAAAGTATAATAGATATTTTCATGATCAGTATTCAGCCTGAAGTGAATCAGTCCGTCCTGCTCTTCACTGATAATTTGTGGAAGCGCAATCTGCTCATGCATCAATTCTGTTAATGTTTTGGCAAAAAGATCCGTATTCACTTTTTCCCATATCGGAAGATGAAGAGGCATTACGCTCTTCAGTAAATTTGTCGTTGTCATTTCTAAGATGTTTTAGGCTTAAGTGCTGGGACCAGTTCGTTTCGAAAATCTTTGGCTGCCGGGAATTTTGCCCAGTACCATTCCCGATAACAGAAATTCAGGTTGGCTTTCTTGTCTGGCAATTCGATTACCTTTTCAATTTTGAACCCAACATGTGCCTTATTCATAATCGAAGCCATAGAATCTACAGAACCCTCTCCAACCATTTTCCCGACCTTTGGTTCTGCAAAAACATAATCCAGTATGGATTGCGTAGATGGAGAAGCAAATTTCAATTTAGGATCAACGGGTGCGATAAACTGGTGTGTACCGTAATCAGTTGGTAAAGCATCATAGTATTTACCTACTAAATCGCGGCAGGCCCAATAAACTTCAAAGTTGAAAGTAGGTACACCATTAGCTTCCCCGATATAGCTGTTCACTACATTTCCAGCCAGTAAAGTGCGGTAAAATGTTTCCAGTTCACGGATTGGCCAGTTCATTTTCCAGATCTTTAATGCATGTTCACGGTGGAACCACTCATGCAGCATTTCCAGATCACGGTCCAGGTCTAAAGGACGGATAGTGATTTCAACATCCTCTTTCGGAAAGTAACGGCTAAAAACAACATCTTTCCCTTTTGGATTGATCAGTTCTTTAGAAAACACCTTTTTATTCAGCGGATTAGGAAATTCTTTATAAACAGCGGGATGTGTTCTGGGCGCACTGGCCTCATCCATATTATTCAGATTGGTCAGCAAATTCCCTTTGATAGTTAATATGGTACTATTCAGCAGATGCGCAACTAAACCTGTGGTATCGGCTTCTTCTTCTGCCCAATAGGCATCATATAACAAGCTGATTAACACCTGCTCATCTGCCAGTCCGCTTCTGCCTAAAGCATTTACAATACCTAACAGATGATTCACCAGCAGGTAATAGCTATGGAAATTAATCAATCTTGGCTCTCCGATAAAAGATCTGCTGTCAATCCCAAAATCAGGAATGACGGTATAAAGTTCTTCTACTTTACCCTGGCGGAAAAAATAGCCCTGATTATCCCTGAAGTGCAATCTGGCCGGGAAAAGCTGAGCGTCAAACTCAACCAGCATATTCTGCTGATGATACTCCCCGCCCAGCCCATATTTATTAAAGACACCGACTAACGGTTTAATGGTAATTTTCAAATACTGCGTAAACCAGGCAATCGCAACTTCCTGAACGGGTTTTCCCTGGCGGCTTGCGGCTTCTGTGATCAAATTCAGCATTCTTGGCGCTTGTCCTAATACACCATCCTGAGTTAAAGAAGCAACCATGCCTACATTCTTTTTCGAAGCTGCTCCGCGGAAAGGATTTTGACGGATACTTGTGCTAAAGCCATCAATCACCTGTCCCTGGTAACTCACCATAATAAATGCAGGGTCTGTCATCAAGTTTATCTCCGGAAAATCTTTCCCAATCCCCTGACCCCAGGCTGTTTTTAATAAAACACTCGCATCATATCCACGGTGTAGCTCATGCGGATAATTGACGCGGAAAGAATTGGTGATTTTAACATGCAAAGAGAATTTATACATCCATTCGCTCTCTTCATTGTACACGGTACGAACCGATGAAGTTGCTGTAAACAAGGGGCCGAATGAACCCAGACGATGTAAAAGTCCTGCCGCCTGCATTTCCTTTACTTCCGACAGTGTTAATAAATATTCAGACTCCCATGGATGTACCGGAACAACTTTCCAGTCTGGGTACTGCGTCAATATATTCTTTAAAGTTTCGTCATCACCGGCCAGCAGGCCATTTCTGAGCTGCACCGTAGTCAGTACCGCTTCAGAACTCTTTTCAATGACATAGTCCGGATGAATCAGGAAGTAACTTAACTGAAACTTTCCACCGGTTTCCGGAGAATACTTAGCCAGCTCTGCTTCCGTAAACCCTTCTCTGCTTTTTGGCAGCGGATGTACGCTGTGCCCCAATATCAAGGACTGTTCTGCCTCAATAAACGACATTTCAGGCTGGTTAGCTTTGCGGTTATTCGACTGGAAATCGAAAAGATAACCCCTTAAATTGTGAATACTATTTTCAAGCCGCCCCAAGGTAATCTCCGGATCGACATCAGGATAGGCATCCTTAGCAAACGCCGCAATCAATTCTACAAACCGCTTCGGATCTATGGCCCGAATTACATCTGTTTGACAATTGCGTTCTACAATCGGATAAAAGAAAGAGTGAACCCCACTCTCAGAAAAATAAGCAAGAGGTACGAAAACTTCTATGCCTATACCTGTAAAATCAAATCTTAGAAATGAGGTGTAACCACTTGATCTCATATAATCGGCCAGCGCCACATCATATTTTGGAATACCTTCATAGCGGCTCCAATTGTCAAACTCCCGGCAGCAGCAATTAATCAGTGATTTAAAATTAACTTGTTCTGCCTGTGTACGCAGCTCAGTTAAGTCGAAAATAGTACTTGTTGTTTTCATGTAGTAGCAGATGTAGGGTTAAGAATTCGTCAATCAATAAACTATTCTTATTTAGAACAATTAAAATTAACAAGGGTAAACGTATTTATAATAATTATAAATAACAAATAAAACTTCGCGTAACGAAAGAATTAGTGAAATCGTATTTCCTATTAAGATTTTAGCGAAACTTCCAAGAAACAGCTTTAAACCTTATCAGGTGATAAGTTCTGAGCAAAAGCATAGCTGGAAACCTTGGAATAATAGTCATATTCAGGCGAAAACAATATCTTTTTTTTCTATATCAATATCAAAACTAATGATTTGTTTGAGCTGTCAACCGCAGATACCTTTGGCTTATAAAAAAATTATATGCGAATAAATTACTCTTCATTCTTATTACTTTCTTTAGTAACAGCAACTTCATTTGCACAAGTTAAATCCTTAACAACAAATACAGGAGCTCCTGTCGGAGATAATCAAAACTCTAAAACATTAGGCAACAATGGCCCGGTTTTATTGGAAGACATTCACTTAATAGAAAAACTTGCAGCTTTTGACAGAGAGCGTATTCCTGAGCGTGTAGTACATCCAAGAGGTGCTGGTGCTTTTGGAGAATTTATAAGTGCCGGAGATTTCTCTGCTTATACAAAAGCCACACTTTTTGCTGAAAAAGGTAAAACAACGCCAGTTTTCACCAGGTTCTCGACGGTAATTAATAGTAAAGGTTCTCCTGAAACTTTAAGAGACCCGCGCGGTTTTGCCGTTAAATTTTATACAGACAATGGAAATTACGATATCGTAGGTAATGATCTTCCTATCTTTTTTATTCGTGATGCCATGAAGTTTCCAGATATGGTTCATTCTTTGAAACCATCACCTATTACCAACAGACAGGACCCAACCCGTTACTTCGACTTTTTCTCCCAGGTTCCGGAATCTACGCATATGCTTACCCGCTTATATACTGAACTCGGTATTCCGGCTAATTACCGTCAGATGGATGGTTCAAGCGTCCACGCATTTAAATGGGTAAATGCAAAGGGGGAGATTACTTATGTAAAGTATACCTGGAAAACGATGCAAGGGGTCAAAGGATTGACTTCGGAAGAGGCTGCCGCCATACAGGCAACCGATTTCCAGAGCGCTACACATGACTTGTATGCACAGATTACCAAAGGCAATTTCCCTGCCTGGGAGTTGTACGTACAAATGCTGAAGCCACAGGATTTTGATAAACTGGACTATAATCCTTTAGATCCGACCAAAGTATGGCCGGAAAAAGATGCGAAACTCGTATTAGTTGGCAAGATGATTTTGAATAAATGGCCGGATAATTTTTTTGAGGAAGTAGAAGAGTCTGCATTTTCCCCGGCAACACTTGTGCCTGGAATTGAGCCTTCGGAAGATAAACTGTTACAAGGACGTCTTTTCTCTTACTTCGATACGCAACGTTACCGTATAGGGGCTAACTTTCAATCACTCCCTGTCAATGCGCCTAAAGTAAAAGTGAATTCTCATAACCAGGATGGTGCATTGAGCAACAGGCAAAAAGCAACAGATATAAACTATCAGCCAAGTACAATTGAAAGCGGTTACAAAGATGATAATACTTATAAATACGCTTCCAATACATACAAGGATGCGACTACTGTACAACACAAAATAGATAAGCCCGATGATTTTAAGCAAGCTGGTGAGTTTTACCGCAGCTTGTCTGAAGCCCAGAAAGTAAATCTGGTGAAAAACCTATACGATGATTTAGTACAGGTGACCAAACGGGATATTATTGTAAGAATGGTTAGTAATTTTTATAGAGCAGACACAGACTTTGGTAAAAGATTGGCTGCACTATTGAAAGTAACCAGAGCAGAAGCAGAAGCTAGTTTGAGTTCAAAGTAATGAAGAAAAAGATATTGGTGTCGCTGTTTTTACTCTGCATTGCCCGTGCAGGCCTGGCACAGGATATTTTTGAGGCTGCACGTACGAATGACACCGTAAGCCTGGCTAAATTCCTAAAAACAGGCAATAAAATTGACACAACAGATCAGCGGGGTTCTACTCCGTTGATCATTGCCGTTTATTATGAAAATGAAGAGGCTGCCAGGTTTCTGCTTCAGAACGGAGCTTCTCCCGATGCAAAAGATAAGTCTGGCAATACTGCCATGATGGGTGCCTGTTTTAAAGGCTATTTAAACCTTGTTGATTTGCTGTATCAATACCATGCTGCAATCAATACCTTAAATTCAAATCATGCCACAGCACTCGTGTTTGCTGCTACTTTTGGACAATTGAAAATTGCAGATTATCTTTTAGAAAAAGGAGCTGACCGTAATCTCAGGGATAACCGTGGAAAGTCTGCACTCGATTATGCCATCAATCAGGAATATCAGCCGATGATAGACTTGCTGAAAAAACAAACGGGCAAACTTTAAGTAAAGTTTGCCCGTTTGTTTTTCTCTGCCCTGTTATTTAAACCAGGTATTGTTGGTCACATCGACATCCGGTAAAACTTTTTCCGGATCTAATTCAGCAGACAACAACTCTACAGTAGTAGGATAATTAATTGTCCAGCTCTTATTCCGCATCCAGACATCTACAGGTACTTTAATGTTCCCTACCTTGCCATTCTTATCTTTTACTTGTAAGATAATAGGCATTGGCAATTGTTCCAGGTTAGTAATCACGATATTATAGCTTTCCAGCTGACCCCCATTTTTAACTGGTGTTACACTGGTAATCGCCTGGTCCATGATCCAGTTCTCCAGGAACCAGCCTTTCCAAAACCAGGAAAGATCCTCTCCTGCCCCATTTTCCATAGACCTGAAAAAGTCTGTTGGTGTAGGGTGTTTAAAAGCCCAGGCTTTGATATAATTTCTAAATGCATAATCAAAACGATCAGCTCCTAATACCTCATTTCTTAAGAGCTGAAGCCCCATTGCTGGTTTAAAATACAAGTTCTGGCCAATGTTGGTTTCCCCCATTGCATCCGGAGTTAACAGAATAAATTCTTTGTCCGGTTTTGCCATCGCCTTAGCTGCCGCCTGTATGTTCTGTCTTGAACTTTTATATTCACCTTTGTTAAAAGCTTCAGAAGATAACCCGTTGATGAAAGTATTGAAACCTTCATCCATCCAGCCATATTTACGCTCATTGCTTCCCACAATCATCGGGAACCAGCTATGTCCAAATTCATGATCTACTACACCCCAGGTTTCTTCATTCTTAGCCTTCCAGCCACAGAAAACAATTCCCGGATACTCCATACCACTAATATTAGAAGCAATATTTACTGCCATTGGATAAGGATATTCAAACCATTTGTCAGAATAATGCTCAATACATGCTTTCACATATTCTACTCCTCTTCCATAACCATCTTTTCCATTACTCTCTATGGGCTGTGCAGAAACTGCCAGGGATTTTTTACCACTTGGCAAATTAATCTTCGCTGCATCCAGTACAAAAGCTTTCGAAGAAGCAAAAGCCACATCTCTTGTATTTGACATTCTATATTTCCAGGTCAACTGAGTTTTTGCAGGACGCGATTTAGGATCAGTCACTTCATCAGCTGTACGGATGGCTACCGTCTGATCACTTAATTTTGCCGCATTCCATCTCTTTAATTGCACCGCTGTAAATACTTCTTCAGGATTTAACAATTCTCCTGAACCCATTAAGATATGACTGGCAGGTGCCGTAATGCTATAGTTGACATCTCCATATTCACAGTAAAACTCTCCTGCTCCCCAGTAAGGCAGCGTATTCCAACCTAACACATCATCATAGACACACAATCTTGGAAACCACTGTGCGATAGAATAGATCTCTCCATTTTGTGTGGTCAGGTGTCCCATCCGGTCTGATCCGTTTATTGGAATCACAAAGGAGTAATTCATTTTAATAGTAATCGTCTCCCCATTTCCCGCCAAAGGTTTATCCAGACGAATCTGCATCCTGGTATCTTCCACGATAGAGGTAAACTTTACGCCTTGTGTTTTCTGAGAAACCGCAAGGCCGGTAATCTTGTACCCGCCATTTACCTTTTCGCCTCTTGCACCATATCGGCTACCAGCTTTGATTACGCCGTTACCTCTGGAATTTTCTTCAAAAAGGTTCTGATCTAATTGCAGCCAGATATAAGGCAACTGATCCGGGCTGTTATTCTTATAAGTAATCGTTACTGTACCTGTTACTGTATTTTTCTGATCATCCAATGTAGCAGAAATGTTATAATCTGCACGGTTTTGCCAGTATTTAGCGCCTGGATATCCACTTGCTGAGCGGAATTCGTTCCCATTCTGTGTATAAAACGAGGGGCCAAAAGCCAGATGTGGATCATAATTACTGTCAGCAGCTGTTTTTTGTGCCTGCGAATTGATACTAAAAGCAAAAAACACTACAAAAAGGAGTGTTCTCTGGATAAATTGATAATTCATTATATCGGGTTTTATGATTGCAAAAAGGGGTTATTGCCCTGTTAACTTCTTCATATTTGGTAATTTCCTTTGTTCCGGAGGTAATTTTAACCAGGTCTGATAAGCCACAGCAATATAGTAATCATAATTGAAAGGATCATCAGCCTTAACCCTTTCCACTGTAGGTCTGTAAAGCTCAATAAACTCTTTAAGCTCTTGTCCCTGTAGCTTAATTAAACTATTGACATGCTCTTCATTAAAGTACTGACTGATTTCAGCTTCATAAGCGCCCCGTTCTTCCAGTGCCCTTTCTTTTGCTTTTTCCCTTCTCACTTTTCCAGAACCAAAGGCCAGGCCAATTCCGCCTGCACGCTGAACGTTCTGTGTCGGCGCAATTCCATGCACACGCTCAAAACCTTTTGCATTGGGATTTTTCAGGTTCAGATCTTTAGAAAGTTTCGCACTCTGGATATCTACTTGTTTTAAAGTAGTAGAGGCGGCAGGAAGATAAATAGTTTTGGACAACATATTAGTCAGATACAAAGTATCGGTATGAAAACCCGGCAAAGAGAATTCCAGTAAGTCGCCTTTTTTTGCTTTAATCATGAACTGCCCGGCAGCACCGGTCGATGTTGTTTCATGTGTGTTCAGATTCTTTACCGTTACTTTTTGTAACGGGAAGCTCTTGTTGTCATAGTCAAATACACCTCCGGTAATTCCGGTCTGCGCAAATGTATATAGTGGTATTGTCAGAAACAATACGACGATCAGTTGTTTAAAAGTTTTCATGGTATTTCTTTTTCGTTTTGCTGTTGTTCCCCTTTTCGGAAAATCCAGAAAAAACGTGGTTTACAGGTGATAACCCCAAATATAATTTAGTTTAACGTTTCACCTTATTTTTTAACAAAAATTAACAGGTAATGGTTTCCCTATTTCAATAATTTGCTATATAATTCTTCATCGAAGCTGATCAGGATTGCTTTTCCCTGCTGCTCTACCACAGGGCGTTTAATCATACTGGTATGGTTTAATAAAACTGCAATGGCTGATTTTTCATCTTTAACCGCTGCTTGCTGATCAGGGGTCAGCTTTTTCCAGGTAGTTCCTTTTTTGTTTAAAACTACTTCCCAGCCAAAGGCCGCGCACCACTGCTGAAGTTTCTCCGCAGTAATCCCCTGCTTTTTGAAATCATGAAACTCGTAGTCAATGCCATTGTCTGTCAACCACGTTCTTGCTTTTTTAACTGTATTACAATTCGGAATTCCGTAAACTATCATCTGCATAAAATAAACGTAAAGATACCTATATTTCCCTATTCGTCACATTTTTTGAGGCATTCATCACATTTTGACGGCATAAAGAAAAACCCTTTGTAGTATTGTAGAGGAAACAGGATAAAATGGCCATGATTCCAACGCTTCACAAAATTATAAGCTAATGAAAATCGATATTAAAGACCTCAGCAAAATAGAATTCTGGACCGTAAGTATTATGTATGGCTTTGCCATCATGATGCTCATTTCAAACGGTTCAAATAATAATCACTATACGCCCTATAATTTTGAACAGGCCAAAATCAGTTTCAGTTATCTTTCCAACTATTTTCTGCCAGGGTTGTTTAAGTATTCTATTCTTTATTTCAGTTTTCTGCTGCTTAATTTCTGCTGCCTGCCTCCTTTATATCAAAGAAAAAACACAGGGATCAATCTTTCTATTTTATTCGGCGTTTTCTTATTCTCCGGGCTGGTATTGAGCATTGCACAGACTTATAGTCATGCCTATATGCTCGTTCAATATGATGAGCTGGATGAAGCTTATAACTATATTTTCTTTCAGGGTTTTACTTATGCGGGCTGGATGATTGTACTTACCGCTATTTATGTGGCCATCAAGAAACTAATCATTTATCTGATTGAGAACAAGGAAGAAGAAAGTAATAAATCAATGAAACTGGAAATTGCATTTGCTTCGGCCTTCTGGTTCCTGGGTATATTGGTCTGGCTGGCTATAGGTGTAGACTTCAGGGTAATTCTTGCCTGGACTTTAGTAGTCGCCTCATGTTCTTTCCTGACTATCTATGGTATTTATTATCTAATCCCAAATACACTGGCTCAGGGAAAGAAATTCCGCAATTACATAGGTAAAAACATGTTATTAGCGTTGATTTTTTGTATTCCCCTTGGCTTAATAGCTGTGGTGATTACAGGAGAGGGCGAAATGTTCCCGATCGTAAATGCTTTTCATTTGATGGCGCAACTCGCAATCAGTACGCCATTGGCCTGGTATGTCTATAAAACGAGAAATGCAACAGAAGAACAGATCTTTGCGCTTAAAAAAGAGCTCGGAAAATCAGATGCCAATCTTGGATTCCTTAAATCACAAATCAATCCTCATTTTCTCTTTAATGCACTCAATACCTTATATGGAACTGCTTTGCAGGAGAAAGCGGAACGTACCGGAGAAGGGATACAAAAATTAGGGGATATGATGCGTTTTATGCTGCATGAAAATATGCAGGACAAAATCTCCCTGATCAGAGATATAGATTATCTGAATAACTATATAGAATTACAGAAGCTGAGAACTTCTACTACAGTAGATATTAATATCAAAACGGAAATTGAGGAACAATTAATGGATCTTAAGATTTCACCGATGTTATTAATCCCATTTGTTGAAAATGCTTTTAAGCATGGGATTAGCTTACAATCTCCTTCACATATCAAAGTGACCTTACAAACCAAAGCAAATATGCTCTATTTTGATGTCAATAACAGTATCCACCTGAAGGCTGACGGTGATCCTGAGAAAATCAATAGTGGCATAGGCCTGGAAAATGTAAAACAGCGCTTAAGTTTATTGTACCCGAAAAAACATGAACTGATCATCAGAGAAAGTGCAAAAGAGTTTTTCGTACATTTAACGCTGAATCTAAATTAAAAAATGATTGCCATAGCGATAGATGACGAGCCCATAGCGTTGGATATAGTAAAGTCCCATGCCTCCAAAGTTTCTTTTATTACACTTCAGGCGGTATTTACCAATGCTTTTGATGCTATCGCATATTTGCAGCAAAATGTGGTAGACCTGATTTTTCTGGATATTAAAATGCCGGATATCAATGGAATCGATTTTCTGAACAGCCTGAGCAACCCTCCGCTGGTCATTTTCACCACTGCTTATGCAGAACATGCGGTGAAGGGATTTGAATTGAACGCACTGGATTATCTGCTTAAACCTTTCTCGTTAGCCCGTTTTTTAAAAGCTTGCAATAAAGCCGAAGAACTGCATAGTTTACGCAAAAAAGCTGTTGTCGCCAGTCAGCCTGTCTATATCTTTATTAAAGATGGGTATGAGCAGATTAAAGTCGCTATTGATGATATTGTTTTTATTGAAGCCGCGGGTAATTACACACAAATTAACCTCCTGAATAATCCCTCGCTGAGTACGAGAATGCCAATCAGTGAAATGCAGGCACTGCTCCCTGCACAGAAATTCATCCGGACACACCGCGCATTTATAGTTGCTAAAAATGCGGTGACTAAATTTGACAGAAATCAGATCTGGATCGGCGAAAAAATCATTCCCATCGGCCCTACTTATGCCCAATGTTTGCTGGAACTCTAAGAATTTGTGTAAATTTTTAACGCCTGCTTAAAATTACCAGTCAATTTTCGGCCTTACTCCCGGGGATGCGTATTTATCAGTATAATTGTCTTGCATTTTAATAGTTTCAGTACTTGTTTATCTTTTTCAGATTAAACATAAACCATGAACACTAAACATTTTAATTATCTGATTTTTTAACTACATATGTTCAAATTAACGTTTAAACAGCAGGTATTGACAGGCTTTGTTATTTCCCTGCTATTTGTTCTGCTTTCTGCGGTTACTTCTTATTACAGCATCGAGCTGATGAATGAAGACGCGAAATGGGAAAACCATACTTATGATGTAATTGATGTTGCCCAGGATATTGAATTGAAAGTCCTGAATTCTGAGACTTCTTTAAGAGGTTATATCATTACCCAGCGTAGTCAATATCTGGAAACTTATACTAAAAATATCCACCAGATTCTGCCAAAAGTTAAGGAAATGCAGCGGCTGACCGTTGATAATCTGAGTCAGCAGCAGCGGCTTGACTCGCTTGAATTTTATTCCGCACAAAAAATCAAGGATATGGAAGATATCCTTCTGACCAATAACACCAAAGGTAAAGAAGCTGCTGTACAGATGATCATGACCGACAAAGGGAAAGCATTTAAAACAAATATGCTCCGGGTCAATAATGCGGCTATCCATGCAGAAGAAGCACTGCTTAGTGTAAGAACAGCAAAAAGGGTAAAAAGTGCTACGCAATCTACCATTATCGTAGTAGCGAGTTCAGTGATTATTTTCGGTTTGATTTTATACCTGTTCAGCTTCATCAAAAGAACGTTTGATGAACAAAAGTTAACAGAAATTACTATTAGAGAAAACAATGCACAGCTAGAGACGCTTTCAGAAGAAAACAAACAAAAGAACTGGCTATTATCCGGTGCATCCGCAATTAACGAATCTATGCGTGGAGAACAGGAAACCGATGAGCTGTCCACACATATTATTACTGAATTGTGTACTTATTTAGCTGCCTCTGTAGGTGCGCTATACCTTTTCAATCCTAATAGACAAACTTTACAGCTGAGTGGAGCTTATGCTTACCAGGTGAAAAAAGGTAAAATCAGGGAGATTGAACTTGGTGAAGGTCTAGTTGGCCAGGTTGCGTTAGAAAAACGCAGCAAACAACTCAACGATGTTCCCTCAGATTATCTGAAAATATCTTCTGGTTTGGGCGACACTGCGCCAAAAACTATTGTCATTATCCCTGTTCTTTTTGAAGAAGAGACTATTGCAGTAATCGAATTGGGGCTTTCTGCCGAACCTGATGAAATTGTGAACCTTTTCTTAAGTACCATTACCGAGAGTATAGGGGTTGGAATTAATAGTGCAGTAGCAAGGGCACAATTACGTGATTTGTTTATGCAGACCCAGCAACAGGCAGAAGAATTGGAAAGCCAGCAGGAAGAATTGCGCACCACCAATGAAGAGCTGATCCATAAATCTGAAGAATTGCAGGCTTCCGAAGAAGAGCTTAGAGTACAACAGGAAGAACTTCGTCAAACCAATGCCGAACTGGAAGAAAAAGCCAGCTTGCTCGAAGAACGGAATATCTCTGTCAATGAGGCTAGAGAAGCCATGAGTTTAAAAGCTGAGGAACTCGAAGTATCCAGCAAGTATAAATCAGAATTCCTGGCTAATATGAGCCATGAATTAAGAACTCCGCTAAACAGTATCCTGATCCTGGCAAGAATTTTAAAAGAAAACAGGCCCGAAAACTTAAATGAAGAACAGCTTAAATATGCCGGGGTTATCCATAATGCAGGAAGTGACCTGCTGACTTTAATCAATGACATCCTTGACCTGTCTAAAATTGAATCCGGAAAGGTTGATCTGGATATTGAACCAGTCAGACCTCAGGAGGTTAAGCAAAACATGGAGTCTCTATTTATGGAAATTGCCAGAAGCAAAAAGATAGATTACCAGATTATTCTTGGTCAGGGCCTTCCAGAACGCATCCTGACTGATTTATCAAGAGCAGAACAGATCATCAAGAACCTCTTATCAAATGCCTTTAAATTCACCCCGGAAAACGGAGAAATTAAACTGGAAATTGATATAGCAGATCAGCAACTTAAATATTACTCGGAGAATCTTAAAAATAGTAAACAGCAGATTATCTCTTTCAGTGTTAAAGATTCTGGAATAGGGATTCCGCAAGACAAGCAAAAACTAATATTTGAAGCCTTCAAACAGGCCGATGGTACAACCAGCAGAAAGTATGGAGGTACGGGTCTTGGGCTTTCTATTAGTAAAGAACTTGCCAATATTTTAGGTGGAGAGATCCAGGTGAATAGCGGAGCGGGCATCGGAAGTTGTTTTACACTTTATCTGCCAGTAGTACATCAGTCTCCTGAACAGGAAACTGCTCCCCATCCTGAACCGGTTGTTTTGCCGTTTATTTCGGAAGAACCAATTTTGGCGCCTGTAAATAAGAACAGAAAACAAACCTTATTAATCGTGGAAGATGATTTGGTGTTCGCTGATGTTTTGAAAGATTATGCAATTGAAAAGGGTTTCGAACCTTTATTGGCGCATAGTGGTGATGTAGGGCTGGAAATGGCAGTAAAAGACCTTCCGGATGCGATTATTCTGGATGTCATGCTCCCGGTAATGGACGGATGGAGTATCCTGAAAAGATTAAAAGATAATCCGCAAACCAAACATATCCCGATTCATATGATGTCGGCTGGTGAAGTTAAAGGAGAAAAAGCTTTAAAAGAAGGAGCAATTGGCTTCCTGAAAAAACCAATTGAGCAAGATCAGTTAGACCATGCTTTCTCAGTTTTAAATTCAGGCCACATTCTATATAACTTCCAGACTGTATTGATTATTGAAGATCATGAACTGCAAAGTCTTGCTGTTAAAGAGCAGCTGGTAGAAAAAGGGATTGAAGTCGCGCAGGCTTTTACTGGCCAGGAAGCTTTGGACATGCTGGAAAACCAGACATTTGATTGTATTATCCTCGACTTAAATCTTCCTGATGCATCTGGTTTCGATTTACTCGATCAGATTAAAACACAGGATAGGTTCACCCATATTCCTGTTATTATCAACACAGCAATGGAACTCGATCAGGATAAGATTGCACATATCATGAGATACTCTGAGGCCATGGTATTGAAGTCAAACAAATCTAATGACAGATTGATTGACGAGGTAAGTCTGTTCATGAACAAATTAAAAAAACAGGACAAATTCCAAACTTCTGCTAAAGGGTCTGTGAAAAACAAAACGGTTTCTACGATAGAGAAGGTATTGAAAGACAAAACGATCTTGATCACGGATGATGATATGCGAAATATCTTTGCATTATCCAGTGCTTTGCAGGTTTACGACATCAATATTGTGATTGCCAACAATGGCAGGGAAGCCATTGAAAAACTCGAAGAGACTGCAAATATTGACCTGGTATTAATGGACATTATGATGCCTGAGATGGATGGTTATGAAGCCATGCGAACGATCAGGGAAAAGCGGGAATATAAGAAACTACCAATTATAGCGTTAACCGCTAAGGCGATGAAGAATGACCGGGAAAAATGTATTGAAGCCGGAGCTAATGATTATATAGCTAAACCTGTTGATATTGATCAGTTATTATCCATGTTAAGAGTTTGGTTAAGTTAAGATGAGTGCGTCAGAAGAAAACCCGGAAGATGTAATTAGCTATGAAGAGCTGGAAAGCCTCACTAGTTTCATCTACAATATTCATGGATTTGACTTTAGTGATTACTCTGCCGCCTCACTCAAACGAAGAGTGACAAGAATTATGCAGTTACAACAACTAAGTTTGTTTGAATTACGTACCTTATTGACTAATGACCATGACTACTTTGAATATTTTCTGATTGAAGTTACGGTGAACGTAACCGAAATGTTCAGAGATCCGGTTTTTTATAAATCTGTTGCTGAACATGTCATTCCCTATCTGAGATCTTATCAAAGGATAAAAGTATGGAATGCGGGTTGTTCAACGGGAGAAGAACTTTATTCATTTGCGATTCTGTTTGCTGAACAGCATCTCTATGAACGGAGTTTTTTCTACGGAACTGACATCAATGCTGATGTTTTAGAGTTTGCTAAAAATGGGATATACGACTTGCAGAAGATGAAGCATTATTCAGAGAACTATCAGAAAACCGGTGCGTTACATACCCTTGCAGATTATTATACGGCACGTTACGGGGCAGCATCAATTAATCATTCTTTGAAAAAGAATATGTTATTTTCAGCACATAATCTGGCTTCCGACGGGGTCTTTAATGAATTTCAGCTGATATCATGCCGCAATGTGCTGATTTACTTCAATACTACTCTTCAAAAAAAGGTGATTGACCTTTTTTACAATAGTTTGGCTAACTTTGGCTTTCTTTGTTTAGGCTCCAAAGAAACATTAAGAAGTTCAGAAATTGGCCGTTTTAAGGTCGTGGATAAAAAAAATAACATTTACCAAAAAATAGCATAAGTCTTTTCAGAAAGATACTCCCTTAAAAATTATGGAAAAGATTAATATTCTTATTGTTGATGACAGACCAGAGAACATAATAGCATTGGAAGCCTTGTTGGAAAGAGATGATGTAAATCTGATTTCCACCACCCTGCCTAACGAAGCCTTAAGGCTTGCCTGGGAAATGGACATTGCTATTGCTTTAGTGGATGTACAGATGCCTGAGATGGATGGTTTTGAGCTGGTAGAAATCCTGAAAAGTAATCCCAGAACAAAAGATATCCTTGTCATTTTTGTTACAGCTATTTCAACGGATGCCAAATATGCAGTAAAAGGGTTGAATGCCGGAGCAGTTGATTACCTGTATAAACCGTTAAATCCTTACGTGACCTCTGCAAAAGTAGATTCCTTTTTACAATTTGTAAGAACACAAAGGGATATTGTTAAAAAGAATAAAGAACTTGAAGCTTATCAAAAAGAGCTGATTAAAGCCAAAGAACTTGCTGAGCAGGGAAAGAAAATAAAAGAGAATTTCCTGGCCAATATGAGTCATGAAATCCGTACACCTATCAATGGTATTATTGGTCTGGCTAATTTGCTGGAGAAAACAACACTTACTCCTGAGCAGAACGAAATGATTTCACTGCTGCAAATCTCTTCCAATTCATTATTGGGTGTCATTAATGATATTCTTGATTTATCAAAGATTGATGCCGGAATGTTCAAGATCAACCGGACTGCAACCGACCTGTCAGAAGTTTGCCATGCGGTGATCAATCTCTTAAGTATAAGGGCGAAAGAAAAAGATCTGGAACTGATTACGTCCTTCGATCCGGATCTGCCTAAAAATGTATCCGCCGATTCTTTAAGGCTCAACCAGATTCTGATGAACCTGATTGGCAATGCGATCAAATTTACCAACAAAGGCAGTGTAACGCTGAAAGTAGAAATAATGGACCGCAAAGGAAATAACCTGCAAATCAGATTTTCCGTTACTGATACAGGAATTGGCATCCCTACGGATAAAATTGAGAAGATCTTCGAAACCTTTGAACAGGCAGATGAAAGTACAACGATGAACTTTGGAGGTACAGGTTTAGGTCTTTCTATTGTTAAGAACCTGGCCCGGCTGAAAGGTGGCGTATTGACTGTTGATAGTTGTGAAGGACAGGGAAGTACTTTCTGTTTTGTCAACTGGTATGAAGTCTTGCAGGACCTGCCGGAGCCAAAAGAGAAACAGCTGGATAAACTTTTACCTTTTACCAATGTAAGGATCCTGGTTGCTGAAGATAACCCGATCAATAAATTCCTGATCGTTAAAATTATGAAAGACTGGGACGTGATTACTGATTTCGCTGAAAATGGACAGGAAGCACTGGATAAACTCAGAGATAACAATTATGATCTGATTCTGATGGATACCTTTATGCCGGTGATGAGCGGGCTGGAGGCTACTAAACTAATCAGAACTGATTACATACCGGGTAAAAAAGATATCCCTATTATTACTTTCTCCGCAGCAGTTATGGAAAATGATAAAAAGGCAGCCATTGATGCGGGTGCAAATGATGTAATAAGCAAACCTTTTGAACTCCGCTTGTTACATGAAAAGATCACCCACTTTGTAGATAAAAAGGCATTAATGCTTTAAACGCTTTTAATTATTTATTAAAAGCAGTCATCGTATGCGCTGGTCCGACAGTTACAAAACTCTGGATCAGTGCTACACTTTTTTCAACCAGCGCAGGCAATTCCGGCAATTCATCTTTATCAAATCCATCCAGTACGTAATCAGCTTGTCTGCCTTTGGCAAAGTTATCACTTACGCCAAAACGTAACCTTGGATAATCCTGGCTTCCGCAACTGGCCTCTATACTTTTCAGTCCGTTATGTCCCGCACTGCTTCCTTTTAATTTAAGTCTCAGCTTGCCTAACGGCAGTGCAATATCATCTACAATAACCAGCACATTTTCCAGTGGGATATTTAATTCCTGCATCCAGTAGTTGACTGCTCTCCCACTTAAATTCATGTAAGTAGTAGGTTTGATTACATGCAGTTTTCTGCCCTTCCAGGATACTTCTGAATAATAGGCTAACCGTATATTAGAAAAGGAACCTCCAAGCTGTTTAACCAGTTCATCTGCAATTTCAAATCCTATATTATGTCTGGTACCTACGTACTCCGCTCCTATATTTCCCAGGCCAACTATCAAATATTTCATGTATCACTGTTTCTTTCCCGCAAAGATAACAGTTTCTATGAAACCTGCTACTGACGGGGATTTAAGGCACAAAAAAAGCAGCACTGAAAATTCAGTGCTGCTCTCTGTTAAGCTATAGTTCAGCTTATTTTTTACCTGCTTGTTGTTCAGCTTGTTTAAGAGCTCTTGACATACCAACAGAAACGATTGTATCTTCTGGAGTGTTAGTAATAGTGTATGCTGCTTTTGCAAGGTCACGTACACGGAATAAATTACCTACTTCTAATTTAGCAATGCTAACGTCAACAACCTGTGGCATATCTTTCGGGAAAGATTTAACACGAAGTTTACGTAATTTCTGAACTAATTTACCACCCATTTTAACACCTGGAGAAGTTCCTTCTAATCTTACAGGAATTTCCATAACGATTTCTTTGTCATCAAATAACTGAAGAAAATCTACGTGTAATAATACGTCTGTTAATGGGTGAAATTGTAACTCTTTTATGATTGCTTTGGTTTTTGTACCATTGATATCAATTTCTAAAAAGTTTGCTTCAGGAGTGTAAATAGCATCTTTTAATTCTGTAATAACTACAGCAAAATGTGCTTGTTCTTTACCACCATACAATACTGCAGGAACTTTACCTTCATAGCGAAGCTCTTTAGCATCGCGTTTCCCTACGTTCTCTCTTGGAGAACCGCTAATTGCGATTATTTTCATTATATATATTTATTTATTTGTTTGTTTCTAATATTAAACTCTAAACAGATCACTGATTGATCCATGCTCATTTACATTGGCAATTGCCTTTGCAAATAAACTTGCTGTACTCAGTACTCTTATTTTTGGACTTTCCTGTTTTAAAGGAATAGTATCCGTTACAATCAATTCGGTAAGCATAGAGTTTTCTACTGTCTCATAAGCTTTACCAGATAATACCGGGTGTGTACAAACTGCTCTTACACTTTTTGCACCTTTTTCCATGATTAAAGCCGCAGCTTTAGCCAATGTCCCTGCTGTATCACAAATATCGTCAATTAAAACAATATCCATTCCCGTTACATCTCCAATAATCGACATAGACTCAATTTCATTGGCACGTTTACGGCGTTTATCACAAATCACAACCTCCGCATTAAAGAATTTCGCAAAAGTACGTGCTCTGTATGATCCACCCATATCCGGAGAAGCAATAGTCAGATTTTCCAGTCCTAAACTTTTGATATAAGGAACGAAGATTACTGAACCATCTAAGTGATCTACAGGAATATCAAAGAAGCCTTGTATCTGTGCTGCGTGCAGGTCCATCGTCATAATACGGTGGATACCAGCAGATTTCAACAAATTAGCTACTAACTTTGCCCCTATGGCAACTCTTGGTTTATCTTTTCTATCCTGTCTGGCCAAACCGTAATAAGGAACAACAGCTGTGATATAATGCGCAGAAGCTCTCTTTGCGGCATCAATCATCAACAAAAGTTCCATTAAATTATCAGAAGGCTGGTAGGTAGATTGGATCAGGAATACATCACATCCTCTTACTGTTTCATCATAAGAAGGCTGAAACTCACCATCGCTAAACCTGCTTAAGGTTACATTACCGAGTGGTTTGCCGTAACTTTCGGCAATTTTGTGTGCTAATGCTTTTGTACCGGTTCCGGCGAAAAGTTTAACGGGATTAAATTGCAAGGGCATGATTAGACGGGTATCAATGCTGGGTTACGAAAAAATCGGATTGTGATTACTCACAATCCGATATATTGTTTAGTTGCCCGACCAGGATTCGAACCTAGACAAACGGTACCAAAAACCGTTGTACTACCTTTATACTATCGGGCAATCTTCCGTAGAAATAACCATGAGTTGTTTCGTTTGGGAATGCAAATATACGTACCTTTTTGATAAATGCAAATCTTCCGTAAAAAAAAATAAAATATTTTTGAAAACAGCCTTTAAACACCCTTAACACATTAAAATTTGTTAATGTAGTTGTATATATGTACTATTATCAATCTATTTGATTATTTTCGGCTGCATTTTTAAAAGCCAAATTTTATATTTAAGAAAGAAATGAATTATACTAAAATTAATAACCTTACAGGATGGATGTGCTTTATCCTGGCGGCCCTCACCTATATACTCACCTTAGAACCTTCTGTAAGTTTCTGGGACTGTGGAGAGTTTATAGCCTCTGCACTTAAAATGCAGGTTGTTCACCAACCAGGTGCGCCTTTGTTCTTAATGATTCAACGCTTCTTCTCGATCTTTGCATTTGGCGATATTCATAAAATAGCTTATTTCATGAATGTGGGTTCTGCCCTTGCAAGTGCGGCTACGATCTTATTTTTATTCTGGACAATTACTGCCCTGGCTAAAAAGATGGTCATTAAAACTGAAGCAGACCTGACTATCGGAAACCTGATCACCGTAATGGGTGCAGGAGTTGTAGGTGCAATGGCTTATACTTTCTCAGACAGTTTCTGGTTCTCCGCAGTAGAATCGGAAGTTTATGCGCTTTCTTCTCTGTTTACAGCAATTGTATTCTGGGGTATCCTGAAATGGGAAGCACATGCTGATGAGCCCCGTGCAGACAGGTGGTTACTATTTATTGCCTATATCATGGGTTTATCCATCGGTATTCACTTATTGAACTTATTGACTATCCCGGCGATAGCTTTTGTATATTATTTTAAGAAAACGCCAAAACCAACAAACTTCGGTATCATCAAAACCTTTATTGTAGGGGTACTGATCCTTGCCTTTGTTCAATATGGTATCATCCAGTATGTGGTTTCTTTCGGTGCTTACTTCGATTTATTCTTCGTCAACACTTTAGGAATGGGATTTGGAACAGGTGTGGTTTTTTTCGCTGCCATTTTAATCGGCGCGCTGACCTGGGGAATTATGTATTCCATTAAACACCGCAACAAGTTCTTAAACCTTGCTTTACTTTCCACAGCACTGATTATTTTCGGTTACTGTTCTTTCGCAATGATTATTATCAGAGCTAAAGCCAGCCCTAACCTGAACAATAGTAACCCTGACAATGCCTTCTCATTTTTAAGTTATTTAAACAGAGAGCAATATGGAGACAGACCATTGTTATTTGGTCCTAACTATAACTCTGAAAAGGTTAGCTTGAAAGAAGGTAAAAACATTTACAGAAAAGGAGACACTAAATACGAAGTTGCTGGTAAAAAGACTGACTACGAGTATGACAGAACAACCCCTTTCCCGAGGATGTACAGTGATGATCCAAGGCACGTACAGGAATATAAAAGCTTAATGGGCTTTGACGATTCACATTTCGCTGGTATTTTCGACAACGTTTCTTACTTGTTTAAATACCAGATCGGTAATATGTACATGCGTTATTTCATGTGGAACTTTGTTGGTCGTCAGAATGATGACCAGGGTGCCGGTATTTACCAGGGACAATTTTTAAGTGGTATTAAACCTATTGATGCGATGATGCTGGGTGACCAGAGCCACCTGCCTCCTTCTATTGTAGAAAGCAGTGCTTATACCCGCTTTTTCTTCCTTCCATTGATCTTAGGCTTATTAGGTGCAGTATGGCACTTCAAACGCAATGAAAAAGATGCTGGTATTGTTGGTCTGTTATTTTTCTTTACAGGTCTTGCCATTGTATTATATCTGAACCAGAAACCATTAGAGCCAAGAGAGCGTGATTATGCTTATGCAGGATCTTTCTATGCCTTTGCCATCTGGGTCGGTTTTGGGGTACTCGCCTTAAGGGAATGGGTATTCAGTAAATTTACACCGAAAAACGGGGCTATTGCAGCGACAACGATTTCTTTATTTGCAGGCCCGGTAATTATGGGTGCGCAAGGGTGGAAAGCACATAACCGTTCAGAGAAAATGGTTGCACACGATATTGCAGTGGATTATCTGGAATCATGTGCACCAAATGCAATCCTGTTTACTTACGGTGATAATGATACTTATCCGCTTTGGTATATCCAGGAAGTTGAAAATGTGAGACCGGATGTAAGACTGGTTAACCTGAGTTTATTTGATACAGACTGGTATATTGACGGTATGAAACGTAAGCAAAATGAATCTGCTCCGCTTCCGATCAGTATGAAACCTTCTCAGTATGTACAAGGCGTCAGAGATGTAATGTACTATCAGGATTATAAACTTGCAGGTTCAGTAGAATTGAAAAATATTCTTGATGTCTTGTTATCAGATGATGATGATGATAAGATTCCATTGCAAAACGGAACTAAAGAAAATTTCATCCCGACTAAAAATTTCAAGCTGACCATCAACCCTGAAGATGTAATTAAAACAGGAACGGTTAAAGCATCGGATGCTTCAAAAATCACCCCTGTGATGGAATGGAAATTCAATAAGAGTTATGTCACTAAAGGTACACTGGCTATGCTGGACATCCTGGTACATAACAACTGGAAAAGACCTATCTATTTTGCAAGTACAGTTCCTTCAGACCAATTTAACGGTTTAGACAACTACTTATATACAGAAGGTCTTGCGATGCGCTTATTACCGCTTAAAACGGATTCAGCATCAAGCAGAGGGGATTTAGTGAATACTGATATCCTTTACCATAACATGTACACCAAATTCAAATGGGGTAATGTTAAAAATGCGAGCTACCTTGATCCGCAATCATCGGATGATATCTCCATCTTCAATAATGTGTTCAACACTACAATTTCCGGATTGATTAAAGAAGGAAAAATCGCTGATGCGAAAAAAGTAGTTGCCCGTTATTTCGAAGTAATGCCTGAGCGTTTCTACGGTATGCGTTCTATGATGGGTGTTTATTTCCTTGCAGAAAACCTGTACACTTTGGGGGATACGAACAAGGCAAATATGCTGATTGAAAAATCTGCTGATTATATCCAGAAAGAACTGACTTATCTGGCAGATGTATCCAAAAGCAAAAACAGGTTCGTTGGCGGACAGAATGTTCAGTTAGGTTTGCAGTTCCTTAACCAGATGGTTAAAACTACGGCAGAGAAAAAGCAAACGAAGCTTTCTCAGAAACTTGCACAGCAGTTCCAGGGCCTTGAGTCAAGGTTCTCAGTTTACTTTGCACAGCAAGCTCAGGAAGAACAACAAGCACCTGCGCCACAAGCTCCGGAAGAATAATAGCAATAGCTTATCAATAAAAAAAGGGTTGTATCATAATAGTGGTACAACCCTTTTTTATTCGGGCTAAGATTACTTAATTAAACTATTTATTAACAATAGAGATATTTATTACCTTTTAAAAACAAAACACAGTTAACTTGCCCTAAATCATTAAGAATTATGTCAGCAAGTACAAATAAATACATTGATCCATTATCAGATTTTGGATTCAAACATCTTTTTGGCAGTGAACCTAACAAAGAGATCATGATTGCTTTTTTAAACGCCTTGTTTGAAGGGGAAAAACACATTACCGATATTATCTACAACCCAACTGAAATTGCCGGGGATGAAAGGGAACATAAAAAGGTCAGTTTCGATTTGCTGTGCACTGGTGACAATGGAGAGCAGTTCATTGTAGAAATGCAGCGGGCAGATCATGATAATTTCGAGGACCGTTGTATTTTTTAACTGAGCCGGCTAATTCACCAGCAAAAGCTAAAGAGTAATCGTCACTGGGAAGTTAAGATGAAAGAAGTTTTCCTGATTGCGATCCTTGATTTTAACATGAAGAATTGTCTGAGTGACCATTATTTGCAAAGCATTTCCCTGGTCAATACCGGTACAGGTAAAATATTCCACAATGGACTGGGATTTAAGTTTTTGGAACTGCCTAAATTTGGAAAGAAAGAAGATGAACTGGAAACTGAGCTGGACAAATGGGTTTATCTGCTTAAACACATGCACAGCCTGGATCAGATTCCTAAATATCTGGATAAACGGGTTTTTGAAAAAATATTTAATATCGCCGAAATGAAGAAACTATCACCAGAACAACAATTTGTATACGACTCGATTTTACAACGGGAAGAAGACGATTATAGCCGGCTTAAATCTGCCGAACGCAGAGGAATGAGAGAAGGAATAGAAAAGGGAAAAGAAGAAGGGATAGAGCGGGGAATGGAGCAGGGAAAACATGAAACTGCGCTGGTCATTGCAAGGAAAATGAAAGAAGATAATTTTGAGCTTATTAAAATTGCCAGGTTTACTGCACTTTCAATTGAGGAAATAGAAAGTCTTTAACCACAAAAAAGGCTCAGCCATTTGATTAAGTAGCTGAGCCTTTTCCTTTCCTTTAAACAGGAGGATTGACTTTACTCTACGACTACGCCCATTGCACAGAACTTATCAATTCTGTTAGCGATCATCTTTTCAGTTTTTTCTTTTCCTAATGCTTTGATATCTTTCAGGATCTGAACTTTAATCGTTTCGCCCATAGCTGCCGGATCCTGATGTGCACCTCCCAGCGGTTCTTGAATCACACCGTCGATCAGTTTGTTTTTTAACATATCTTTTGAAGTCAGCTTCAGGCATTCTGCTGCTTTCTCTTTGAAATCCCAGCTGCGCCACAAAATTGAGGAACATGATTCCGGAGAAATTACCGAATACCAGGTATGCTCCAGCATGTATACTTTATCACCGATACCGATACCCAATGCACCACCAGATGCACCTTCACCAATAATCAAACAGATGATAGGCACTTTCAATACAGACATTTCCATCAGGTTTCTGGCAATAGCTTCTCCCTGTCCACGTTCTTCGGCCTCAATACCCGGGTAAGCACCCATCGTATCAATGAAAGAAATAACTGGCTTATTGAATTTCTCTGCAAGGCGCATTAACCTTAATGCTTTACGGTACCCCTCAGGATTTGCCATTCCGAAATTGCGGTACTGACGTTCTTTAGTATTTTTACCTTTCTGATGACCGATAACCATGACTGTTTCGCCACCTATAGTAGCAAAACCACCAATAATCGCTTTATCATCCTTTACTGTACGGTCACCGTGCAATTCGATAAAATCATCACAGATCATTCCGATGTAATCCAGCGTTTGAGGCCTTTCCGGATGACGTGATAATTGTACTTCCTGCCAGCCTGTAAGACTTGCATAAAGTGCGTTCTGCGTTTTAGACAGCTTATCTTCAAGCTCAATCAGTGTAGCAGACATATCTACTTTTGTTTTATCAGCAACCTGTTTAACCTTTTCAATTTGCTGCATCAGTTCAGCAATAGGTTTTTCAAAATCAAATGACGTTTTTATCTGTTCCATAAGTGGGCGGTAAAAATAGGTATTTTATTTTGAGTCTGTTTAAATTTATCATCTAAATTTAAACAGGCTCTTACAAAGAGTCTAAAATTTTGAAGCTACTCCGGCTTTAGGTAAAGATTTACTGATAAAATCCCTCAGATCGTTATTTCCTTTTTCCAGATCAGCGCTTCTTAAATACATCATATGGCCGCTTTCATAACCTTTCCAACTCATTCTGTCTTTCAATTTACCTCCCGGATCCATTTGCCACATATTATATTTTGCATTAAAATAATCACATGCCCCATCAAAATAACCAGACTGTACCATTAAATGCAGCGAAGGATTTTGTGCCATTGCATCCCGCAAATTCTCTGCTGTACGATTTCCTGTATTATCCCAGGGATAAACTGAGCCAAACATATTATACTTTAAATCAGTTTTATAGTTGAGCTCGTTGCGGATATACATATTGATTGCAGGAGTAAAAGAATGCAACCAGGAACTTAGTTCTGCATTATAATCGGGATCTTCTCCAGCATCCTGCTTATCCATTCCACGATATCTGGAATCCAGACGGCCTATCGTAAAACCCTGATCACGGAGTAGTTCCTTCCAAAAGAAACCTGGTGGGACATCCAGGTTATGCTGGAGAATCGTTTTTTCACTCAGGCCCGAAAAAGCAGCCATCTTCGCAGCCATCAGTTTTTTCTGTTCCTCTCCAAGCTGACTTCCTTTCGCCAGGGCCGGAATCAGTTCATTCATCGTAAACTGCTCCACTTCCGGTAATAAGGTACTTAAGGTTTTTGCTTGTAAATCTGATTTTAAGGCTTTATGATACCAGGCCGTAGCAGCGAAATAAGGTAAACGTAAAGCAGCAGATAGTGCATCTCCTCTTTCTATCCCTAAAGTAGTTGGTGAAACCAGTACTACCCCATTCAAGTACATCCATTGTGAATTTTGAAGTTCCAGTGCCAGTCCCGAAACCCGGGTGGTGCCGTAACTCTCCCCGATCAGAAACTTAGGAGACCCCCAGCGGTTGTTTCGGGTGACAAAGGTATTGATCCATTCAGCAAGGTATTTAATATCTGCGTTTACCCCAAAGAATTTACTGCCCGGTATATCTTTATTAATTGCTCTGGAATATCCAGTATTCACCGGATCGATATAAACAATGTCGGCAACATCCAGGATCGAAGACTTATTTTCTTTGTAGCCATAAGGCTGAACAGGATAGCCTTCGTCATCAATGTTTAACAATACAGGGCCTGTATAAGCAATATGCATCCATACCGACGCGGAACCCGGGCCACCATTAAAGGAGATAACCAGCGGCCTGTTAGTCCGGTCTTTGACATCAGACCGCTCATAATAAGTATAAAACAGACCTGCAATAGCTTTGCCTGTTTCATCCCAAACCGGCAAAGTACCAGTTACAGCTTTATAAGGGATGCGCTGACCCTTAATAGTCACCTGGTGTTGGGTAACTACCGTACTTTCGGTTACAATTTTTCGGGAATTGACTTCAGTGTTGATTGAAGTATCACTCTTCTTAGTCTCAGGAATTGATTTGACAGGCTGCATTTTTTGCGCATTTGCCGTCTGACAAACACACCATCCAGCCAGGATTAACGTGTAAAATAGTTTCATTTTAAAGGGATGGTTTAGGTCCCTTAAATATCAAAATAAGATCAGAATAATTGGTAATAACTTAAAAAAGTTACTTCTCTTTACTCCCGCGGATATATAAAACTGAGATCGCACCCAGAATCATGAATATTCCTGCGATTACAATCGCATAAATAGCCTCCCCATTGTAAAACTGCTTCACAATCAATCCGCCGAAAATACCGTTGACAATTTGCGGCATGGTAATAAAGAAATTAAATATCCCCATGTAAACACCCATTTTGCGTGGTGGTATTGCACTCGACAAAATCGCATAAGGCATCGAAAGTATACTTCCCCAGGCCAAACCAATTCCAATCATAGAATAAATCAGATGATCCGGATTGGTGATGAAATAAATAGAAAGCAGACCTGCCCCTCCTGCCAGTAAAGAAAAAGCATGTGCCATTTTACGGCTTGTTGCCCTGGCAATTGCCGGCAGAATTAAAGCATAAATAGCAGAAACCCCATTGTAAACTCCAAAAAGAATACCAACCCAGTTTCCTGCATCCGCGAATTTCACCGAAGATGTATCTCCGGGAAGCACCTTATAAATATGTTGTGCGATAGCAGGCGTTGTAAATACCCACATCGAGAATAAAGCAAACCAGGAGAAAAACTGAACGAGTCCAAGCTGTTTCATCGTTAACGGCATATTAGAAAAATCTGTCAGGATAGATAGTAATCCCTTTTGCTCCTCTATCTCCGGCTCCGCAGCATGGTATAAAGCCATTTCTTCTGGCGGATATTCTTTAGTAGTCAAAACTGTCCACAGGATCGTCAGTATTAAAATCGCGGCTCCAGCATAAAAAGAGTAAATCACATTGTGAGGAACCTGTCCTGCTGCTGCAACTTTCGAAGCACCCAGATATTCAGAAAAGATATAAGGCAGCCACGAACCAGAGATAGCCCCTGCCCCGATTAAAAAGGTTTGCATAGAGAATCCAAAGCTTCTTTGACTCTCTGGTAATTTATCAGCAACCAATGCCCTGAAAGGTTCCATTGCGACATTGATAGAAGCATCCATAATCATCAGCATTCCTGCCCCGATGATAATAGGCGGAAGGAAACTGGCCATCGCCCCCGAATTAGGCATCAGGATTAATGCGATAGCTGTTAGAATAGCTCCGATCAGGAAATAAGGTCTTCTTCTGCCAAAACGATTCCAGGTCTTATCACTATAATAGCCGATGATTGGTTGTACAATCATCCCGGTTAAAGGTGCTGCCAGCCAGAAAAGTGAAAGATGCTCCACATCTGCACCAAAAGTTTGCAGGATTCTGGAAGCATTTCCATTTTGCAGGGCGAAACCAAACTGTATCCCGAAAAATCCAACACTCATATTAAATATCTGTGTATTAGATAATCTTGGTTTGGAGGCAACGGCTTTATTTTGTTCCATAAGGATCTATTTGGTTTGAAGGTTGAGAGATTGTTTAGAATGCTATTATTTGTGCTTGCATTGGTAATACCCAGATCGGTATTGTGTTATCTTTAAGATCAGTTAATTTCAAGTCCGATAATTGATCTGTGGCAGTGGTCAAAGGACGGTTTTGTAAAATCTCTGCCGGAATCTGCACCTGGCTTTCCATTCTGTAATGACGGTCAAAATTTACCAGGATCAGTAAACGCTGATTTGCTGTATAACGCACATAACCATACATTCTTTTATTCATATTACCACCAACCGGGATTTCCCACAACTGGCCTTTCGCAACAGCCTCAGATTTACCTGAAAACTGAAGCAGTCTTTTATAATAATTACGAAGCTCCTTTTGCTGATCACCTAATTTTGCACCATCAAAAGCACCGTCATTCATCCACTTCTGATGTTCCGGAATTCCCCAGTAATCAAAAATAGTAGTCCGGTTATCTTCTCCGCCAAAGCCTTCTGCCCCTCTTCCGGGTTCACCCACTTCCTGACCAAAATACGTCATGACAGGCCCACCAGATAAAGTAGCTGAAACGACCATCGCAGGCAGTGCTAATTCCGCCTGTCCGGCAAAACCAGCAGAAGCAATCCGCTCCTCATCATGGTTTTCCAGGAAACGCAGCATTTGATCTCTAAAGCCAGCACTTTCCTGCTGCCATACTTTTCTAATGTCATTCACATCTGCCTGGTCTTCACTTCTGATCAGTTTTTTTAACCCGTCATACAAACCAACCTTATCATATAAATAATCAAATTTACCTGTAGTCAGGAATGATTTGTAAGTAGCAGGATCGTAAGCTTCTCCAATAAAAACAAGTTCAGGCTTTACTTTTTTCACTTCTGGGATTACCCAGTTCCAAAAAGCAAGCGGAACCATTTCTGCCATATCACAACGGAAACCATCTACACCTTTTGCTGTCCAGAAAACCAGGATATCTCTCATCTTAGTCCAGACCGCAGGCGTTGGTGTAAAATATTGCTTTGCCCCGTTCTGCTGATCTACGCCATAGTTCAATTTGATCGTTTCATACCAATCATCAACCGAAGGGCTTGCTGAAAAAACATTATTTCCTGTAGCTTTTGCAGGTGATTCTGCATAATGTGCTTGCTGCAAAACAGAAAGAGGCATTTGCTGAGCAGATTTAGGAGCCGGAACAACAAAATCCTGTCCGGGTACATAATAATAATCATTAGCCGGGCTGAAAGCCACATGCACATCATCACCTTCCCCAAAATCTTTAACTCCGGCAGGCTTCATTTTTGACTGATACTGACGGGCAACATGGTTAGGCACAAAGTCAATAATTACTTTAAGCCCTTTTTCATGGGTCCTTTTAATGAGTGCCTCAAATTCAGCCATCCTGTGGTTAACATCTACGGATAAATCAGGATCTACATCATAATAATCTCTGACCGCATAAGGGGAACCAGCCCTGCCTTTAACTACCCTTGCATTATTTGCAGGTAATCCAGCCTGACTGTAATCCGTTAACGTAGCATGGGAAATTACCCCGGTATACCAAACATAAGTAGTCCCGAGTTCCTTAATTCCATCCAATGCCTGTGCAGTGATGTCATTAAACTTACCACTGCCATTTTGCTCAATAGTTCCATAAGGAACATTACTTTGCTGCTTATTGCCAAATAACCTTGGCAAAAGCTGATAGATCATTATTTTTTCCTGCTGTTGCGCCATACTTCTATTTATAAATCCTGAAAACAATAAAACAACTACAGTTAAAGTCCGGTAATGGCTTTTCATACCAATAGTCCTCTGTAGTTAATTACGGTTTCACCTGCCTGAACAGGTTGTAACTTATTAAATATATTGATGTGCAGCAACTCCTTGCAGGTCGTATTGATAATGATTTCGTCTTTAGTGACTTTCACATTGAACTGATTTCCGCGGAAACCAATTGTAAATGCGAATGAAGTCCATTGTTCAGGAAGGAAAGGGTTAAAGCAAAGCGTATCGTTTTTCACGCGCATTCCGCCAAAACCTTCTACAATACTCATCCATGTTCCTGCCATAGAAGTAATGTGCAGACCGTCTTCCGTATCATTGTTATAATCATCCAGGTCTAAACGTGAGGTACGCAAGTAAAACTCATATGCTCTGTCTCCATCATTCAGTTTCGCTGCTAAAATACTATGGACACAAGGCGACAAAGAACTTTCATGAACGGTACGCGACTCATAAAAATCAAAATTCCTTCTTAACGATTCCAGGTCATAGTCATCTTCAAAGAAATACATCCCCTGTAAAACATCTGCCTGCTTAATATAACATGAACGCAAAATTCTGTCCCAGCTCCATTTCTGATTTAACGGACGCTCTGATGCCGGAAGATCTTTCACCAGAATCTGTTCTTTGTCCAGATATCCGTCCTGCTGAAGGAATACCCCCTGTTCTTCATCATAGGGAAGATAAATGTTTGCCGAAATTTCCTTCCAGTCCGCAAATTCTTTCTCTTCTGCTAAGGATGTCTTAGCCACAATGCGCTGGTATTGCTCCGGATCTTTTTCCTTCACGATTTCAGCAGCCTCCATAGCATATTTTAAACACCAGCCAGCTAATGTATTTGTATACCAGTTGTTATTGATATTGTTTTCATACTCATTAGGCCCGGTTACACCCAACATCACATATTGCTTTTTATCTGCACTCCAGTTTACCCTTTGTTTCCAGAAACGGGCTATACCGATCAGCACTTCCAGACCATATTCTTTCAAATAAGAAGCATCACCTGTGTACCTGATATAGTTGAAAATTGCAAAAGCAATTGCTCCGTTCCTATGGATCTCTTCGAAAGTAATTTCCCACTCGTTGTGACACTCCTCACCATTCATAGTCACCATCGGATACAAAGCAGCTCCTTTATTAAAGCCTAACTTCTCTGCATTCTCAATCGCTTTCTCCAAATGTTTATAACGATAAACCAGCAGATTTTTAGAAACCTCCTGTGGCGCGGTCGATAAGTAGAAAGGAATACAATAAGCTTCTGTATCCCAATAAGTCGAGCCTCCGTATTTTTCACCAGTAAAGCCTTTCGGGCCAATATTTAACCTCGCATCTTTTCCTGTATAAGTCTGATTTAGCTGGAAGATATTGAAACGGATTGCTTGCTGTGCAGCCACATCCCCTTCGATAATAATATCACCTTCCTGCCATTTTGTTGCCCATGCAGCAGCTTGTTCCTTTAACAATTCGTCAAAGCCTTTCACTACCCCAGCCTCAACTACTGCTTTAGCCTGCGCTAATAAATCAGCAGTCGCATAATTTTGTGACGACAGGTTAGTTGCTATTTTATAAATATCAATTCCTTCGTTTAAGCTTAGCTCTACTGATCCGCTTTCTGAAAGATATTTTTCACGGGATTGCTCATCTATAGCAAGATTAACCGTTTTACTATTTTTTAGCACTACAGTTTTAACGCCTGTGATTACATCAAAAGCTGTTTTTTTAGTACGCAGTGTCAAATAAGATCCGCTTTCGTCTTGTGCGCGGCTTACCTCATCCCAAAATTTCTCTTCGTAATTAGAATCCTGGTTTTTCACATCTCCATCTATAAAAGATATCAAATCCAGTTTCCCCGAAAAATTAAGAGGTGTTAATTGATAGTGTAAAGCTGCCAGCTCATCATTAGCGATACTAAAGAACCGCTTAGCTTTTACCTGCACTTGTTTTCCTGAAGCCAGTTCAGCAGTGAATGTACGTTCCAGATAACCTTCTTTCATATTCAGCACTCTCTGGAATGCCGTTACTTTACATAAGCTTAAATCTAAAACTTCTCCATCCAGCTTCAACGCTAACCCCATCCAGTCTGCTGCATTCAGTACTTTGGCAAAATATTCAGGATATCCGTTTTTCCACCAGCCAACGCGGGTTTTATCCGGATAATAAACGCCTGCAACGTAATTCCCTTGTAAAGAATCGCCACTGTAAGTTTCTTCAAAATTTGCGCGCTGCCCCATGCGGCCATTACCAAGGCTAAATATACTTTCCGATATCTTATTCAAATGAGGATCAAAACCACTCTCTATGATATTCCACTCTTCTGCTTGTATGTAATTCTTCATGTTTACCCTTTTACGCTATGCTTTTCTTTAACCAGATTAATCAGTTCTTCAACGGTAACCGTTGAAAGGTCTTTATGGAACTCGTCGGCACCCGGCAAATTCTCTTCCGTTCCAATACCTATTACAGCCATTTTCGCTGCGATTGCTGCCTGCACACCTGCTGCTGCATCTTCAAAAACGATACAATCAGCTGCTGCTGCATTCAATAATTCCGCTCCTTTAATGAAAACTTCAGGATCAGGTTTTGAAGTGGTTACGGCATTGCCATCTACAATAGCATCAAAGAAATGTGCCAGCTCCGTTCTTTCCAGGATTAAGCCTGAATTTTTACTTGCCGACCCCAATGCGATTTTAATACCCTGCGCCTTTAATGCTTTTAACAAGTCTAATGAGCCTGGCAAGACCTCCGAAACAGACATCTTACTGATCATTGCAACATACCAGCTATTTTTCAAAGTCGCCAGTTCTTCTTTCTCAGCAGTAGTTTTGGTTACTCCTCCCCAGTTTAAAATCATATCCAGAGAACGCATTCTGTTTACGCCTTTCAGCTGTTCATTTTGCGCCTCAGTAAAATCAAAACCCAATGAGTTAGCCAGTTTTTTCCATGCCTGATAATGATAAACAGCCGTATCTACCAATACGCCATCCAAATCAAAAATGCACGCTATAGTTGTATCTTTCATATTAATTCAATTCTAGTACCAGTGTTGTTTTAGCAGGGACACTGATGTTCTTCACCGTATTTATTTTCTCTCCGCTGATCACGTTGATCGCCGAGCTTGTATTTTTCATTCTTTCTGCAAACCTTGAAGTATCCAGTATTTTGGCTTTATCTTCACTATTTAAGATCACCATCACGTCTTTACCTTGCTTTCCTTCAGTAATATACCTGAAATAAACATACAGACCATCTTCAGGAACAAATTGCATCATTTTTCCAGTTTGCAGTGCTTCACTCTTCGTACGGTAAACAGCCAGTTTACTTACATAATTCCAGGCTTCATTTTCTTGTGGCGTACGTCCGGCAGCCGTAAACTTATCTTTGGTATCCCCTTTCCATCCACCCGGGAAATCTGAACGGACCAAACCATCAGGATCAGAAAAATTCTTCATCAGAATTTCTGTTCCATAATACAGTTGAGGAATACCGCGCATCGTCAATAAAACCGCCATACCCGATTTATACTTGTTCATATCTTCCTGGATCATCGAATAAAAACGGCTCATATCATGGTTATCCCAATAGATAACGTTGCGCGTTGGATCCTGATACAGGAAATCTTGTGAAATCACATTATATAATCTGAAGATACCATCTGTCCAGCCATTTTTGCTATTTAAAGCTTCATAAACAGCACTTTTCATCATATTATCAGTTACACCCGGTAAATGCGTATCAAAACCTCTGTTCACTGTATTTCCTTGCGTGAAATAAGCTTGTGAGGCTACTGAATTTACCAGAGTCTCGCCGAAAATAGATAAAGAAGGAAATTCAGCTTTCAATTTTAAAGCCCAGTCAGCCATATATTCCGGATCATTATAAGCATAAGTATCCAGCCTTAACCCATCAATTCCAGCATACTCTATCCACCAGATATGGTTTTGAGTAAGGTAATTCTGTACATAAGGGTTTCTTTCATTCAAATCAGGCATACTGGGTACAAACCAGCCGTCCAGTTGTTTTTTTCTATCTGCTGCTGAAGCATGCGGATCCATGACCGGTTCATCGCGGTAGCTCGTTTGTGTATAAGCCGGCCATTGATTCACCCAGTCTTTCATTGGCATATCTTTAAAGATCCAGTGTCCTGTTCCAATATGATTATGCACAATATCTTTAATAACTTTCATGCCTTTAGCATGTACCTTGTCCACATAAGTTTTATACAAGGCATTTGTTCCGTAACGCGGATCAATTTTATAATGATCAGTTACGGCATAACCATGATAAGACGCTGAGGCCATATCATTTTCTATTTCTGGTGTCATCCAGATCGTGGTCACTCCTGTTGCTTTTAAATAATCCAGGTGATTGATCACCCCCTGGATATCTCCTCCATGACGGTAGTACATAGAATCACGGTTCATCTTGGTTTCTGCGAGCCCTTTAACTACGTCATTTGATGGATCTCCATTGGAGAAGCGGTCAGGCATCAGCAAATAAATAAAGTCTTTATTGGTGACCCCCTGAATTCTTGAAGCAGACTGATCTCTGTTTTTCAGTTCATAACTATACTCCGATACTTTCTTTCCTTTATCCATAAAAGAGATTGGAAATTTACCTGCCTTAGCTTCCGCAGTAATCTCCAGATCAATAAACAGATAATTCGGGTTCTCTACCTGATGCACTTCTATTAATTTTACCCCGGGATAATTCAACTGTACTTTATAGTCAGTTATATTTTTGCCATGAACCAAGAGCTGGAGCTTTGGGTTTTTCATTCCTGCCCACCAGAACATTGGTTCTACATGGTCCAGTTTTACCTGTGCCCATGCATTTGCAGTAAACAGAACAAATAGTACAATTAATAGTTTCTTCATTTTTAAGAGTTGAGGATCGAATTTGTAAAACGGGATTAACGAATGAAATGCCCTGAATCATCATCAGGGCATTCCGGTATTTTTATTGTTTAATAATTGTGTACGTATAACTACCCGGCACACTCAAGTTCAGAGTGATCTTATAATTACCCGCAGCAGCTACAGGAATGTTATCACCTCCATATTTTAAATGGCCATCGGCAGGCTTGTTATCACCGAAATTAATCGTATAGTTACCATTGGCCCTGAACTTAAGTTCACCGGCCGATAAAACTTTGGTTACCGTCCAGACTTTATTTGCTGCATCGTAAGTCATCGGGGTTTCATTGTCCCATGATCCGGTTGCATCGCCAATAACTGCCCAAACCGTTTTGGTAGCTGTCCAGGTTAATCCTTTAGTATCCGCTTTCAGTAAATAATAACCAGCACCTGCAACTTTAAGATTATCACCTGACCCTGCGATAAACGTACCAGGGCTTAAAGTACCATAATTGATGTGGTTAAAATCAGGAGCAGAAGTAAATTTAAACTCATTGCTGGCATCTGGCAGATTGATATAGCCTTCATATTGCTGATCGTCTTTAACAGAAGCGATCGTTACTGCTGTTGCACCCGACCAGTTGGAATAAGCACCGATCACGTATAATACCGGGGTTAACTTGATAACCTGGTATGGCGTAACCACAACCGGAGTAATACCAGAATAAGCAGGTGCATAAGCATCACCAATACTCGCTTTAATCCGGATTTCAAGTTTACCGGCCACATCAGGCTTAAAACCCATTTGAACTAATATAGTATTCAATTCTACAACAGTAAATGTTTTAGTCAGAACCTGCGCTAAAGCAATCTCTACTGGTTTTGCGAAATTCTTTCCTGCACTATCCAGCTGCACGGTGTAAGATACACCCGCATTGTAACCAAATGAAGAGGCAGTCCAGTTCAATACCGTCGCTGGTTGCGCAGAATTGGCCACCGTCAAGACCAGGTTATTTTGTGAAGACGTTAAAACTGGTGCAGTACCAGTACTGGCCACCACTTTAGTTTCATCCTTTTTACATGACACAAATAAAAGCAGGAACAAACTATAGACCATGCTTTTGATAAATAATGATTTCATCTCTATAATAGATTTTAAATTAATAACCAGGATTTTGAGTCAGATTAGGATTGGAGATTAAATCTGCCGATGGCAATGGGAAAATACTACGTGTTGATTCTGTACCACGTCCAGCTTTAACACCCCCTTTATAAGGCCATAGATAAGAAGCATCAGTAAATTTGCCAAAACGTACCAGATCTGTACGTCTGTAACCTTCCCAGAAAAACTCTTTAGCTCTTTCAGCTAAGATATTATCCAAAGTCAATGAGGATACGTTTCCTGAATCATTACCATAAGCACGGTGACGTAAAAGGTTAACGTAAGTAACAGCCTGGCTCAATGAACCACTACCACCACGTAAAACAGCTTCAGCATAATTCAGGTAAGCTTCAGGTAAACGGAATAAAGGAAAATCTATAGAACAGAAAGTCCCGTTGTTTGAAGGCGCAGTAACATTTGCCTTGTTCACGTTTCTGAACTTTATAGCACGTAAACCATCAGTAAACACACCCACGTCATCATTCGCAACTTTATCACCAAAAAACATCGCTCTGGAATCCGGATTAGTAGTAAAAGCACCAGTAATACCAAATATAGCAGGTAACGTTGAGCGCGTACGAATACCACCCCAGCCACCACTTGGAACACCAAAATTCGCAGGGTTCATATCACCATTGATAGAAGCATTGGTCAGGAAAGTTGTCCCTCCAAAATTCTGAGTCAGCAAACCATCATAGTTGATAGACAAGATCACTTCAGGATTATTCAGATTATTATCAGCAAGAAATAGATTTTTGTATACAGGATTTAATGAATATCCAGCTCCGATTACTTTACTCGCATAAGCAGCAGCCTCTGTATTTTTAGCTGTTCCTGTATAAACTGAAGCATTCAGATAAACGCGGGACAATAATATCTGGTCCGCTCCTTTTGTTACTCTTCCATAGTCACTAGTAGCTGGTAACTCAGATTCTATCGCTAACAATTCACTTTCCACATATTTAAATAAATCTGCACGTTTGATTTGCTGAGGGGCAACTTTACCAATCTCATTTGCTTCTGTAATAAATGGAGGATTACCATAAAGATCCATTAATACCCAGTATTGGTAAGCACGTAAAAATCTTGCTTCTGCTCTGTAAGCTGTAATATTCGTGGCATCTGCGCCAGTGATATTACGGGAAGCCAGTTTATCAGGTGTACTTTCACGTAAAAACTCATTGATTACAGTGATCTGGTATAAACTTCTTGTATATAAACCACGAAGGATCACATTATCTGAAGTGTAAGTCTGAAAATTTAAGTCATAAACTCCAGGATCATTCCAAACACAAATTCCCTCATCGGAAGTTAGTTCCTGGGCATTCCAGTATAAACGAATAAAATCTGAGGCACCAGCGTCAATACCACCAAGGTCACTGCTTCCTGAACCGCCACCACCAGTGGTCGCAAAACTTCCGTAGATCTTAGCCAGAACCTGTTTGTACCCATCCGGAGTAGAATAAGCTACATCCGAGATGATATCATTAGTTGGCTTTAAGTTCAGGTCTTTTTTACAAGACGAAAAGGTAGCCAGTAATACGGCAGTTGCCGCAAATATTTTAAATAGATTTTTCATGAGTATGAAATTTTATTTTATCTGTTATGTGCTTAAAACCCTACGTTAAGACCTAAACTATACGTTCTTGGTCTTGGATATAAATTATAATCTATACCAGTAGTGCTCTCCGGATCAATCCCTTTATACTTAGAGATTATAAATACATTCTGAACGTTTGCGGTAATACGCAGATTTGCTTTAGAATTTGGTGACAAGCGGCCAAAATTATAAGCAAGACCAGCATTATCCATTTTCAGGAAAGAAGCATTGTGAATATAATAATCACTCAGGTATTGGTTATTTGTAAAGTTCGTATCGAAAAATGTGCTGCTTGCATTATTAATTAATCCACTAGGGCTCAACACATTCCTATTCACACCAAGATTAGAAGAAACATTATCATAGATATAGTTACCGATATTACCACGTAACACTGTACTCAATGTTAATTTTTTATAACTGAATGAAGTTGTGAAGCCTAAAATAAATTTAGGTACAGGAGATTTGTCAAAGTACCTATCCTGATCATTCACGATACCATCATTGTTCAGGTCAGCATACACGCCTTCAATAGGTTTTCCCTGCGCATTGTAAACCTGCTTATAAACAAAGAAAGAACCAGGATTGTAATTAGCAGCATTCCATTTCAGCGTAGTACCAGTTGCGCCTGTAATATCTCCGGCACCCACCTTAAAGTTAGGATCCGGATTTAAGCTTAAATTGGTTACTTTATTTTTATTGTAAGTAAAGTTAAAGCCCATATCCCACTTCACATCATCCGTTTTAATAATACCAACGTTGATACTAGCTTCAATACCTTTATTTTCCATGTTACCTACATTAGTTACCAATTGATTGCTAAAGTTCGTTCCAACCGCAATAGGCACCAGACTTAATAAATCCTTAGTCTTTTTGTAGTACACGTCTACACTACCATAAACTCTTCCGCCAAATAATCCATAATCAATCCCAGCGTTATAAGTCGTAGACGTTTCCCATTTCAGGTCTTTATCATATTGTATCGGCGTGAACATATGGTAAAACTGGTTTCCTATCTGGTACTGCGCTTCATTTACACTGGTATAGTAATTAGGCAGATAAGTATAATTACCAAAACCATCCTGCTGACCAGTCACCCCGTAACTTAAACGAAGTTTCAAATCAGAAAACACTTTACTGTCTTTCAGGAATGACTCATCAATTGCTCTCCAGGTAAATCCTGCTGATGGAAAATATCCCCATCTTCCTGCTTCACTAAATTTCGAAGACCCATCCGCACGCATTGTTCCTGACAAAATATACTTATCATCAAAAGTGTATACTAAACGTCCATAATATGATAATAATCGATTTTGCTGTCTGTCAAAAGGAAATACAGGTACTTTTTGTACATTCCCAACTGCGTTATAGTCAGTAAAATTATAGGTCGTAGTAGAATTCTCGTAGAAGCCATATCCCGCAGTTGCATTAATATTACTTCTGATGTCTTTCAAATCTTTAACATAACTAAAGAAAGCTTCAGCTACTTTGTTATGTTGAACAGCCTCATATTGTGTAGCTGTTCCTAAAGTTGCATTACTTTGTGCAGCATAGGCAGGGACCCTTACCGTTCCGTACCCTTTAGAAACATCGTATCCACCATTTACGTTGAAATGCAATTCAGGTAAGAAATGAAAAGAATAGTCCAGTCTTAAATTACCAAAACTTCTGTCCGCTTTACCATTATTCTGTTTTTCTTCAATTAATCCCAGTGGATTTTTAGGTGCATTAGGATTCAATTGTCCAGTAGAACCGATCCATTCATAATAGCCACCATACGCATTGTTTGCATATACTGGTTGTGTAGGGTCAAACGAAATTGCATTAGATACCGCATCTGTATTTGCAAAACGTGTTTCACTTAACGATCCTTTTAAGTTTAAATCAACTTTCAGATGATTATCAAAGAAAGTAGGATTTAATGTAATTCCGGCAGTAGCCCTTGTCATACGATCGGTACGTAATAAACCTTTCTGATCAAGGTAACCACCAGAAATCCTGTAAGGGACTTTTTTAAAGCTTCCGGAAATACTTAAATTATTATCTGTTGTGAATGCATTGTTATAAATTACATTCTGCCAGTCTGTATTAGCTGTTCCCAACAATGCTTTCTGAGCAGCAGTACCATTCGCGTTTACATAATCACGAATCTGATCCGCACTTAATACGCTGACCTTTTTTGCCACAGTTGCATAAGAGTTCACAGTACTGAAATCAATTGAAAGTTCACCAGATTTACCTTTTTTAGTGGTGATCAGAATAACTCCGTTTGAAGCTCTTGATCCGTAAATTGCAGTTGCGTTCGCATCCTTCAATACGGTAAAAGTTTCAATGTCATTTGGGTTAATTAAGCTTAAAGGATTACTAACACCTGCTATCACATTACCACTTACCGCACCAACGGTCAGATTGTTTCCAAAAGGAACACCGTCAATAACGATCAAAGGATCATTACTTGCAGTCAGAGAAGCGCCGCCACGAATACGGATCACACTTCCTGATCCTGGCTGTCCTCCATTGGATACAATAGATACACCAGCAACTTTACCTGCAATTAACTGCTCAGGAGAAGTAATGTTACCTGCCTGGAAGTCTTTGGAGCTTACTGTAGTAATTGATCCCGTCAGGTCTTTTTTCTGTGAAGTACCATAACCGATTACGACTACTTCATTTAAGTTCTGTGCATCTGGCTTCAGCGAGAAATTTGCTACTGTATTTCCCTTTACTGTAACGTTAAGATCAAGAGAGCTGTAGCCAATATAGCTTGCCGTTAAGGTAACCGGACCATTAGGTACACCAACGATTTTGAAGTTACCATTGGCATCCGTACTAGCGCTTCTGCCCTGGCCTTTAACCAGTACCGAAGCTCCCGGAAGTCCAAGACCGGTTTCATCAATAATTTTACCAGTTATTGCACCGGTTTGTGCTTGTACTGCCAATGCTGATATAGTTAAAACCAATAGCAAACAGTACCTCATCACGTAAAATACTTTCATATTTAATAACTTATTTAGGTTATATATTTGGATAATATAGACTGTGTATCACACACATCGTAAATTTACATTCGAGGATCATATTTCAAAATTTAATATCAAATAATTTTTTAACACAATATTTAATATTACAAAAAGACCAAAATACCTTAATAAATTCTACGTGTTTTTCCAACGCACACCTCCAAAACACTAAATCAAAAAACTGTAAATCAACAATTTAGCTCTGATTCAAACCTAATAAAAGTGTTTTTTTTACACTAAGTCTTTTTCAGATGAATTTCCGGGAACGATACCGGGAACGTTCCCGAAGTAAAGGAACCTTATTAACAATGGCGACAGGAAAAAAAACTTAAATTCTGCGTATTTCCGGAGAACCCAGGAAATTTCTGCTTAAAAAGTCTCGATTTAGTAATAGAAATTTAACGTTTTTTTAACGGCAGAACAGCGGTAGAATTCCGCTTCATTAATTTAGAGTCAAGTACTATTTTTTCATTGACATTTACCGACTCCGGGTGTTCCAGCATCTTGAATAAAAGCGATGCTGCCTCCACCCCTATCGTTGTAGCCGGCTGAGTCACCGTCGTTAAAGAAGGGTTAAGCAACGGCGCTATTTCCAGGCTTGAAAAACCCACCACTTTCACCTGATCAGGGATAGTAATTTCCAGATCATGACAAGCATAATAAGTGGCAAATGCCAGACGCTCAACCGAAGTAAAGACCCCATCCGGCTTCAGCCTTTTGAACATATCCTTCAGAATTACATTATTCCGTTTATAACTATTCGTGCAATCCACGATCAGCCTGTCATCAAAAGGGATATTATATTTTTCAAGTGCATCCAGATAACCCTGCATCCTGGTTTTACCAATCGATAAGTTCTTATTGATAACCAGGCACGCGATCCGTTCACAGCCCTGCTTAATTAAATGCTGAACCGCCGAAAAGCTACTGTCATAGTCATTGGTGATCACCCTTGGTGTAATAATATCTTCATAAACCCGGTCAAAGAAAACCAGTGGTAACCGCTGCTGATTCAGCTCATTCAGATAATTATGATCATTCGCCTCTCCCGATACCGACATAATAATCCCATCTGCGCGCCCATTGTGTAAATGCCTGATAAAAGATACTTCTTTCTCATAATCATCATCTGTAGCATAGATCAGAATATGGTACCCCTTAGCTCTGGCTACGCCTTCAATCCCATGAATTACCTGTGAAAAGAAATGATTGGCTAATTCGGGAACAATAACTGCGATCGTTTTACTGCGCTGTTCCCTTAAATTGCTTGCATAATGATTCGGCTGATAATTCAGCTCTTTAGCCGCAGTCAGAATCTTATCCTTCGTTTCTTTGCTAATATCACTATTATCCCGAAAAGCCCTGGAAACAGTTGAAGTCGATAAATTAAGCGCTTTCGCCAGTTCTTTGATATTGATATTACGCATCTACGCTTTTGCAATTATTTTTTACAGCGTAAATATAACCGAAAATCAGTAACCTCTCCTAATTTAAATAGAGTTGCCCTACCTGAGTCCTCTCTTTTCAGAGGACAGCGCACCAGTCCATTATCTGACGATATAGCTACCAGAAATAAGTCAAAAAAAGAGCCTGAATACACCTGTTGCAACTCATTGACAATCAATGCACTAGACCTACCTTGTTCAGACGTCATTCGGAGAGCTTTCACAGGCCCTTCAAACTTCACCCAATCGCTATCGAATAACAACTAAACTAAAGGTGAATTATTTTTTAAACAAAAATTATTTACTACACTATTGTTTAATATTTACGTATATTGTTGAAACTAACCAAACAAGATTATGGCAATTTTACAGGAAGGCTCTTTATTAGCAGGTATCAGAGGAAGAATAGGAAATATTGTGATTTATGAATGGAAGAATAAGATATGTGCCCGCACATTACCTGCAAAGCAACATAAAAAAAAGGTTAGGACTATCCCTCAGCAGGCACAAAACGGCAAAATGAAGGTATTAACCCCCTTTTTAAAAAATGTTAAGCCATTCCTGAGAACAGGATTCAAACATATAGCAGAAGAGCGGAACATTACTGCAAACAATGCCGCCAAATCTGTTAATCTGCTGCATGCAATTAAGGGAGAATTCCCGAACCAGGAAATAAACTGGAACGCTGTGTTAGTCGCAGACGGAGCACTGCTGAAACCCGAAAACGTAAAGGTCAACGTATCTGAAAACGCCTTTAACTTCACCTGGGATCAGGATATTACAGCTACAGGTAATCCAAACGACCGTACTATCATTTTATTATACAACAAAAAATTCGGGCGTGTGCATGCTAATTACAGCGGTGCACAAAGAGATGAACTCAGCCACAATTTTCCCATGAAACCCGGTTATATCAAAGATAACACTTATGAAGTATTCATCGCTTTTAAAGACATCATGAGTGACGAAGTTTCTAAAAGCGTGTATTGCGGAAGATTCACAAATTAAATTACCAGAACAGTATCACAGCCTGATCGTAGTGAGCAGGCAGTTCCTATCAAATACCATATTCCGCTAATCTTTCCAGCCGGTCAGGTATTCCTATTATCTATCCTGGCCATCCTGAATAACTATCCCTACAGGCAATCCTACCATAACTATCCCTACCTAGAATCCTACCTAACCATCCTGCCACCCCCCACTACAAATATGGAGATACCAGAAAAAAAAGCAATATACCAATGTGAGGACATTCATTCCGAGCCCTCTTCGGGCGAAGGCAATGTCGGCCGAACATGGTTATATTGCTTTTTTTTCGGATCGGAGGAACGACTTATTTATCCCACTTCCACTCCCCAGCAATCTTTAGCGGCTCCTCTAACTTATTCTGTCTCAAAAACCCTTTCAAATCCTCATCAGACTGTTTTCCAACCGGAAGCACCTTCGTATTAGCCAACCCATAAGTCAACATTGCACTATACCTGACCGTATTCTTCAAACCCTGCTCATCAACCAACTTGAAACTATCCCCATCAGAATGATAAAACTGTCCCGAATGATTAGGCAGTTCCCCACCAGCACCACCACCAGTAGGGATCCCTTCCAACATGAATGGCTGGTGATCACTATGCAACCACGCCCCAAAAACAAATACATTCTTGAAACCCGTATCAATCTTCACAATCTCCTCACCCCAACTCGTAAACAACCCCTTCATCTCAGCCCTGCTTGTTGCAAAACCCTTAGGATCGTTTGTCATATCATAATTCAACATAAACTTCACCTTACCCAGCTCACCCTTCTTCTCTGCCTGTGCGATATAAGCCTTAGAGCCTAACAGCCCCTGCTCTTCCCCCATAAACAAAATAAACTCTACCGTTCTCTTCGTCTTCAACTTCAGCGCCTTAAAAGACCTTGCCATATCCATTACCGCAAAAGAACCAATTCCATTATCAATTGCACCAGTAGCCAGATCCCAGCTATCCAGATGCCCGCCAACTAAAATCTTTTCATCCGGCAAAGAATCACCCTTTAAAGTGGCAATTACATTTCTCGCTTTAATCATACCCGAGAAATTCGTCATAGTCAAACTCGCAAACTGAGGCCTGGATTTCAACTCCTCCTTTAAACGCATTCCATCCTCTAACCCAATACAAACCGCAGGAATAGAAATTAACTTGCCCGTTACCGAAGCCGTTCCCGTCAACAACACACCGCCCTTAACCCCGTTAATAATGATAATCCCAACAGCACCATGACTAATCGCAAGCGCCGTCTTCTCAGAACGGTGTAAAGAAGCAGTACCCGCAGGAGATCCCGGTAATACCCCCAGGTAAACCAAAGCAATCTTACCTTTCACTAAACCAGCATCCTTCGTATAATCACTCTCCAAACCATTACCCAAATCAACCAGACCAGCCGAAACAGCAGACTTTACCGGAGAATGTGCCAAAGCCACAGAAGGAATAACCTTTAACGAACCAGTCCCATCACCTACTTTAGTTTCATTGCTGATTCTGCTCCAGCTCTCTACTTCGAAAGGCTGATAACGCACATCATATCCGTAAGATTTAAATAAATTAAAAGCATAAGCTTCCGCTTTGGCCCCATTTGCAGAACCAGTTAAACGGTGACCAATAGTTTCTGTAGCAGACTTCAAAGTGCTATAAGCCTTCGAATGTTCCTGTACATCTGTATTAATCTGACTAAAAGCTTTACCGAAATTATCCTGAGCATGTGCAGAAACTGCCAGCCCGGCGAAAAAGAGAGAGAAAAGTATCTTCATGGAAATATATTTCGATTAAAATAAGCTTTTAATTAAAATATATAACGACAAAAAGATACTGTATGGGAATTGTTACTTTTTACGTTCCGTTGTATAACGAACTAATTGTTCAAGCCCTGTTCTGGCTTCACTCTCTTCAAAAGTATATAGGATATCAAACGCTTCCTGCTGATACTGTGCCATTTTTTCATTGGCATAATGTACCCCCTGCTTTTCATTCACAAAATCAATGATCTGCTGTATTTTAGCAGGCTCATCATTGTGATTCTTCACCAGGTTAATCATTTTCTTTTTCTCCGCCTTGTCTGCACGATTTAAAGCATAAATTAAAGGAAGTGTAACTTTCTTTTCCTTAATATCTATCCCTAAAGGTTTACCCACATCGTCCGTTCCAAAATCGAAAGTATCATCCTTAATCTGGAAAGCAATACCAACCTTCTCTCCGAATAAACGCATCTTTTCAATCGTCTCATCGTCCGCACCAGCTGATGCAGCACCACAAGCACAACAAGAAGCAATCAGTGAGGCGGTCTTCTGACGGATAACATCAAAATAAAGTTCTTCCCCGATGTCCATCCTGCGCACCTTCTCAATTTGTAACAACTCTCCCTCACTCATCTGCTTAACCGCTTCAGAAACGATTTGCAAAAGACGGAATTCATTGTTATTTACAGAAAGCAAAAGCCCTTTGGCCAGCAAATAATCACCAACCAGCACCGCAATCTTATTTTTCCACAAAGCATTGATAGAAAAGAAGCCCCTGCGCTCATAAGCATTATCGACTACATCATCATGAACAAGTGTTGCGGTATGTAATAACTCAACCAGGGCAGCACCACGATGTGTGGATTCAATAATCCCCCCGCAAAGTTTAGCGGCAAAGAAAACAAACATAGGTCTGATCTGCTTACCTTTTCTCTTGACGATATAGTGTGTGATCCGATCCAATAATGGAGCATCACTGTGCATGGAGGCCTTGAACTTTTCTTCAAAGACTGCTATATCTGCGGCTATGGGTTTCTTAATCTGATTTATTCCCGGCATTCAGGTTTGAAATATTTGCAAACTTAACTAAATTCAGTTAATTCTGCTTGAATGAAATTTTAAAATTGAATTATTAAGTCTAGTGCTTTAAAGTAATGTGCTGAAAGATCTGTTCTGCATGAATCCTGGAATTTTCAATAAACCATTTATGCGTGTCCATCCCTCCGCAAACTACCCCTGCAAGATATAGACCCGGCAAGTTTGTTTCCATAGTTTCCGGATTATAAGCCGGAGCTGTACCTGATTCACCATCCAGTTTTACGCCCAGTTTTTTCAGCATCCCAAAATCAGGCTGATAACCAGTCATCGCAATCACCCAGTCATTGGCTATAGTGATCGTTTCTTCAGGAGTTTTGATAGTCACGCTATCTTCAGTAATCGCAATTACTTCTGAATTGAAATAAGCTTTGATCTCTCCTTCTTTAATCCTGTTCTCGATATCCGGGCGCACCCAGTATTTGACATAAGAGCCAATTTCAGAATTACGGATAACCAGCGTAACCTTCGCGCCCTTCCGGTAAGTTTCCAGCGCAGCATCTATACCAGAATTATTTGCACCAATCACCACGACGTTCTGGAAAGCATATAAATGCGGATCTTTATAGTAATGTGCAACTTTAGGCAAACTCTCTCCAGGAATATCCATTAAAAGAGGCACATCATAAAATCCTGTGGATATAATCACATTTTTAGCTTTATAGGACCTTTTAGAAGTCTGAACCTCAAATTCACCGGTTGCTATTTTACTAACTTCCTGTACTTTTTCAAAAAGATTAATTTGTAAATCAAATTTCTCTGCTACCCGGCGATAATATTCTACCGCCTCATTCCGGTTCGGCTTAGGGTTGATACTCACAAACGGCACTTCTCCAATCTCTAACTTTTGAGAAGTAGAGAAAAAAGTCATAAAAACAGGGTAATTATACAAGCTGTTCACCAGCGCACCCTTTTCTACAATAATATATTTAAGTCCTGCCTTTTGGGCTGCTATTCCACAAGCCATACCAATCGGGCCAGCACCAATGATCAGCACATCATATTCTTCCATTAACAAATCAGGATTTAAGTTCTTTGGCTGACGCAGCGTTATCTGTGCGTTTCAGACCTGTGGAACGGATGGCAGCATAACCGCCTTTGATATCAATTACGTTCTCTACCCCTCTTGCTTTAAGGATAGACGCGGCAATCATTGACCGGTAACCTCCTGCGCAGTGGATATAATAAGTTGCTGAAGGATTGATTTCATTCGTCCAGTCATTGATATAATCCAGCGGACGGGTTAAAGTACACTCTAAATGTCCGGCTTCATATTCTCCGGGCTTACGGACATCCAGTACTTTCAAATCCGGATGAGCGTGCATCATTTCTTCAAATTCAGACACAGATACTGAACCAATAGTTTCTACATCCTTACCCGCTTTTATCCATGCAGCAATACCACCTTCCAGATAACCAATAGTATGGTCATAGCCGACTCTGGCCAGACGGGTAATCGCCTCTTCCGCTTTTCCTTCTTCTACAATGAGCAGTAAAGGTTGCTTCAAATCCGTAATCAATGCACCTACCCAGGGGGCAAACTGTCCGTTCAGCCCAATGTTAATTGACGATGGGATAAAAGACCGGGCAAAGTCCTGCGGGTCCCTGGTATCCAGGATTAATGCGCCCATGTGATTTACAGTAGCTTCAAATTCTTCCGGTTCCATTGGGATTAATCCCTTTTCTTTCACCTGGGCGAAACTTTCATAGCCATTTTTATTGATGGCTGCATTCTTCGCAAAATATTGTGGCGGAGGTAAAGTACCTTCCGTTACTTGTTGAATAAAATCTTCGCGGTTAGCTGTTTTAAGCGCGTAATTAACTTCTTTCTGATGCCCTAAAGTATCAAATGTTTCTTTACTCATATGTTTACCACAGGCAGAACCTGCACCATGGGCCGGGTAAACCAGCACATCATCCGGTAAAGAAAGAATTTTCGATTGTAAAGAATCATATAAGATTCCAGCCATCTCTTCGGCTGTTTGTGCTCCTTTTTGTACCAGGTCTGGTCTGCCTACGTCTCCGATAAAAAGTGTATCCCCTGTAAAAATACAGTAAGGCTTGCCATCTTTATCACTCAGTAAATAGGTTGTAGATTCAGGGGTATGGCCCGGCGTATGTAAAGTCGTAATTGTTAAATCCCCGATTTTAAACGTTTCTCCATCCTGTGCAATATGAGAATCAAAAGTTGTTTGTGCAGTAGGTCCGTAAATAATTTTCGCACCTGAATGCTGGGCAAGATCAACGTGCCCGGAAACGAAATCAGCATGAAAATGTGTTTCAAAGATATATTTGATGGTTGCACCAGCCAGCTTAGCTTTTTTAAGATAAGGCTGAACTTCCCTTAAAGGATCAATAATTGCCGCCTCTCCATTGCTCTCAATATAATAAGCTGCCTCGGCCAGACAGCCCGTATAAATTTGCTCTATCTTCATCTAGAATATGTTTTTATATTACGCTGTTAACTCACCGCGCAAAGATTGCTCCATTAGCCCGGCAATTTCAGTATTTGTAAGATTTTGACCCATCAAATACATTAGCTTGGTTACTGTCGCCTCAAATGTCATATCAAATCCGCTGATAATGCCCATTTGCTGTAATTTTTTACTTGTTTCATATTTACCCAGTTCAACTGATCCTCCCTGACATTGCGAAATGTCAACAATCAGTTTACCCTGATCTATGGCAGCTTGCAAGCTGTCAATAAACCATTTTGCAGTCGTGGTATTACCCGAACCAAAGGTTTCCAGGACAATTGCATCTACTGATGACGTGGTAATCGCCTGAACAGCCTGCGGGGTAATACCCGGATACAACTTCAGCACCCCGATATTAGCATTGAAGTTAGATTGTACCACTAAAGGTTCTTGCGGAAGATCGTGAATATAATTCGTATAGAAAGAAAGGCTTACTCCCGCTTCTGCCAGAATGTGATAGTTTGGAGATTGAAAAGCTTCAAACTTCTCTGAATTATACTTGATGGAGCGGTTTCCGCGGAACAGCTGATAATCGAAATAAATACAAACTTCTGGCACCATTGCTACGCCGTTAATTTTAGTAGCAACAATTTCAAGGGCAGTGATTAAATTCTCTTTGGCATCTGTCCGGATTTCTCCAATAGGCAGCTGCGAACCAGTCAGTACCACTGGTTTGGCCAGGTTCTTCAGCATAAAGCTCAGTGCAGAAGCCGTATAAGCCATCGTATCAGAACCGTGCAACACAACAAATCCATCATAATCGTCATAGGTGTCTTCTATAATTCTGGCCAGCTCTGCCCAGATAACCGGGTCCATGTTGGAAGAATCCAGAATGGGATTAAAAGAGTGTACCGACAAATGATAATTCAAACGGGCCAGTTCAGGTACATTCTGCTGGATCTGTTCAAAATCAAAAGGAATTAATGAACCCGTTAGCGGGTTGTTGACCATACCGATAGTTCCACCTGTATAGATAATGAGAATTTTTGTCATGTAAAGCTAGACGTTAAATATTTTTATAGAATTAGCTGTAGTTACTTCTGCTACTTTTTCCACAGGGATATGATAAATGTCAGCAACCTTCTGTGCAATGTGTACCAGGTAACTGCTTTCGTTAGGTTTACCTCTGTAAGGTACAGGCGCAAGATATGGTGAATCTGTTTCCAGTACCAGGTGTTCCAGGTCTATATGTGAAAGTACTTCGTCCAGGCCAGCCTTTTTATAAGTAACCACACCACCTATCCCTAAGTAGAAGCCTAATTCAATAGTTCTTTGTGCTTGCTCCAGGTTACCGGTAAAACAATGAAGGATTCCTCTAAGATCTTCTCCTTTTTCCGCTTCCAGTACTTCAAATACTTCATCAAAAGCTTCGCGGCAATGAATCACAATCGGAAGCTTTAATTCCTTAGCCCATCTGATTTGTTCATAAAAGGCATCCTGTTGCATTGCAAGCGTAGTTTTATCCCAGTAAAGGTCAATACCGATCTCGCCAATAGCGTAAATCTTTCTGCCTTCAATGCTTTGATGAATTTCTTTTAGTACTTCCTGATAGCCTTCTTTGACCTCGCAAGGATGCAGGCCTGCCATTGCAAAACAATTATCAGGATACTTTCTGACCAGGTCATCGATCTTTGCGATGGAAGAGATATCAACATTAGGAAGGAATAAACGGTCTATTTTATTTTCGAAACAGCGCTGAAAAAGCAGCGCCTGTTTTTCCTCCTCCGTTTCGTAATACAAATGCGTATGCGTATCGGTTAAAAACATAAAACAAAGTTAATAAAAAAACCCTGTCCGGATTACCGGACAGGGTTTATACGTTTGATTAAAATCAAAATTATTTTTTAGCAGCAGGAGCCATAACCGGCGCAGCAGCAGCTGGTGCACCTGTAGGTTTTTTGATGTCAGTAATTTCAACATCAAAAGCCAATGGAGAGAATGGGGTGATACCGCCTTGTGGCATTCCACCTTCACCGTAAGCTAATTTTGAAGGAATGATTAAAGTGATTTTTCCACCTTTACCAATTAACTTCAAACCTTCGTCAAATCCTGGAATTGCTCTTCCAATAGTAAATGGACGCGGGCCATATTGTGCCATTGCATTGAATTTACCTGATTCTTTAGCCACTTTTTCGATACTTGTATCAAAAATGCTTTCTTTACCATCAGATTTTTTAGTTAGTAATTTACCAGTGTAATTTACCATTAAAGTATCTGTAGGTGTAGCTCTTTGTGCATCACCGGGAGCTGTAATTACATATTGTAAACCAGAAGCAGTAGTTTGTACTTTTAGTTTATTGTCTTCGATAAAGTTTTTGATTTTACCAGCTTCAGCAGCTTTATGTTTAGCAACAGTAGCCTGGAAATCTTTCTGGAAAAACTCAGTCGCTTTTTTCTGGAAAGTTGAATCCGCTTCACCTTTAGCTTTGTGCATTACTTTTTCGATTTTCACAGTGAAAACCATGTATTTGTCTTTTTGAGTAGCTGGTTTTGGCTGGTTTGAATATTTAGCCATTGAATCCAGGTCAATTTTGAAAGTAGCACTATCGCCTTCTGCTAATAACATTAAAGCGTCAGAGATATCTCCTGCCCATTGTTTTTTAGATACAGGGAATACAGCTGGTTGCTGAATATCATAAGTACTGCTGGTTACTGAATCTTTCTCAGTTTTCTGGATTGCATTGATTTTGATAATATCACCTTCAACGATTTTGTCTTTTCCTTCAGTCTTGTGGATCGTGTACATCAGGCCTCCCGGACCTTTTTTGAAGTTGTTACAAGCTGCTAAACCAAGTGTAGCGGCAAAAAGAATTACTAATGTTTTTTTCATTTTAGATTTATTGTGTTTTATTTTAATTTCATGAAGCACGCTTCAGCTATCCTGCAATTTATACAATCTATGCTTTACGTTCCATTTTATTTGTTTGTTTTTTCTTTTAGAGTCTAAATTTAAACAGACGCTTACAAAAAGCAAGTTTAAGCAAACTTTAAATTAATTACTGCAATAATTGTGTTTTATACTCCGGTAAAATAGATTTAAAGTATGCAATCGTATCTTCAAGGTTCAAATCAGAGTATCCGCCAGCTGCATTTCTATGCCCGCCACCATTGAAAAACTTCTTACAAATCTCATTCGCAGGAAAATCACCCGTTGAGCGCAAAGATAATTTAACTTTATCTGTCCTTTCAATGATAAAAGCTGCTAATTTAATTCCATTGATGGAAAGTGCATAGTTTACAATTCCCTCTGTATCACCAGTAACGATGCTGAAGCGTTTAAGTTCTTCGGCAGTAACTGAAATAATAGCAGTATTAAATTCCCTGATGATTTCCAGTTTATTAGTCAGACAGTTCCCCAGGAAACGCAAACGGTTTTCTGTAGCATTGTCATAAACTAACTGGTGAATACGCCAGTGCTCTGCTCCCGCATCAATCAGATCAGCACCAATACGGTAAACTGTAGAAGTTGCAGAAGGGAAACGGAATGAACCTGAGTCGGTCATAATACCGGTATATAAACAGGTCGCAATGTCTTTATTCATCAGTTCACCATCTTTCAGTTCATTGACAATAAAGTCGTAAACCAGCTGGGCCGCTGCACAAGCATTGATACTCCAATGTCTGTAATCGTCAAAATCTTCAGGATCAAGGTGATGATCGATCATAATTTTGTAGGCAGATGAATTCCGGATTACTTCTCCAAGCTCGTTGATACGGCTCAGGGTATTGAAGTCCAGACAGAATACCAGCGCAGCATCAGCAACTAATTGCTCTGCTTCTTCTTTGGCTTCTGTATAAATCATTACATCAGAGTTATTTGGTAACCAGTGTAAGAAATACGGATAATCTGTTGGGGTAATTACTTTGACATGGTGCCCTTTCTGGATCAAATATGCGTATAAGCCCAAAGAAGAGCCCATAGCATCGCCATCAGGTTTATGGTGTGTAGTAATTACAATTTTCTGCGGCGTTGCCAGCAATGTTTTGAGTTGGGAAAGGGATAGCATAATTTTCGCTGCAAATCTAATAATTTAATGAATAGGAAGCTGTTTAATTTTAATCAGATGTGCCTGAACAATTTTCTGGTAGCTTCTTTTAATTAGGTGTTTAATATTAACTATAGAAAATGTAATTTTGCAAAATAAATAACACAAAGATGACTACAAACAGAACATTTACAATGATTAAGCCAGATGCAGTTGCAAATGGACATATCGGAGCAATTATCAATGACATTACTGCTGCTGGTTTTAAAATCATTGCTTTAAAATACACTCATTTAACGGCAGAAACTGCTGGTAAATTCTATGAAGTACACAAAGATCGTCCATTTTATGGTGATTTAGTTAGCTTTATGTCTTCTGGACCTATCGTAGCTGCCATTCTTGAAAAAGATAATGCTATTGAAGACTTCAGAAAATTAATCGGTGCTACAAACCCTGCTGATGCAGCGGAAGGTACTATCCGTCAAAAATATGCTAAATCTATCGATGCGAATGCTGTTCACGGATCTGATTCGGACGAGAACGCTGCAATCGAAGGAGATTTCTTCTTCACTGCTGCTGAACGTTTCTAGTTTTTGCTGAATAAAATTATAAAATAAGCACTCTTATGGGGTGCTTATTTTCGTTACGACAACATTGAACCAATTCTAAAACATGAAGAAATTAATCATTACCCTTTTGATTCCTTTTTGCGGTTATGCGGTAACTGCACAGACTAAACGTAAACCTGCAACAAAAAAAGCACTTGTAAAATCAACCGCTGCTCCTGCCAGAATGACCAGCCTTGCAGATTCAGCAAGTTATGCTTTCGGTATTTCCATGGGCTCCGGCTTAAAAACCAATGGTTTGAAAGCACTGAACTATGATTTACTGATTAAAGGGTTGAAAGATGCTTTTCAGGGACAAACGCCGTTATTAAATGAGCAGGCTTCACAAAAAGCAATCGGAGATCTATTTAAAACAATTACCATGGAAAAATATGCACCACAGATCGCTAAGGAAAAAAACTTCCTGGAAGGCAATCTGAAACAAATCAATGTTAAAAATACGGCAAGTGGCTTACAGTATATTGTAATTACTCCTGGCGAAGGGCCAAAACCTACTGCTACGGATAATGTATTGGTGAATTATAAAGGCACTTTACTGGACGGAAAACAATTTGACAGTTCTTATGATAGAAAAGAACCGCTTTCTATTGCAGTTAACAGAGTGATTCCAGGATGGACCGAAGGTTTACAACTGATGTCTCCGGGTTCAAAATATAAATTCTTCATTCCTTATCAATTAGCTTACGGCGAACGCGCGATGGGAAAAGACATCCCTCCTTACAGTATGCTGATTTTTGAAGTTGAATTATTAAAAATAAACGGTAAATAATATTTTTAAAAACCATTTCATAGGCGATTTGTTGTGAGTAAATAAATTAACACACTATGGAAATTAAAAGATATTTACCACTCGCATTTGTAGCTCTGATTATGACAACTTTAAGTAGCTGTCAACTTATAGAGGGGATATTCAAGGCCGGAGTCTGGTCCGGTATAATTGTAGTTGTTGTAGTGCTTGCCCTTATTATATGGGTAGTCAGCAAAATATTTGGTGGCGGAAGTAAAGGCTAATCCTACAGGAATATAATTTCATTGATGACCTCTGAACCGGCACGTTCATTCAGTTTCTGGATGATGCCGGTTCTTACCATTAATAGCTCGTTTTTGATCACAGAAGACTCAATACGAACAAATAGCTTTTTATGGGCGATATAGATTTGTGTTGTCCGGTTTCCGATAGCAGTTCCCATAATTTCCGGCCACATGGCGACAACGCCTGTTTCATCAAATTTCCCTTTTAACCTGTAAACAGACAGCATTTTTGAAATGGCATCTTTTAAGGTCATGTCATTAGGTTTACGCATGTTGTATACCTCCGTTAATTACTTCGAATAAAGTTACGGGAACTTTGATCTTATCGAAAATATTCAGCACTCTTTCTTTTCCGGTATCGGTAATAAAAATCTGTCCGAAGTCATGATGAGAAACCATTTCCATCAGCTTATGCATCCGGCGTTCATCGAGCTTATCAAAAATATCATCTAATAACAATAAAGGTTTGAAGCCTTTATATTTTTCTACATAAGCATACTGTGCGAGTTTTAATGCGATCAGGAAAGATTTCTGCTGTCCTTGTGAGCCAAACTTCTTTAAAGGCATATCCCGGATCGTGAAAATCAGATCATCTTTATGAATTCCGGTCGTTGTTCTTTCGAGTACTTTATCTTTTTCTACAGATTGCAGCAATAAGGTTTCAAAAGGAGTATCATTCAGCTGAGATTGATAAGTTAAGCAGACCTGTTCTGCATCCTCAGTCAGATATTGATAGTATTTATTGAACAGTTCTATATAATCTACCATAAACTGCTGGCGCTTTGCAAAAATCTTCTCTCCGCAGCCAATCAATTGTTCATTAAATATTTCGAGCAGAGCAGGATCATAACGGCGTGTAGTTGCGATCTGTTTCAATAACGCATTTCTGTTGAGCAGGTGCCTGTTATATAACATCAGCTCGTCCAGATACTGTGAATCAGTCTGAGAAATCACATTGTCCATAAACTTACGGCGTTCCTCACTCCCATCCATAATAATCGTGACATCATAGGGCGAAATCATCACCAATGGAAACAGTCCGATATGACTGGCCAGCTTATCGTATTCTTTTTTATTCCGCTTAAATTGCTTTTTCTGATTTTTCTTGACGCCGCAGGTTATCTTTTCATTTTTTTCCTGGCGGTCAAAATCCCCCTGGATCATAAAAAGTTCTTCAGCAGTTTTGATCTGCTGACTGTCAATCGGATTGAAATAGCTCTTGCAAAGGCACAGATAGTGGATAGCATCCAGCAAATTGGTCTTCCCGGCGCCATTATTCCCGATAAACGCGTTTACCGTTTTTGAAAACCGTAAATCAGCATCAGAATAATTCTTGAAGTTGAGCAGAGTAATGTTTTTTAACCACATAGTATGAGTCTGCAAAGTTACCGTTTAGCTTTGTTAAAAGAAGCTGATCTACAGATTTGTTTCATCATTATCCTATTCACATCTAATTCAGGAGGTTCGAAAAACACTGAGTATCAAAATTTTTATTTAAATACTGAAAAAGAGGTTGATACTTTAACCGAAAAATGTATTTTTGCAATCCTTAATTTTTTTAAATAAAATGTCCACAACAGAAAAAGAAGTAAATCATAACGTTAAAAAAGGTTCATTCTTAGAGGAAAACTCTAAAAGCCTTTTATTCATTGCCGCAGCGGTAATCGTATTAGTGATCATATACTTTTGGTATCAGAATGTATATTTAAAGGACAGAGCTGAAGAGGCTTCTGCAAAAATGTACAAAGCAGAACAATATGTTGGGGTAGATTCTCTGGCTAACAAAGCGATCAGCGGAGATGCAGGTTACCCTGGATTTGAAAAAATCGCTGAAGAGTATAACAATACTAAATCAGCAAACTTAGCAAACCTCTACCTTGGTGGAATTTATTTACGTAAAGGGGAGTATAAAAAAGCAACTGAAGTTTTAGGTAAATATTCAGAAACAGGAAGCCCTGTTGCAGATCCACTGGCATTAGGAATGTTAGGTGACGCTTACAGTGAGCTGAAAGACTATAGTCAGGCGATTACTTATTACAAAAAAGCGGCTGATAAATCAAGCAACAAGTTTACTTCTCCATTGTTCCTTAAAAAATTAGGATTGGTTTACGAATCACAAAAAGACTATAAAAACGCAGAAGACGCTTACAACAAAATCAAAAATGAGTTCCCTGCAAGCCAGGAAGCTGCCATGATTGATGAGTACATTGCGCGTGTTACTGCTGCACAAGGAAAATAAAATTTGCAACTATTTGACAAAGGCCTGCATTTTATGCGGGCCTTTTTTTTGTTTTAATACTTATCTTTGCAACATGGCAACACAATTAAAAAACCTATCTGACTTTTCTCATACTACTGTTCCTGATGGCGCAGCTTATAAAATCGCTATTGCAGTTGCTGAATGGAATGCAGATGTAACAGGCAGTCTTTATAAAGGTGCTTTAGAAACACTTTTAAAACATGGCGTTAAAGAAGAGAACATCACTTCTTTTGCTGTTCCAGGAAGTTTCGAGTTGACAGGTGCAGCAGAAATTTTATTAAAAAAACATACCGATCTTGATGCAGTGATCTGCCTTGGATGTATCATACAAGGGGAAACCAGGCATTTTGATTTTATCTGTGATGCAGTAGCTAATGGGGTAACACAAGTAGGAATTAAATATAGTAAACCAGTTATTTTCGGTGTCTTGACAACCAATGATTTACAACAGGCAGTGGACAGATCTGGTGGCAAACATGGTAACAAAGGTGATGAGGCTGCTATTACAGCAATAAAAATGGCACACTTACTGCATACAGCTTAATAAGGAATTGCTTTTTTTTCTGGAATAGTGTAGATTAGCAGAAGAAAAACAAAATCTACGCTCATGAAAAAGATAGCTATAGTGTTGCTGGGAGTATTCTTTGCAATAACAGTTTTAGAGTCTTGCTCTAACCGTATCTGCCCGGCATACAGTTCGTATCCGAAAGGCAACCGGAGAAAGTAAGCCGGACATAATTTAAAATAGAAATTAAATGGAGTGGAAGAACATAACTGATCCAGATCAGATCAGTGGCATAAAAAAGCAGGAAGGCTATAGTTTAATCTTTAAACACAGCACCCGTTGTTCAGTGAGTATGATGGCAAAAAAGCGTTTTGAACTGGATTGGGAAATTATCCCTGAAGGAACAAATCTATATTTCCTTGACCTGATCAGCCATCGTGCAATTTCTGCACAGATAGCTGAAACATTTCAAGTTCACCATGAGTCTCCTCAGATCTTATTGATCAAGGACGGCGATTGTGTATTAGATGCCTCTCATAGTGACATCTCGGCCGATGAAGTAGCCGAACTGATTAATAATTAAAAGAAATAGTTTTCTTTAAGTCAGGATGAAGGCTGTAAAATACCGGACAGGTATTTGCAGACCTTTCAATAATCTTTTTGTCTTTATCAGAATAGTTATTTGCAGGGAACTGGAGAACAGCTATAATTTCCGCTACTCTTCTTGGGCCTTCTGCCATAATTTTCGTGATTTCACAAGTGGCCCCATCAATATTAAAGCCATGTTCTGCTGCTGCAATCCCTACAATAGTGATCATGCAGTTTCCTAGTGAAGTAGCCAGCAAATCTGTTGGTGAAAATGCTTCCCCTTTACCTTTATTGTCTACAGGTGCATCGGTAATGATTTCATTGCCCGAACGTAAGTGAACAGAGGTAGTTCTCAATCCTCCGTTATAAGTTATTTTTGAAGTTGCCATATCAGGTTGTTTTTTAGGTCAGCTTAAATTCTGATTAAGCCCGCTTTACAAGATTAACATAAATTATTTATCAAATCAATAATCTTTCCACGTGTATTTCCTCTGGTTTGTCATAATTTAATCGTTTTTAAGCATAACATTACACCTTACATACATTTCATGTTTATAACAATTCAAACCTATTGCTTAACTTTGCTGCATGATCGAACTTCCGGTTGTTTCAGCAAACCCAGTACAACGTAAACCAGATTGGCTTAGAGTTAAGCTTCCTGTAGGTAAAGAGTATGCGCAGGTGCGCAGTCTTGTAGATACCCATAAATTACATACCATTTGCGAAAGTGGCAATTGTCCGAATATGGGCGAATGCTGGGGCGCTGGTACGGCAACGTTCATGATTCTCGGTAACATCTGTACCCGCTCCTGCTCTTTTTGTGCAGTGGCAACAGGCAGACCAAAAGCCGTGGATACCGATGAGCCTAACCGGGTGGCAAATTCAGTAAAATTAATGCAGGTTAAACATTGTGTGATTACTTCAGTAGACCGCGATGATTTAAAAGATGGCGGATCTATTATCTGGGCAGAAACCTTACAGGCTATCCGCAGAGAAAGTCCTTCGACAACTTTAGAAACGCTTATCCCTGATTTCAGAGGTATTTGGGACAACCTTTACCGTGTACTGGAAGAACGTCCTGAAGTGATGTCTCATAACATCGAAACAGTACGCCGTTTAACTAAACAAGTACGTGTTCAGGCTAAATATGACAGAAGTCTGGAGTGTCTGAAAAGGATCTCAGAATTCGGTTTGAGAACTAAAACAGGAATCATGCTTGGCTTAGGAGAAACGGAAGATGATGTACTGGAAGCAATGGATGATTTAGTGGCTAATGGGGTACATATTCTGACCTTGGGCCAGTATTTACAACCTACACGTAACCACCATCCGGTTGTGGACTGGATTCATCCTGATCAATTTGCTAAATACAAAGAAATTGGAATGCAAAAAGGTTTAAGGTATGTAGAAAGCGGTCCGTTGGTACGTTCCTCTTACCATGCAGAAAAACACCTTTTTGATTTTTAATTCGTAGCTAACAAGTTCAAACAAAAAGACCTTTGAACTTGTTAAACATTCTGTATATTAGCAAACCTTGGCACCGAATAAAAAAATATCCCTTACAGAAGAAGACCTGGTGCGTGCACTGAAAGGTCAGGAGACTATCGCTATTCAGGCTTTATACGATATGTATTCAGCGGCATTGCTGGGGGTAATTTTCAGAATTGTACAACATTCGGAAATAGCTGAAGATTTATTACAAGACACTTTCATTAAGATCTGGCATTCGGCAGAGAGCTACGACAGTAGCAAAGGCCGCTTATTTACCTGGATGATTAATATTGCCCGTAATCTGGCAATAGATAAAATAAGATCCAAGGACTTTAAAAATGCCAGTAAAAACCAAGACCTTGAAAATAACGTAGATTTCATTGACCTGCAAAGAAAGGTAACTTTCAACGCGGACACACTGGGAATCAAAGACATGGTTACTGCACTTAAACCAGAATTTAATAGTGTATTAGACATGGTTTATTTTAAAGGTTATACCCATGTAGAGGCAGCAGAAGAACTGAATTTACCATTAGGTACGGTTAAGACCCGGATCAGGATGGCTATTATGGAATTAAGAAAGCATTTTAATTAAAGTGGAAGAGGCAAAAGCATATATCGAAACAGGCATACTTGAACTTTACGTTCTCGGGCATCTCAATGCTCAGGAACAGCGTGAAGTAGAGGGAATGGCGGCAAAGTATCCTGCGATAAAAGAGGAGATTACCGCTATTGAAATTGCTATGGAACAATATGCAATCAAACATGCTATTGAACCCACCAGCGGATTGGATAAACAGATTTTCGAAAAAATAGGCATACCGGTTAATGAGGTACCCGTTTCAGGGAAAACAACTTCAACACCAGCTCACGAAGCTAAAATTGTGCCTTTACCGGCAGACCATGCGGCATCGACGATCAGAACTTTAAGATATTCATTAGTAGCCTGCATTGGGCTGTTAGTAGTGAGTGTTGCTGCGCTTTATGCAACACATGATAAGTTAAACGTTGCTAATCAGCAGATCATTGCGATGAACATTGATAAGGAGAAGTTTGCCAGTACTGTAAGTTTCATGAAAGATGAGAACAAAGATTTACAGGAAATTGCTGCTATTTCTGCTGACCCAAGCTGGACATCCGTAAAACTTGCCGGAACAAAAATTTCCCCGCAAGCGAACATGATGGTTTACTGGCACAAAAAAGGACAGCATGTAATGGTGGACAACACCAAAATGGCACTTCCTCAAAATGATGCTGCACATCAGTATCAATTATGGGCTATTGTAGATGGAAAACCGGTAGATCTGGGTGTATTTGATGCCAAATCTGGTCCTGGAAAACTATTGCTGACCATGAAAGAAGTTGGTCATGCACAGGCTTTCGCTGTTACGCTTGAAAAACGTGGTGGCAGTCCAAGTCCGACTATGGAAAAGATGATTGCAATGGGTGGTGTATCTATCTAGTTAATCCTTTTACTACCGCAGGAAGATGCTCAGCAATTGCTGAGGCTTTTACAGAAACCTGGTCAGCAGCAAGTTGATCTCCAGACATTCCATGTATATAACATGCTGCATAAGCGGTTTGACGAGCTTCATAACCTTGTGCAGCCAGCGAGGCAATTAAGCCTGTTAATACATCTCCCATCCCTCCTTGTGCCATTGCAGGATTGCCAGTTGAATTAATCATGACTTTTCCCTGCTGATCGATGATAAAAGTATATTGATTTTTAAGGACGATCACGCATTTTAACTCCACCGCTTTTTCTCTCGCAGTTTCTAAACGTGCCCACCAGGATTCATGAGCCCCGAAAAGATGATCAAATTCCTTCATATGAGGTGTCAGGATTGAACCTTCGGTCAATTGCTTCATTAAACTTTCGTCATTCCCCAAAAGATGTAAGGCATCAGCATCTATAACCAATGGAACTTTTAGCTTCAACAGGTTTTTCAATAAATCAATAATGGTGGCGTCTGTACCTAAACCCGGCCCTACAGCGATGATTTTGAATTTCTCCAATGCAGATGCTGCCAGTTCCTTCCGGTCCAGATACATCACTTCAGGAAGCGCTGTATTCAGAGCTATCAGACCGCTTTCAGGAATGGAAAGTGTTGTTAAGCCTGCTCCACCATATAAACATCCTTTAGCTGCAAGAATTGCTGCACCCATGGTTTCCTTTTGACCAGCAATAAGCAAGGCATGCCCATAAGTTCCTTTATGGGTAAAAGATTTCCGGGGTTGAATCAGTTCCTTGATATCACGCTGCTCCAAAAGCTGATAAGGAGAAACTTGCTTTTCAATAAACTCTTCATCCAGGCCAATTGACACTACACGGAAACGGTTTAATGCCGCTACCGATTCGGGAAAGAAGAAATTGATTTTTGGCCGCTGAAAACAGATAACCAGATCTGCTTTGATAAATATATCAGTTTTGGCAAATGCACCCTCAGCAGGAAACCCCGTAGGGATATCGACTGCAATCACCTGGTAGTTTAATCCATTAATGAATGTTGCAAGTTCTGCATAAGCGCCGCTTAATGGCTTATTTAAGCCCGATCCCAGTACAGCATCAATAATGACCCCACCTTTTATATTTTTGAGTTCTGCAACAGTTTTAACTGTGGTTAAAGGAAACCAAAGATCTTTTAACCGGTTCAGGTTCGTTTGATATTCTGTGGTCTGTTTATCAGAAAAATCAACCAGGTAAACAGCAACTGCACTATATCCTTTATCCTGAAGTATTCTGGCAATAGCTAATCCATCGGCACCATTATTACCTTTACCACATAAAATATTAATGGGAGTTTCTACAGTCTTAATCTCTTGTACAAACTCCGCTACAAATGCCATAGAGGCAGCTTCCATCAATTCTATGGAAGAGATATCGAGGTTCTTAATTGTGAATGCGTCTGCCGAACGCATCTGCTCCTGATTAATTAGCTTCTGCATATCTATTTATAGGTTAATGTTTCATTTCTTTCTTCAGGAACTTTCCTGTCAGACTGATCGGATTTTGAATCAGGCCTTCGGGTGTACCTTCAAAAATAATTCTTCCACCACCAGCTCCGCCTTCTTCTCCCAAATCAATTACCCAGTCGGCCACTTTGACTACATCCAGGTTATGCTCAATCACTAATACTGTATTTCCTTTATCTACAAGCTCGTTTAGTACCCCCAGCAGTACATTGATATCTTCAAAATGAAGGCCCGTTGTTGGCTCATCCAGGATATAGAAAGTTTTTCCAGTATCCTTTTTAGATAATTCAGTAGCCAGTTTGACGCGCTGCGCCTCTCCACCAGATAAAGTAGTGGAAGATTGTCCTAACGTAATATACCCTAGTCCGACGTCTTTTAAAGTCTTTATTTTACGGTAAATCACTGGCATATTCTCAAAAAATGCGCAAGCATCTTCAATACTCATATCCAGTACATCACTGATTGATTTACCACGGTAACGTACTTCCAGTGTTTCTCTGTTATATCTTCTTCCGCCACATTCTTCACAAGGCACATGGACATCAGGCAGGAAATTCATTTCAATAACCTTCATCCCTGCACCCTGACAAGTCTCACACCTTCCGCCCTTTACATTGAAAGAGAAACGACCAGGTTTATAACCTCTTATTTTAGCTTCCGGCAGTTGTACATATAGATTTCTGATGTCAGAGAAAACCCCGGTATAAGTAGATGGATTTGATCTTGGTGTTCTGCCAATCGGCGCCTGATCAATTTCAATAACTTTATCTATTTCCTTGATCCCGTTGATTTTTTCATAAGGCAAAGGATGTTTTTTCGCCCTGAAGAAATGGTGGTTTAATATCGGGTATAAAGTCTCCGTAATCAGACTCGATTTACCGCTTCCGGAAACCCCGGTAACTGCAATAAACTTGCCTAACGGAAAGTCTACAGAAACTTCTTTCAGGTTATGGCCGCTGGCTTTAATGATAGATAGTTTATGCCCGTTTCCTTTTCTTCTTTTAGCAGGAACGGTAATTTCCTTCTTTCCATTCAAGTAGGCAGCAGTCAGTGTTCCTGATTTCAGAATTTCTTTTGGTGTTCCCTGTGCAACAATCTGCCCTCCGCGCAAACCTGCTGCCGGACCAACGTCAATCACGTAATCGGCTTCCAGGATCATATCTTTATCATGTTCTACAACCAGAACAGTGTTCCCAAGATCACGCAGGTTTTTCAGTGCGCCAATTAACCGCTCATTGTCACGCTGGTGAAGACCGATACTTGGTTCATCCAGAATATACATCACGTTCATCAGTTGTGAACCAATTTGTGTAGCCAGACGGATCCTTTGTGCTTCACCTCCTGACAAGGTTCTTGCTGTTCTGTCCAGTGAAAGATAATTCAGGCCCACGTCGGTCAAAAAGCCCAGCCTGGTTCTGATTTCTTTCAGGATCTCTTTAGCAATTGTATTTTGTCTTTCATTTAAACGGCTCTCCAGCTCATTAAACCAGCCTTTAAGACTGTTAATGTCCATTTCTGCCAGTTCAAAGATATTCTTGCCATCTACTTTAAAGTGCAGGCTTTCTTTTTTCAGTCTTGCGCCATTACAAGAAGGACAGGTTTTAAGTTTACGGAAGGTCTCCATATCATCTACAGCTCCCTCTCCTTTCTTCTCGTTCTGTTCTTCAAGTAATTTGATAATCCCATCAAACGTAATCTGATAGTTTTGTACATTCCACTTATTATATTCAACAGCTACTGATAATAAATCAGGGCTGCCATTAAGTAGAATATTAATATTTTCTTCTCCTAATTTCTCAATTGGAGTGGAAAGAGAAAAGTTATATTTTTTGGCCAGTGCTTTAATCACCTGGAACATCCAGATATCGCGGTATTCACCAAGCGGAGCTAATCCACCACTCATGATACTTAATTTCGGATTAGGCATAACAGATTCTCTGTCTACCACGAAGATATACCCTAAACCATCACATCTTTCACAGGCCCCATAAGGTGAGTTGAAAGAAAAACTGTTCGGCTGTGGTTCATCGTAAGAAATCCCTGTAGTCGGGCACATTAAAAACTTGCTGAAATGAGAGACATTATTCTCTTTGTCGCTGATTTTAATAATCCCTTTACCCACACGCATCGCAGTCTGAACAGAATCAATTAATCGTTTATGATCTTTTCTGTCTACCAGCAACCTGTCTACGACAATCTCTATATCATGGATTTTGTACCTGTCAACCTGCATTTTTGGAGCCATATCCTGTATCTCTCCATCAATACGCACTTTAACATACCCTTGTTTACGGATTTGTTCGAACAGTTCACGATAATGTCCTTTACGGCCTTTAACTACAGGAGCCAGGATATTAACAGCTACGCCGTCATATTTATTATAAATATTATTCAGAATCTGATCCTCACTCATCCGCTCCATCTTCTCTCCGGTATTATAAGAGAAGGCATCGGCAGTACGGGCATACAGCAAACGCATGAAATCATAGATTTCTGTAATTGTACCTACAGTAGATCTTGGATTTTTGCTGGTAGTTTTCTGTTCAATGGCAATTACAGGACTCAGTCCTGATACTTTATCTACATCAGGTCTTTCCATGCCACCCATAAATTGACGGGAATAAGCGCTGAAAGTTTCCATGTAGCGACGTTGTCCTTCGGCATAAATCGTATCAAATGCCAGCGATGATTTACCACTGCCACTCAAACCGGTTATCACAACCAGTTGATTACGCGGAAAAGAAATATCTATGTTTTTAAGGTTGTGAACCCTTGCACCGTATACTTCAACATCTTTTTGTTCACCCAGATCGATGGTATTTTTGCTCATATATATCTAAAAAGTGCGATTGAAATCTTTGAAATAAAGAAAGCAAATTTGCAGCCACAAAAGTACCCATTTTTCTTTTAATAGCCTATCGCGTTTAATTTATTGTAAACCTTGAAATCCCTGTTCTTTTCAAATTAAAAGGGATCTCAGATAGCAAACAATTATTTGACGTTAATGTTACTTTAAATATGAATTACAAAAGCACAATTTTCACTCAGAAAAAACAGGGCTAAATTTTCACCACAGGATTTCCATTGACTTTCTGCTGGATATGTGACACGTAAGCCGCTGACATCATTTTCACACTGTTCAAATGACTGTCAATATTTGATTTTAAATCTTTTTTATCCAGATCACCTTGAATAAAACCAAGAAATTCTGCAATTACAGCTGTTTTAGCTTGTTCAGTTAACAATTTAGAATCATCAAATTTGTGCAACGCTGACAGGTCTTTCATCGTAACAATTTCCAAAGGATGTTTCCCACCCAACATACCTATATTCCGGAAAATATAGATATCAAAATGATTATTCCCTCCTGGTTTATAATCTTTTTTGTTGTTATGGTGATGTTTATCCTTTGCCTGGTAAGAGTGGATCTGGATATTTTGAAAGGGGCCTTGCTGAATATTGTGATATTCATGTTTTACACGCCCATTTCCTTTATAGAGGTCTGCATCCGGAATTACCCAACTCCTTCTGCTAAAACTATTATGTAACAGATTGATTGTAATGTTCGCCATATTGACCCCATCTTTTAACTGCCGTACCAGCACAGTTGCATCAATCTCTCCGTAATCTTCAAATATCTTCATCAACTCTGCATCATCATACACTTTCGCCTGTTCATAATCAGCCTTAAAATTAGCTTCATAATCCTGCTCATTAAGTTGTTTAATAAATCCTTCAGGCAAAATCAATGAACTGATCACTTCCATCTGATCCGGGGTTTTCTCCGCTATTCCGGGAGCATCGTAAAGCTGGCTGACAATATCAAATATATGATATCCGCTATGCGACATTTTTCCGTGACCTTTATTATAAGAATGATAGTCCTGCAATACCATTTCTGAGGGTAAGCGCCATTGTCCATCGCTATGGCTCGAATGAATTGCTGTAACCGGGCAATTGGTGGCTGCACTCACCTCTTTAATTCTCTCCATCACATACTGAAAACCCGGATGATATCTTCGCTGAACATTGATAGAAAAAACAGTAGATTTTTCTTGTTGAAAGTCGTTGTAAAGTTGTAGCAACTGCTGATAATCGGTCAGAATCCCATTGGCCTGTTCAAGCTCAGAAACTGCATTTTCCCTCGTGCTGACAGGCTTATCCATCAGGATATGCAATTTTAAACTCAGTGCCCACTCCGCATACGCGTGATGAACTGATGGCTCAGTTGCAATAATCACTGCATTTATTCCATGCACTTCAACAAAGTGATTCAAATCAGCTTTTAGGGCTTCCGGAAATTGTCCTGTAAACGGATCAATAAATAAAGTGTCGATTTTATAGTCATGTTTTTCAAAGTAATGAGTAATCTTTTTAGCTTCAGATTTAACATCAATTGCCAGTGAAATTTCAACTTTAAATTTTTGTTTCAGCTGGGTGATTGCAGGGAGATATACGCGCTTGGAATGGGGACCAATACCAATCAGGATTATTCGTGTAACAAATTTCATTAGGAGCATATTTTTAAACTCACTAAATATATATGTTTAGAATTATATCAAAAGCAGATCCAAATTAAAAGAAAGTAAAAGAATCGTAAACTAGCTGAATAATTTTTCAAGACAGCAATAGCCTGAAAAGAGCGCATAAAAAAAGCCGGCTATTGCCGGCTCTTAATTCATTTCAGTCTTATTTTATTCTCTGTTTGTATTGTTGCTATTGTTATGCATAGCCAATACGCCCTTAGAACTGCTGTAACCATACCGGGAAGGGTCCCTGATGATTTCTTTCATTGAAATAAGTTTGTAAACATACCCACCTGTTTCACGATTCAGTTTCATTTTAAAATAATTGTCCTGATTTTGTCTGTCGATCTGCTTTCTCATGTGGTTATCACCCACATTATAGGCCGCAGCTACTAATGTCCAGCTATCAAAAACACCATACAATTCTTTGATGTATTTGCAGGCTGCTATAGTGGATTTACGTAGGTTTTTACGTTCATCAACTTCCGAGTTTACTTTTAGTCCGTAAGTACGTGCTGTACCCGGCATAAATTGCCAGAATCCATTGGCTCCTTTTGGAGACATTCCACCCTGTAAACCTGATTCTACAAGAGGCATGTATTTAAAATCATTTGGAATCCCATAAGCTGCAAGAATCGGCTCGATAATCGGAAACCATTCAGCGGCCATTCTGTGCAGACGATTGGTCTGTAAGCTGCTGTAATTATACCCCGCAAGAGTCTTCTTCATTTTTTTCTGCACCCTGATGTCACCCAGAGGTAAAGTTTCTTCTGCGAAATTCAGCTGAGCCAATTGATTTACAGGCTCTTCTGTAGTAATGGTGGTAGTAGTGGTAATGCTTTTTGTCGTGTTGTTAAGTCCCTTTTTCGAACTTTTAAATGCTTGGGGCATGTTGTAAGCAAACACTTTTGCCATAACCAATAATCCTAAAATTATTGAACATGTTATTATGTGTTTCTTTATCATTTTCCTCCTTTTTTTGGTGAACAATTATAAAACGCCTGCAAATGTACCTTATATTTATCTAATAATCAACATTTTACAGAAATAAGCAATAAAATCAAGGTTTAAACACCAATAGGCCGCGATTTTATTTTTAATAGACATCCTGAAAATATAAATGACTAATTGCCCGATTTTTATTAAATTTGCACCCCGCATTAATTATGTGGTTAACAGCGTATCATGACAAATAACAACAACAGGAACAGTCGGGATGACAAGTCCAAACCGGGAAACCGAAGCACAACAGGTAAAGGCCGTAGTGGAGCAGATAGTGCTTACAAAGGTAAAAGCAAGTTTGGGGATAAAGAGGGGAACGACAAGAGTAAATTTGGTGCTGGTAAAGACAACTACAGACCAAGAGCCAGTAAAGATGGTGATGATTTTAAAGCAAGACCTCCAAGAGACGGTGAGCGTAGTTTCAGACCAGGAGCAGGCAGAGACGGTGAAGCAAAGAGCTTCTCCTCAAGACCTCCAAGAGACGGTGAAAGACCAAGAGCAGGCAGAGATGGCGATGCAAAGAGCTTCTCATCAAGACCACCAAGAGATGGTGAAAGACCAAGAGCAGGCAGAGACGGTGAGGCAAAAAGCTTCTCCTCAAGACCACCAAGAGATGGTGAAAGACCAAGAGCAGGTAGAGACGGCGATGCAAAAAGCTTCTCGTCAAGAGGTGGTGCTGGCGGCAAAACATTCAAACCACGTGCATTTAAAGAAGGTTCTTCTAAAGAGATGCCAAGAAATGAAGGCCGTAGTTATATAAAGAAAGACAATTTCGGTACTGATGGTGAAAGACCATTCAGAACTTTCGAAGATAAAAAAAGCACTTCCAGAAGTACAGATAGCAGACCATTCAGAAAAAGAGAAGAAGGTGCTCCGGCAAAACCATATTCTGGTGCGCCAAGACCTTTTGCTGAAAAAGCGCCTGTTATGCGTAGCAGAAAGGAAAGCAGTCACAATACAGTAGATGACGGAAAAATCCGTTTGAACCGTTACATTGCCAATTCAGGTATCTGTTCACGCCGTAAGGCAGATGAACTGATTGCTGCTGGTGTGGTTTCTGTAAACGGTGTACCGGTTTCTGAACTGGGACATAAAGTAGATCCGGGTAAAGACGAAGTACGTTACAACGGCGAATTGCTGAAACGTGAAAAGAAAGTTTACGTGATCTTAAATAAACCTAAAGATTATATTACTACCACTGACGATCCTCAGGAACGCCGTACAGTAATGTCCTTAGTAGAAAAAGCAAGCAGAGAACGTATTTATCCGGTTGGTCGTTTAGACCGCAATACAACAGGTCTTTTATTAATGACAAATGATGGTGATTTAGCTGATAAGCTATCGCATCCAAAAAATGGGATTACTAAAATCTACCATGTTGAATTAAGCAAAAGTTTAAGTCAGGGTGACCTGAACAAAATTCAGTTCGGTTTAGAATTAGAAGATGGTATTATTAAACCAGATTCTGTATCTTACGTAGCCGGAGGTTCTAAACGTGAAGTAGGCATCCAGATCCACAGTGGTAAAAACAGGATTGTCCGCAGAATATTTGAACACCTGGGTTATGAGGTTGTTAAATTAGACCGTGTGGTTTATGGTAACCTGACCAAAAAAGATCTTCCACGTGGAAGATGGCGCTTTTTAGAAGAACATGAACTGATTCAGATCAAACATCTGATCCAGTAATTATAACCTGATTTATGAGAAAACTATTTTGTCTGTTAACCGCTACCGTTTCTTTTTTCTCTGCTAAAGCACAACAGGCAGATTATCATTTAGTCATCGGAACTTATACAGCTCCGGGTAAAAGTGAAGGAATTTATGTTTACGATTTTAACACACCTGATGCTACAGCTAAATTTAAGTATGTAGAGAAGAACGTGATTAATCCAAGTTTCCTTACCGTTACACCGGATAGTAAATTCGTTTATGCGGTGAATGAGGATGGTGATAAAAGTATGGTGAGCGCATTTAGCTTTGATGCAGTTGCAGGAAAGTTAGGTTTTCTCAATAAACAACCTTCAAAAGGGGCAGATCCTTGTTATCTGATCGCAGATGACAAAAATGTATTGATTGCTAATTATAGCGGAGGCACAATTGGTGTTTTTGGCAGAGAAGCAAACGGTGCACTGACCCCGGCTAAGCAGGTTGTTAAACATATAGGATCAAGCATCAACAAAGACAGACAAAGCAGCGCCCATGTTCACATGGTACGCTTTACTCCTGACCACCGTTATGTGATCGCAAACGACTTAGGAAAAGATAAAGTTTATACTTACGCTTACGATAAAGATTCAGAACATAATGTTCTTGTTTTAAAAGACAGTATCAGTATCAAACCTGGCAGCGGACCAAGGCATATCACCTTTAGCAGTAATGGCAGGTTTGCCTACCTGATTCAGGAAATGATAGCCCAGGTAACCGTTTTCAGCTATGCTGACGGCGTATTCAAAAAGATCCAGGAAGTATCTATTGTAGCTAAAGATTTTAAAGGCGAAAATGGAGGCTCTGACATCCAGCTTACAGCTGATGGAAAGTTCTTATATGCAAGTAACAGAGGTACTGCCAATACAATTACTACTTTCGCTGTTGAAAGTAACGGTCAGCTAACCAATAAAGGTCAGGTAAGCACTCTAGGCAACGGTCCGAGAGCTTTTGTGATTGACCCGAGCGGTAACTGGTTATTAGTTGGACATCAGTATACCAATAACGTTGTAATTTTTAAACGTGATAAAGTTACTGGCGCATTAAAAGACAGTGGAAAAAGAATTGATATCGGTGCCCCTGTTTGTTTTGAGTTCGTAGCTAAGAAAAAAGCAGCACTGGACAGTAAGATGTAATCAAAAATTTATATAAAAAAAGAGGCTTCAAAATGAAGCCTCTTTTTTTTGGAATAAGAATTAAACACAGCTATTAAGCAGGCTGTAAAGCAAGATTTTTAGCGATAATGTCATTGTAATAATCTACATACAATGGTAATATTTTTTTCAGATCAAAATCCTGTGCTCTTTTAAACGCATTTTCTTTAAATGTGTTCAGCACTTCATCATTCTCCAGGATCATAATGGCTTTTTTCGCCATATCATCCACATCACCCACATTGCTCATATAACCACAGAAACCATCTACATTCAGTTCCGGCAAACCACCAGCATTAGAAGTAATAATAGGCACCTTGCAAGCCATAGCCTCTAATGCAGCCAATCCAAAACTTTCTGTCTCAGAAGGCATCAGAAATAAGTCGGCTACCGAAAGGATTTCCTCTACAGCATCCTGTTTTCCTAAAAACCGTACATGATCACAAATACCAAGATCGCGGCATAACTGTTCATTATTCGCACGGTCAGGCCCATCCCCTACCATCAGTAACTTAGAAGGGATTTTATTCAGGATCAATCTGAACATCCTGATTACATCTGCCGTTCTTTTCACTTTTCGGAAATTCGAAGTATGGATCAGGATTCTTTCATTGTTAGGCGCAATAGCCTTTTTGAAATGATCTTTTGGTTTCAGGCTGAATCTGCTGAAATCTATAAAGTTAGGAATCACTCTGATCTCATTGGTGATATCAAAATGGTTATTCGTATCTTCTTTCAGGTCATTTGAAACCGTAGTAACTCCATCAGATTTATTGATCGAGAAGGTAACTACTGGTTTATAAGTCGGATCTTTTCCAACTAACGTAATATCAGTTCCGTGGAGCGTAGTTACAAACGGAATATAAATACCGTAGGTTTCCAGGATCTGTTTCGCCATAAAGGCAGCAGAAGCATGTGGAATTGCATAATGTACATGCAAAATATCCAGCTTCTCAAATCTTACCACGTCTACCAGTTTACTGGCCAGTGCAGACTCATAAGGCGCGTAGTCAAACAATGGATAATCCCGGACTGATACTTCATGATAATAAAGGTTAGCAGAGAAAAAGTCTAACCTTGCAGGCTGGCTATAGGTGATGAAATGGACCTGATGTCCTTCATCGGCCAATGCCTTTCCCAATTCTGTAGCGACAACACCACTACCGCCAAATGTAGGGTAACAAACAATACCTATCTTCATCAATTATAGATTATCTATAACAGTTTTAATTAAACTGTTTCACCCGCAAATTACAGCACTAAAACTGATCTTTGTGTTAAACAATTGCAATTATTTGATTTGTGACAGAATAACGTGTTCCGTGCAACGGGATTATTTCTTCATTTCGGCCTGAATCACCAAAAGCATCTCATTTGGTCTTTGGGTGCCGATAAAATATTGCAGACCATCACGGTCTGTCAGTACCACTGCATCTTTCCCCGAGGAGTAAAAGCGGATACTTCCCTTACGGTGCAGATTATATACCGGGTTATTAAAAAGATAGCTGCTGTAAGTATCTTTTCTTACATCAGTAATACTATTTAAATCGATCTTCACCTTTTTTGCAGTCCACAAACCATCAATAATCATACTCTTATTGTGGATGATAGTCTTATACTGAATCAGAAATAATAAAACTATAGAGATACCTATGATCCCAAAACCTACTACAAGAAATAAGTCTTGTGTATTGTCGCGATCTCTTTCATATACATATGCACCAAAACAGAAAGCGGCCATTAACAAACGGATACATATCCTGATGTAATCACGACCTATATATTGTTTCTCCAGAAAAGCGTACTTATTGCCCATTTAATTTAATTTCTGTTCGAATATAGCGACTTTTTTTGTTGTAGCTGTTACTTTATATCTATTGTCCTGACGCAGACCTGCCACCCAGACCACATCGCCATTCCCATTAATGAGGATTGGAATACTATCTTTTTGGGGCAGAGGTATCTTCTGATCAATAAAGAAATCGCTCAGCTTTTTATAATTTCTCATCCCGATCGGCATAAAACGGTCTCCTTCCTGCCATGCTCTGACTACGATCGGAAAAATCAGCCGGTCTGCATCTATAAATGCTTTCTGTGGATTATTGTCAAAAGATATCAGCTCAGCATAGGAAATTTCAATAACCTGGTTGCCGAAAGCCACTGCTGTATCCGAAGGATGTATCATTTTATTCGTATAAACCTCTTCTGTTATAATCGCCGTCAGCATCAGGTTTTCCCGGTTCAGGGTGAGCCGATGACTTGCGCTGTAAAATGAAGTTCCGCTTTGTTTGTTTAAAGAGCCAAGCAAGTCTTCCACCACTGTTTCAGTAAAGCCATAAACCTTTAACAGCTCAAACAAAAGAAGTCTTTTAGGATTCAGTGCTCTGATTTTCTCTAGCGAAAGGTAAATACCTTCTTTTTTTTCTTCAAAGAGTGTAACTCTAAGCTGAGCAACTGTTTGCTGCAAAACCATTTCCGTCTCTGCGAAGCGAAGAATATTATGTTCAAAAGTCTGTTCCAGATTAGGATTGATCTCCTTAAGCAGTGGTACAACCCCTAATCTTAGTTTATTTCTGGCATAAGCAGTACCCGAATTGGAACTATCTTCTACAAAATCATAACCTTTGCGCTGAATGGCCTCATCAATACCGGCACGGGATAAGAATAACAGCGGTCTGATCAGGAAATCCCTTTTAGGTAAAATACCATGTAAACCAGCAATACCAGTCCCTCTCACTAAATTCAGCAATACCGTTTCTATCGCATCGTCCTGATGATGTGCAACAGCGATATAGCTATAATTCTCCTGAGTTCTTAATTCTTCAAACCAGCGGTACCTTAAATCTCTCGCGGCCATCTGGGTTGATATTTTATGTTCAGCAGCATACGCTTTAGTGGTAAAATGCGTCACATATAAAGGTACTTCAAGCTGGGAAGCGAGTGCACTGACAAAACGCTCATCTCTTTGTGACTCTTCTGCTCTCAGCCCAAAATTACAATGTGCAATTCCAAACTTAAATCCACCTTGCTTAAAAAGGTGGGCCATGAGCACAGAATCTTTTCCTCCGCTAACCGCTAAAAGAATTCGCTGGTCTGGATTGAATAAAGAATTCTGGCGGATATAATCCAGGAAATTGTGCAAGAGTAACATCTGTCAAAAATAACGATTTGCTACCAAAAGAAGCAGGAAGAGGTCTTTAAATTCAGCAGACAAACTAAATATCAGATAAATTTTAAACAGGCAACGATAATGGCCATCAAAAAACTAACTTTGTAAGGTGCGAAAAATTCACATTTCAAGTAAAATAAATACGCTTTTTAACGTTTATGATACAATCATGAACTCCATATATAGTAATCTGACCCTCAGGATTGCAGGGATCCTGCTGTTTTTCTTTTTCCCATTGTCACTTTCGGCACAGCAAAATGCGATGCAGACCGCACAACAGAGAACGAAAATCATCCTTCAAAGTTCAGAAAGAAGTAAGATTATTACAAAAACAGATATTACCTATTTAAGAAAACCAGTCTTTAAACAGGACAATGCAATTCTTACCTGCGATAGTGCGGTTTTTTATACGTCCAAGAATTACTTCGAGGCATTTAACAACGTACACATCAATCAGGCAGATACGATCAATATTTATTCTGATTTCCTGACTTACGATGGAAATGCAAAACTTGCTCACTTAACAAGCAACGTTCGTTTGCTCGACAGAACTTCTGTCTTAACGACCAATGTACTGGATTACGCCATGGCACCTAAAGTGGGCACCTATGTGAGCGGTGGTAAAATTGTAAACAAAGATGCGACCATTACCAGTAAAAACGGTTACTATTTTGCCAATAGCAGGGACGCTTATTTCCGTTACAATGTATTGGTTGTGACCGAACAAAGTACGATCAAATCAGATACACTGAGGTATAACACCCTAACCAACTGGGCTTATTTTTATGGCCCGACCAATATCAGGGAGAAAGACGGCGGTAATCTTTATACAGAAAACGGCGCTTACAATACAAAAACTACTTATGCGTATTTTGGAAAAAACAACCTGTATACTTCGGGCAGTAAATCACTCAAAGGAGATAGTTTATATTATGATGGACGTGCTGGTTATGGTAAAGCAGTAAGAAATATTGTATTTAAAGATACTATTGATAAAATGCTGATGCACGGTCAGCTGGGGTATTATTATAAAAAAGATCAGCGGACTTTAGTTACTAAAAATGCCTATGCAGGTATGGGAACGAGTGACTCTATTCTGGTCAAAGAGGTAAAGCGTCCGGATAGCTTATGGCTGGGAGCTGATACCCTGGAAACACAAATGGTTTTGCAGAAAACCTTAAAGCTGATCAAGGGCCCTGTCATCAAAAAAGATAATGAATTAGGGGAAGAAAGCAGAGAAGGAAGTAAAGTAGGCAGTAAAAAAGCTAAACCCGCAGACCCTAAAAAACCTGGTGTTTCTGTTGCTGGAAATGGTAAAAACCCTAAAGCACCACCTATAAAACTTGTTCTGACTGCAAAGGATAGTGTAAAAAGGGATAGTATGCTGAAGGCTAAAGTCCCCATTCAAAAAATTGATTCTATATTCAGAAAAGCAGCAGAATTGAAGGCATTGGATACCTTGCAGAAAAAGGCGGCTATTGCAAAAATTGATGCGGTAATTAAAAATGGCATTCCGGTTTTAAGTAAGGAAACGTTAAAAGCAGATAGTTTAAAATCAGGCTTAAAAGCTGATCCGACTGTGAAAAAGGTATCTCCTCCAAAGCCTGCCCCCGCTGTTAAAATAACTGACCCGGCATTAACAACTGATACCTCAAAGATTAAAACAGGCATTACAAAAGTCAAAACTGACACTGCTAAACTCAAATCAGACGGCGTAAAAATTAAGACCGATACCGCGAAACTCAAAACCGGAGTAAAGCCAGTGATTAAAAAAACGACTAAAGATAGTCTGCCATTTAACCCGGCAGATACTGTCCTTACACGAAGTATCAAAGCCTATCACCATGTAAATGTCTTCAAATCCAATATGCAGGCTAAAGCAGACTCTCTGTTTTATACCAGTGCGGATTCAACTTTACGCTGGTACAAAAATCCGATTATCTGGTCGCAAAACTCTCAGCAGACCGGAGACACCATCTATCTGCAATTGAGAAATAAAAAGATAAACTCTGTTCAGATAATCAGCAATGCATTTGCAGTAAACGTTGACCCGGTAGATTCTGCAAAATTCAATCAGATTAAAGGTAAAATGATTACTGGGTTCTTTAAAGACGGAGCACTAAACAGCATGTATGTGGATGGTAACGCAGAAAGCGTTTATTTCACAAAGACTGATGATGGCAAGAAATACGATAAAATGAACCAGACGATCAGCAGCCGGATTAAAGTTAATTTCAGGAAAAATGAAATCTCAGATGTAGTCCCGATTAAAGATGTCGAAGGTGCCACTACACCCGTTGCTGATATTAAACAGGACGTAATTTTAACAGGCTTCATCTGGAAACCCGAGTTAAGGCCGCGTTCAAAAAGAGACATTACCAACCCAAAAATAGTAGCTAAACCAAAAGCAGCAACTAAACCAGTAGTCAAAGCAGGCGCTAAACCAGGTGTAAAAACACCAGGGAAACCAGCGACAAAAGACTTGAAGGATGCAGCTATTGACGCGCTTACGGATCAGTTACCTGGTGGAGCTGGTGCTATCATCAGGAAAGCAGCGAAAGACACTGACCCTAAAATTCTGAAAAATGCGGCTGATTCCTTAAAAAACAAGATTAATCCGTTAGAAGTTATACAGAAGGTACCACCAAAAATTGCAGATACAATTCAAAAAATAGTACCATCATTACTAAAAAAAGCAGACACTCTGTCTAAACAGCCTGTTCTTTTAAAAAAGCAATAAGCTTGCGCATGGCAATTGCCCGGTGACTGATTTTATTTTTCTCTGCCATGTCCATTTCAGCAAAAGTTATCTGATATCCATCCGGCTGAAAAATCGGGTCATAACCGAAGCCATTTTCACCCGTGCGGCTTTCCCTTAGTGTCCCCTGAATTGTTCCTTCGAAGAGAAACTCTTTACCATTTTGAATCAAAGAGATTACCGTGATAAACCGTGCATTACGGTTCTGCTGTCCTTCCATTTTCTGTAAAACCAAATCCAGATTTGCAGCATCACCTCTTTCGCCAGCATACCGGGCAGAGTAGATTCCTGGTTCGTTATTTAGCGCTTCTACTTCCAGACCGCTATCATCAGCAAAACAATCCAGCTGATAATTTTCAACGACAAAGCGGCTTTTTAAACCGGCATTGCCAGCAAAAGTATCCGCTGTTTCCGGAATATCGGTTGTACAACCAATATCTTGCAGGTTCAGGACTTCATACTGGTCCGCTAATAAAGAGCGGACTTCTTTTGTTTTATTTAGATTATTGGTCGCAAAGACTAATTGTCTGATCATATCGACAGTTTCTTAAGGCTTCCCCACAAATTTTTCTTCCCCATTTGATCATCAGCAAGCTGATCCAGATTTCCGGAAAAAATAAGTTGTGCAGCACCATGCATGATAATTTCGTTTACAGGCTGTTCCCCCAAACCAAGATGTGAAGGAGTAACTCCAAAAGCAAAGACCAGTTTACTATTAAAGAAGCTTTTGAACTCTTCAAAACCAGTGCCCGCATAAGCCGCATAGTTTAGTAAAGCAAAATCATTCGCAGTCAGCAGAAGTGCTTTTACGATATTTCGTAACAACTCTTTTCCTTTGTCCGTACTCACATCGTTTCCGGCATCATTCACCAGGATTAAGATATTTTTCTGGTTCTTACCCAGATATTTGAATACGACGGCTTCTGCTGCCGGAGTTTTAACTTCGGCCACTACAGTACTCCTTACAGGGATTTCCTGTTCCACAACCGGAATTACAACTTCAATAACAGGAGCAGATTTAAGCTCAGGTTGTACCGCAGAAAGTATTTTATCCTCACCATTGACCAGGTAAATGTCTTCCGTAAAAAATAAACGGAGTGCTTCTGCGCTGGTAGTTAACTGTTCACCCATGAATTGTACCTTTTTTGGGAAATATTTTTTGTGTTAAAATTAGTTAAATATCTTATTATAGTGCCTTAATTTATTACTTTTATACCTTAAAAATACCATTTAGACCTTTTGTGAGAAAAATCTGTTTTATTCTTGTTCTCTGTTTTTTCTATTTCAGTACTGTCGCACAAAGCGTAGCTGTAATCAACGGCAGCCCTGTAAGCCAGAAAGAATTTGTATGGGTATATCAGAAACATCGTCCGGGGAATACCAAGCCAACATTAACGGATTTAATTTCGTTTTTAAACATATACATTGATTTTAAGCTGAAAGTTCAGGATGCCCTGGAAGCCGGATTAGATAAAGACAGTACTTTTATAGCTGAGACCAAAAATTACGAGAAGGCTTTACTAGCTTCAGCACCACCAGAAGCAAAAGGAGCCGACTTTTCCCTGGTTATCAATGAATTTAAAGAAGCACTTTTACTTTTCAATATTTCCGAGAAGAAAATCTGGGATGGAGTGGAGAATAATGACAAGCAGATCCATGAATATTACAATGCGCATGCTGAGTCCTATCCTTCTATGTCTTATGAAGACAGTAAAAGTGAGGTAGCAGAGGACTATCAGAAGCAATTAGAATGTAAATGGATTACTGCGCTGCGCAACAAATATAAAATAACCATTGATCAGCGTACCTTAAGTAAACTGATCACAGAATAGCACAGACAAATCATTGAATAATAGTAAATTTGCAAATAGAATATAATTGAAAATAGTATAATGAAGAAAATTTTATTGATGGCAAGCGGATTACTCTTCTTGTTTTTAAACGTACAATCCCAGACAAAAAGCGTAGATAAGGTGATTGCGGTATTGGGAAGCGATGTGATCCTGTTGTCGGAATTAAACCAGCAATACGTCATGTACCTGAACTCGGGGAATCCTGTGGATGAGAAAGTAAAGTGTTACATCCTTCAACAAATGCTGGTTCAACATCTATTAAAACAACAAGCAAATATTGACTCCGTGATGGTGGACGATAAACAGGTAGATGATGAGCTGGATAAAAGAATGCGTTACCAGATTCAGCGTGCAGGCGGCCAGGATAAACTGGAAGAATTCCTGAACCGTTCGGTATTACAATATAAAGATGAGCTGAGACCTGACGTTAAAGATCAGCTTCAGGCGAATAAAATGCAGGGAACGATCACTGAGAAAGTGAGTATTACACCTGTAGAAGTGAGAAAATATTACGATTCTTACAAAAAAGACAGCTTACCGGATATCCCTGCTGAATATGAAGTTGGAGAGATCGTGATTAACCCTGAACTGACAAAATCAGAAAAGCAACGTTTCTTTGATAAACTTGATGCGATAAGACTACGTGTTAAAAGCGGAGAAGACTTCGGATTTTTAGCAAAAACTTACTCAGAAGATCCGGGTTCAGCACCAGAAGGCGGTGATTTAGGATTCTTTGACCGTACCATGATGGCTAAAGAATTTACAGCTTATGCGTTTAAACTAAAACCAGGGGAACTTTCACCAGTATTTGAAACAGACTTTGGATTCCACGTTTTGCAGGTTGTAGAACGAAGAGGAGAGCAGGTTCACGCCCGTCACATTCTGATTCGTCCGCAAACTACCCCACAAAGTTTAGACCGTGCGAAACTACATGCAGACAGTGTTTACAACAACGTAATTGCTAACAAACTGAGTTTCTCAGCAGCAGCGTCCCTTTACTCTTCCAACAAAGAATCTAAATATAACGGAGGTATGCTTTTATTTGCAGATAACGTTACAGCGAGGACTACCTTCATTCCTGCTGACAAATTAGATCCAAAAGTATTCCTTGTCGTAGATACGATGAAAATTGGTGAAATCTCAAGACCAGTACCATTTACAGCAGCTGACGGAAAAGAAGGCTACAAAATTATCCTTTTAAAATCTAAGATTGCGCCACACAAAGGTAACCTTGAACAAGATTACGCTAAGTTCAAAGAAAAGGCCCAGCAACAAAAAATGGATCGTGTAATGAGTGAATGGTTTGAAAAAAGAAGAAAAAGCACTTATATTAGAATCGATCCTGACTACTCTACCTGTGATGAGTTGAAAATCTGGACTAAACCATTACCAGAAGAAACAAAATAATTATGCAGTACACTAACGACAAAGCGGCAGTTGATGCCCTTCACCAATTCTACAAAGACATAAAGAATGAAATTGGTAAAGTCGTTATTGGACAGGATGAAGCTGTTAAATCGGTACTCATCTCTATCCTGAGCAATGGACATTGCTTATTGGTAGGTGTTCCCGGACTTGCAAAGACACTACTGGTTCAAACCGTGGCAGATGTGCTTGACCTTAACTTTAACAGAATACAATTTACCCCCGATCTGATGCCAGGGGATATCATTGGCTCAGAAATCTTAGGAGAAGACAGGAACTTTAAATTCATTAAAGGCCCTGTCTTCTCTAATATTGTTCTCGCTGACGAAATCAACAGAACCCCTCCAAAAACCCAGGCTGCCCTTTTAGAAGCCATGCAGGAGAAATCCGTTACCGCAGCAGGCCACAAGCACATTTTACCCAAACCCTTTTTCGTCCTTGCTACCCAGAACCCTATCGAACAAGAAGGAACCTATCCACTTCCAGAAGCTCAGCTTGACCGTTTCATGTTCAACGTGCTGCTTACCTACCCAACCTTTCAGGAAGAACTTACTATCGTCAAAAACTCTACCGGCAATAACCCCGTTACCCTCAAAAAACTAATCAACGCCGAGCAGATCCAATACTTTCAGCAATTGATCCGTACCATTCCCGTAACCGATAACGTACTGGAATATGCGGTAAAACTAACCGGAAAAACCCGTCCCGGAAACTCATTGGCAACCCCTGAAATTAACCAGTACGTAAACTGGGGAGCAGGCCCGAGAGCCTCTCAATTTCTTATCCTCGGTGCCAAATGCCACGCCGCCATCTCAGGGAAATACTCACCAGACATCGAAGACGTACAAGCCGTTGCAGAAGCCATTCTCCGCCACCGTATCGTAAGAAACTACCGTGCCGAAGCCGAAGGCCTGTCCGTAGAAAAAATCATTCAGAACCTGCTATAACAAGCTCTATCTATAATTTCATACACAAATAGTTTCTTCAGGAAATACGCCAGTCAAAAAACAGGTCCGGCATTTCTATTGATAAAAAATTACCCTTTATTTTCCTTTTATATCATCACTCCACTTCACCAACTAGTTTTTCTTTTTATTCCTCCAACTCTTTCACCAATCCACTTCACCAACTAGTCTTTCCCTTTATTCCTCCAACTCTTTTACCAATCCGCTTCTCCAAATAGTCTTTCTTTCTTTCACCTCCCACCCCAACTAAAGAGCTGTTATCCATATTTTTCATTGATTGCGGATTTCCGGCAAGCTAGTCTATCCGGTTTACAACCGGTTATCCCCAAGGCGGCAAAAAAACAGGGTGTGCTGTTTTCCTGACCTTCGGCTCCTCTTCAGGAGGCGGCCAGTCTGAAAATAGCACACCCTGTTTTTTTGATCCCCTCAGGAAATCCCCCCTTCACCCGGAGAAACTACTTGACAGGCAATTCCAATCGCTGGAATAAATTGGGATAATCAGTGATGATACCATCGACACCCAACCCCACCATATACTCCATATCCTTCAAACTATTCACCGTCCACGGAACAATCTTTATCCCCGCCTCATGGCACCTGTCCACTAACCCTTTCCCAACCAACACCGCATACGGACTATAAAAAGTCGGATTAAAACCTAAATCCTTGATATTATTCTCAAAATCCTCCTTCTCATCAATCATCAATGCAGTTCTCACCTTTGGATACTTCCCATGCACATACTGCAAACATCTGATATCAAAAGCCTGGATAATTGCCCTTTTAACCATTTTTTTCTTCACCACTACATCCATCACCAACTGTGAAAACTCTGCCGGTTCAGGATGGAACACTGAATCACCCTTACGGATAGTTTTGATTTCAATCGCATAATCAGGCTTAGGCAACTTATGCAACTTTACATACGCCTCCACCGAATCTATCACCTCACTCAGCAGCGGCTTATAAGCCTTATACTTCTGCTGACCAGGATAACGCTTATGAACCTTACTCCCCACATCATACTTACGGATCTGGTCATAATCCATTTCATACATATTATACTTCTGCTCATCCTTCAGCGGAATCTCCTTTCCATCCGGCGTAAGGCTGATCTCATTGTTAAAATAAGGCTCATGAGAAAGCACCACCTGCTTATCTTTTGATATCACTACATTCATTCCTAAAGTTGTAACCCCAAGATCCAGAGCACGCAGCATACCACCAATAGTATTCTCAGGCATTAAGCCCCTTGCCCCCCTTTGCCCCTGCTTATCAAAAGTCTGACTATAACCCTGTATACAACACAATACCGCGACTCCAAATAGTAAATATTTCTTCATAATTCTTTTCTTTAATCATTTAACGGTTAAACAGCCAATTTATACACAATAAAAAAAGGTTTCTTAATATCAGCCTAACATAAGACCGACACTAAGAAACCCTTTTTATTTGAGAATAAGAAACTTAGCGCTCCGCAGGAACGTAAATCTGCTGAATCAGATTCCAGTTAAAATCAGGCTGACGCTCATAAATGAACACATAATTAAAACTCTCTCTTAAATCCGTTCTGTAATCAATCGTTGCTACACCATAAGTATAAGCTAAATCCCCACCCGCTGCCTTATCAGCACCAACAGTTCTTAAGCTCATTTTATCAATCATGCTATTATAAAAAGCGATGATCTTATCTTTTCCAATTACAGGTTCATAACCCGGAAAGATAACCCTTGCATCATGATTCAGGAAACCACCATAAGCAGCAACCCCATAAGACTTCAAAGTCATGTTCAACGTCTTCTCAGTAGTCAGAATTATATCTTTCCCGGCAGCTAACTGTTTTGGCCCCGCAAACTTTGGTTTAAAGTAATCTTTCGGCTCTACAAAATGAGTAGTAACCGGCTGTAAAGGCTTATGATGCTCCGCCCCCAAATCCAGTGCAAGTTCCCATTTACCATTGATCGCTTTCCATACAGAAAGATACTCACCATAAGCCTTAGTTTCTCCATCTACCGTGTAACCGCCAGAAGTAAAACCCCAGTCCCCACTGCGGGAAACCCTTGCATAAGCAGGTGCCCAGCTCAGATTTTTATCATTAGGCTGGTTCGCATAGAATGTTTTTGCATCTACCGGATTAGGTCTGAATACCAAAGCACCTTTTGCACTGTAAGCCTCAAAAGCAGACTTAACCCCATCCTTTGCAGCAGTGGCCGCGAATTCCTCTTCCGCTTTTACCAGTGATTTAGTAGTACCATCAGTATGCTGAGCAGATGCGCCCAAGGTAAAAGTTGCAGCCAATAGGGTGCAGATTATTTTATTGATCATGGTTTAATATATAGTATTAAATATAAGGTGTTTTTAATTATAATTTATTCCAGGTAGTACCCTCTTTGCTATCCTTTAATTGGATACCAATATCCTGAAGACCAATACGTATCTTATCAGAAGTAGCATAATCCTTGTTTTCTTTTGCACTCTTTCTGATATCAATGACCATATCCAATACATCATTTAATTCCGTATTTGAACTTTCCTCATCCTTTAACCCAAAGATATCATAGACAAAATCCTGCATCAGTTGTTTCAGCTTATCCAGTTCAGCAGCAGAAATACTACCCTTACCATCATAAACAGTATTGATAATCCTTGCCGCCTCAAACAACTCTGCAATAACTACAGGGCTGTTAAAATCATCATTCATTGCCTTTACACAATTCAATCTGATAGGTTCGATTTCGAAATCTCCCGTTGCAGCAGGCGTCAGCTTCTCCAGTAAACTCAGAGAATTCATCAACCGTCTGAATCCTTTTTCCGAAGCATCCAACGCATCATTTGAGAAATCCAGTGTGCTGCGATAATGTGCCTGGAGCATAAAAAACTTAACCGTCATCGGGCTGTACCCTTTTGATAACAAAGGATGATCACCAGAAAACAACTGTAAAGGCATAAAACCATTACCAGCAGTCTTAGACATCCTTGCGCCATTCACCGTTAACATATTTGTATGCATCCAGTACTTTGCAGGATGTTTATGATAACAAGCCTCCGACTGTGCGATTTCGTTGGTATGGTGCGTAGCCGCTAAATCCATTCCACCACCATGAATATCAAATTCCTCACCCAGATATTTTGCACTCATCGCAGAGCACTCAATATGCCAGCCTGGAAAACCAACACCCCATGGAGACTGCCAGCGCATCAATGTTTCAGGCTTAGCCTTAATCCACAAAGCAAAATCCAGTCTGCCGCGTTTCTCATCCTGCCCACCCAATTCCCTGGTATTAGCCATCATATCATCCAGATTACGATTAGTTAATACCGTATAATTATAAGTCTGGCTATATTTCTCTACATCAAAATATACTGTTCCATTAGTTTCATAAGCATAACCATTGGCAATGATATCTTTGATCATCTCAATCTGTTCAATAATATGACCAGTTGCTGTAGGCTCAATGCTGGGCGGAAGCGTATTGAACATGCGTAATACATCATGGAAACCCAGTGTATATTTTTGCACAATCTCCATCGGTTCCAATTGCTCCAGCTTTGCTCTTTTTGCAAACTTATCATCACCCTCATCACGATCACCTTCCAAATGGCCGGCATCCGTTATATTGCGAACATAACGAACCTTGAAGCCCATATACTTCAGATACCTGAAGATTAAATCAAAAGAAATGAAAGTACGGCAATTACCCAGATGCACATCACTGTAAACAGTAGGCCCGCAAACGTACATCCCAACATGGTGGCCGTTTAAGGGTTCAAAATTCTCTTTTTTGCGCGTAAGGGTATTGTATAGCTGTAAACCGTTCTCCATTAGTATATATATTTATTTTAGTCCGGGAAAATACTGGACTGAAGATAACAAAGATAAAAATTTGTGAGTATATTAATTGATTCTTAAGTCACTTCTTACAGGGAAATGATCAGATAATCTCGCTTGTATAATCCGGTGGTTAATCACCTTGATTGTCTTTGTTGCTGAGATATAGTCTATCTGGAAATTAGGGAATTTTCCATTATAAGTACGTCCAAGTCCTGTTCCCTGCTCCACAAAGCTGTTATGAAGCGATTTTGTCAATTGTGTCACCGCATAAGAAGCAGGTGTATCATTAAAATCCCCTGCAATCAGGAAAGGTGTTTTACAGGATTTCATATGATCTTTCATAATATCAACCTGTCCGCTTCTTTTAAGAAATGCCGTTTTCAGCATACCCATGATCCTTTTTGCAGGTAAAATCTCTGTATCCATTTTCTGCGTCACTTTATCCAGGTAATTATAATCCTGCTTATCAAAAGAGATGGACTGCAAATGAACATTATAAACCCTTACCTTCTCTTTGTTGACCATTACATCCACATAGATACTTGCATTGCCCCCATGATTCGTACTGAACAGGATACTGCCCTTATTAACGATCGGATATCTTGAAAAGATAGCCAGGCCCGCAGATTCATAATCATTACCAGAAGAAGGTACAAAATAATAGTTGGAAGTTTTCAGGATCTGTTTCAGGCTGTCAGTGATCGCGAATGTTCCCTTACGGCGGGTATAATATTCCTGAAAACAGATGATATCAGGATTTTCATCTTTGACGACTGCCAGCATCTGCTGCTTCACAGCTTCATTGCTCTCTTCCCCATAAGGTTTAAAACTATGCACATTGTAAGTCATCATTCTGACCAGTTCAGGAGCCGATTTCGGGCCATCACCAGATTCCCCGATAAAACCAACTGTAGCAATTAGCGGGTGCCAGCCTATGGCGATGATAGCGGCAGTACCTAAAGCAAATACTATTCTGCCCTTTAACACCCACCAGATAATAAACAACACATTTAAAAGCAGCACGAAAGGATAAGCCAGGCCAAAAAAGGCAATACGCTGATGTTCACGCGGATCAAGATTACCAGCTAATATCCCTAATAAAAGAGCAAAAGCCGTAACTACGCCAGCCAGTAAAGTGATCTTCCCTAAAAATGTAAGCTTTTTTTTCTTCATTAATCCTTACTCGCCTTGAATAAAATCTCCTTTTCTTCCCTGCTTAACTTATCATAACCTGACTTGGAAACTTTATCCAGGACCGCATCAACCTCTTTCTGGTTGACCTTATTACTTTTATTCCTTGCACCAGCATTAGGCTTGTCATTTCTCACCACCTTTAAAGTTGGTTTACGCTCAAACCAGCCACTTAAATCGTTTCCGCCCTGTAAAAGCTTAATATAAACAAAACCAAACAGTGCCCCACCCAAATGTGCAAAACTGCCACCCGGATTTTGAGAAGCAATGCTGATCAGGTCAATCACAATGTAGGCCATCAGCAAATATTTCAGCTTCACATTTCCGATAAACATCAGGTTCATTGAATAATCAGGAACCAAAGTCGCCGTAGCTACTGCAATAGCCATTACTGAGGCTGATGAACCGATAATTATAGCCCCAGGAACATAAAGTGCAAAAACAGGGAAAATATTATAAGCAAGTGCATAAATGACTGCGCCCATTACGCCACCCGCAAGATATACCAAATGGAACTGACGCGGTTTCAGGAAATCTAAAAAGATCCTGCCCATCCAGAACAACCATAACATATTAAACAGGATGTGAAAAATATCATTATGAAAAAACTGATAAGTCAGTATCGTATAAAAACGGAAAGGAAGCTTAGGCAATGCCGCAGGAAAAGCAACATATTCACTCACATAATCCAGAAACCGGACATTTGTATTTCCGGCCAGAAAGTACGTAACCCCAAAAAGGGCTACAGCGACGTAAACAATCGTATTGATCCCAATATAAAAAAACACCGGGTTCCCAGACTGGAAAACTTTATATTTCAGATCCTCAAGCAGATTTTTCTTAGTCATAATAGTCGTAAAATGTATTTTTCTCTTTCCATAACTTCACGAGTATAAACCCCAGCAATGCGCCACCAAGGTGTGCATAATGCGCAACAGAGTCTCCCTGAACACTAGCTACCCCTAAACTTAGTTCTATCAGGATATAAACCGGAATAATATACTTAGCCTTCACAGGCACAGGAATAAACATGATATAAAGTTCAGCATTCGGATAAAGCATTCCAAAAGCAACCAGCAAACCAAATATAGCTCCCGAAGCCCCAACCATAGGACCAGAGTAAATACTTAAAAAAGTTTGTCCCTGTTCAGGACTTAAACCCCTTAAATTTAAAGAAGCCATTCCCTTCACAATGTCAATCGTTACAGCCCCTGGATTAACAGGAGAACCTGTCATTTGATAAATTTCAAAAGCCTGTACACCCCATTGTAAGGCAAGCGCACCCAAACCCGTGATCAGGTAAAAATTGATAAACCGTTTAGTTCCCCACCTGGTTTCCAATACCGAACCAAAAGAGAACAACGCAAACATATTGAATAAAATATGGGTAAAGTTCCCATGCATAAACATATACGTGATCGGCTGCCAGATCTTGAACAGCGGAGAATCAAAGTAAAATGCACCCAGGTAATAACCCAGGTCAATTCCTTTAGATTCAAAAACATATTTAGCTGCAAAAAACAACACATTGATGATCAACAGGTTCTTAACAACTGGAGGTATATGAATATTATTCATCATTACTTATCAAATTTTCTATCAATTTCTGTTAGTGACATCGTCTGGATTACAGGTCTGCCACTGATACTAAAGTTTGGCGCTTTACATGCAAATAACTGTTCAATCAACATATTCATCTCTTGCTGACCTAAAACAACACCACTTTTAATCGCACTGTTTTTAGCCATACTTCTTGCCAGCGCATCTCTTTTATCCAGCTTTAATTCCTGCTGAGAATTCTTAAACCCTTCAATCAAATGTTCAAAAAGCTGAGTTTCATTAATCTGGTTACTTCCCAGATCAACAGGAATCCCTTCAATGACCAAAGTATTCTTTCCAAATTCTCTGACCTCAAAGCCCAGGCTCTTGATATCATCCAGCAAACTCTTTGCTAACTCATAATCATTCGGACTTAACGTAACTGTCTGTGGAAATAAACTTTGCTGCGAAGCACCTTTACGATCTTCCAGATTGACGCTAAAACGTTCATACAATATCCTTTCGTGTGCAGCCTGCTGATCAATCAGCATTAAACCTGACTTAATCTGCGAAATAATATATTTATTATGCAGCTGCATCAGCTGTTTCTGTATCGGCGCATATTTATCATCCGGCCCATTTCCCGGCAATTCCATTTTAACCTGCTCAGCGGGCTTATCCTTAGAAATCTCATACAATGAACCCCAATTCTTAGCTACAGGCTGATGATCTCTGCCATCTGAATTTCTGAATCCCGTCTCCGTACCTTTAAAACCAGTTTCCGTTCCCCTGAAACCAGAAGAACCAGAACCTTTATCCGTACTCTTGTCAGCAGCGAAAGGATTAAAATCAGGATTAAAACTAATACTTGGCGGAATAATTTCATCCAGATTCTTAGGGCTGATCATTCCGCTGAAAGCCGTTTCCTGATCAAAATCAATCGTAGGGCTAATATTAAACCTTCCTAAAGAACGTTTAACCGCAGAATGTATAATCGCATAAATAGACTTCTCATCCAGGTATTTAATCTCCGTTTTAGTAGGATGTACGTTCACATCAATCTTAGCCGGGTCAATATCTATAAAAAGCACATAAAAAGGGAAGTTATCATCTGATAACAAGTCCTCATAAGCTTTATTAAGCGCATGGTTCAGATAATTATCCCTGATGAAACGGTTGTTCACAAAAAAGAACTGTTCCCCACGTGTTTTCTTTGCAAACTGAGGCTTGCCAATAAACCCTTTAAGGTTGATAATGGTGGTGTCCTCCTCTACAGGAATCAGTCTTTCGTTATAATTATTTCCAAACAGATGGACTATTCTTTGTTTTAAAGCTGACGAAGGCAATCTGAAAATCTCCATTCCATCATGATGCAAACTGAAAGAAATAGCAGGATTAGCCAATGAAACCCTTTGGAATTCATCGATAATATGCCTCATTTCAGCAGGATTGCTCTTCAGAAAATTGCGTCTTGCCGGTGTATTAAAAAATAAGTTTTTGATACATATACTGGTTCCCTGCGGCGTAGCTACAGGTTCCTGTTTAGTTATCGTTGCACCCTCAATCTCGATCAGCGTACCCAGTTCATCTTCATAACGGCGGGTTTTCATTTCAACCTGTGCAATTGCTGCAATAGATGCCATCGCTTCCCCACGGAAACCCATGGTACGAATAGCAAACAAATCTTCCGCTTTGCGCACTTTTGAAGTTGCATGACGCTCAAAACACATACGTGCATCAGAAACGCTCATTCCACATCCATTATCGATCACCTGAATAAGTACCTTTCCGGCATCTTTCAAGATCAATTGTATCTTATTCGCCCCCGCATCAATGGCATTTTCCATCAACTCTTTCACTGCCGATGCAGGTCGCTGAACTACCTCTCCGGCAGCAATTTGATTCGCAACACTCTCGGGTAAAAGTTGTATTATATCTGACATTTAGTTCCTTGGTAAAGGTCGCTAATTTAACGAAAATAAGCCTTATACATAAATCTTTTGATTATAAATACCATTTAATGACGAACCCGGTACAAGCTTTTTATATCTTTAGCGTTCTGAATGAACTATAAGCTTTTTATGTACAAAAACAATCTTGTTCAAACTATCACCGTTTGTCTTCTTGCGATATCAACCTTCAGTGCCTGTGCACAAGATCACCAAAGAAATGAAGACCTGTTAAAAGTCAACACTAACATCCTTCAGCATACCGTTTTGCTTAACAATCAGCAGAACATTATCCCTTTGACTTCCTTAGAAAAGAAAAATATTGCCTCAGTGAGCCTGGGTTTCAATTTTCAGAATATTTCGGACAGCCTGCTGAATAAATATGCAAAAGTCACTTCTTTCAGCGCTGCAAAATATGAAAATGCACCCGAACTCTTAAAGCTCGAGGACGACCTGAAATTCTTCAATACCATTATCATTTCCATTCAGGATCTGGAAACAACGAAGCCAAAATATATTAATTTCATCAACTCACTGGCTAAAACCAAATCTGTTATTGTTGCCCTGTACGGTCAGCAAACCAACCTCGTCCCCTTTGACTCCCTGAGTGCGCCAATCATTTGGACACAGGACAAAAGCATACAATCGGCTACACTAATTCCCCAGATGATTTTCGGAGGAATAGCAGCCAGCAATAAATTAACCCGTAACATCTCAGGAAAATACCTTGCCGGATCAGGCTACACAACAGTCGTTACCCGCTTAAAATATACCGTTCCCGAAGATGCCGGCGTCAATAGTGATAACCTGCGTGAAATTGATAACATTACTGCCGAAGCCATCGCCGCAAGAGCTGCACCGGGCATGGTTGTATTGGTGGCAAAAGATGGCAAAGTTATCTTTAACAAAGCCTACGGTACGCATACCTATGGCGGCCCACCGGATAAAGTTACCGATATATTTGACCTCGCTTCTATCACTAAAATAACAGCAACCACCCCAATGGTCATGCGTTTAGCAGAGCAAAACAAACTCAAACTGGACACCAATATAGGCGCCTATATTGCTTTGGCAAGACCAACCGCAATGAATGAAATCCCGGTGCGCGACGTGATGCTGCATCAGGCAGGTTTTATCCCTTACATTGCCTTTCATGACGGCGTCAAAGCAACCGATCACAGTCCGGATTCATCCGCAGCTTATCCTACTAAAGTAGCCGATGGATATTTCATCAGAAAAAACTACTTCAAAGACGTCATGTGGCCACAAATGCTGAATGCCCCGATCAGGACAAGAGGTAAATACGTATATAGTGACATCAGTATGTATGTGATGAAAGACATTGTGGAGCACATTAGCGGAGAACCCTTAAATATTTACACCTCAGAAAACTTTTACGCTCCCTTAGGTATGCAAACTGCCGGATTCCTGCCAAGAAACAGATTTAGCAGAGATCAGATTATCCCGACAGAAGACGACACCTATTTCAGAAAAACCCTGTTGGTAGGCTACGTTCATGACCAGGGAGCAGCACTCGTAGGCGGAGTTTCAGGACATGCCGGCTTATTTGCCAGCACCAATGATATGGCTATCATGTACCAGATGTTTCTGAACAAAGGAACTTATGGTGGCCAGACCTACTTCAAACCGGGAACCGTAGAAAATTTCACTGCACAACAATCAAACGTAAGCAGAAGAGGACTGGGATTTGATCGCTGGGACCCAAATCTGGCTAAGAAATATCCTTCCTCAACAGCCTCTTCACAAACCTACGGACACACTGGTTATACGGGTACGGCAGTCTGGGTAGATCCTGCGAGAGGTTTGGTTTACGTGTTTTTATCGAACCGCGTCAACCCCTCAGTCACCAATAAACTAGTAAGCATGGGCATCCGTTCCCGTATTCAGGACGTCATTAACAAAGCAATCGACCAGGGAATGGACAAATAAACCAAAAACCTGCAAAAATAAAATCCCTATAAAACAGGGAGATATAAAAATAAACCGATTTTTTTAGAGAAGAGATTTTGTATTCAGGATCAATTTTTCTATAATTGCACCCGGTTAGCGAATAACCGGCATTAAAGCCTTCTTAGCTCAGCTGGTAGAGCAACTGACTTGTAATCAGTAGGTCATTGGTTCGATCCCGATAGAAGGCTCGGAATAACAAAAAAGGGTTCATTTTCATGAACCCTTTTTTTATGCTTAAGATTTCTTACTTCTTCAGGCCTATTTCTCTCAGACGTTCGTCCAGATACTCTCCGGCAGTCATATCAGTATATTGTTTCGGATGCGCTTCATCCACACAAGAATCAAGACTCGTTAAGTCCATATCAGAACGTGGGTGTAAAAAGAACGGTACTGAAAAACGTGATGTCTTCATTAACTCTCTTGGAGGGTTAACCACTCTGTGTGTAGTAGAACGAAGCTTATTGTTTGTTAAACGTTGTAACATATCACCTACATTCACAACAATATCCGAATGATGTGCTCTGATCGGCAACCACTCATTACTGCGTGTTAATACCTCTAAACCATCAGCACTTGCGCCGATCAGTAAAGTAATCAGGTTAATATCCTCATGTGCACCAGCTCGGACAGCATCATCAGGTAAAGCATCAGGATTTTCGATCGGGAAGTAATGAATACCTCTCAGAATAGAATTTCCGTTATGTACATGTTTATCAAAATAATCAATTGGTAAACTTAAATAAGTAGCGATTGCTCTTAACAAGTGTTTCCCATTACTTTCCAGCTTTTGATAAACCTCGTTTGTTACTTCATTGAAACCAGGAATCTCTTCCAGATACTCATTATCAGGATACTCATATTTAATCGGGTCACCATCAACTACCGTCTGACCAATTTGCCAGAACTCTTTAAGATCTGCTGTTTTAGCACCCTTGGCTGTTTCTTTACCCGGGCTCGTATAACCACGTTGTCCAGCAAGCTCTGGCTTTTCGTATTTAGCTTTCTGATCAGCAGGCAAACGAAAAACCCCTTGAATATTCTGATATAATTTATCAATCAATTCCTGGCTTAAGCCATGGTTGGTAATCGTTACAAATCCCGAATCATTGAAGGCCCTGCCCAGTTCATCAGAAAATTTTTTACGATCGTGTTCTGTTCCGTCGATATAAGAACCAAGATCTAAGGTTGGAATATAAGGTGTAGACATAATATTTCTTTAATGTTTGATTCAAAACTATAAAACAATTGTTAATAAAACCCGATAATACGAATTACACCACAGCATCATACTAATTTACAACAATTTAAGTTATTAACATTTACCAACACCAACCCTTTTAATCAAGAATATCAGTCAGTCCTGTACTTATTAACATATAGTTATCAACTCATGTTTTTTTAACCATAATTATCAAATCACCCTTCACATAAACCCCATTTTATCAGTACACTGTCAATTTAGGATAGATACAAAACCACAATCCTGTCACTCCCGTATTTCTAATCATAAATCCATTAAATTTATATTCTAAACACACACACAATGAAATATCTGGCAATCATAGCTCTCCTGTTTTTCTCGATAAACAGCGCAGACGCACAGCAGAAAAAACTACAAAAAGCCACCTTCGGCATGGGCTGCTTCTGGTGTTCAGAAGCCCTCTTCCAAAAACTCGATGGAGTAACCGCAGTCAGATCCGGCTTTGAAGGAGGCTCCTACCCTAACCCAACCTACGAAGAAGTTTGTTCCGGCGCAACCGGACACGCAGAAGTTATTGAATTTAACTATGACCCGGCAAAAATCTCCTATGACGACCTGCTGGAAGTATTCTGGAAAAGCCATGACCCAACAACCTTAAACCGTCAGGGAGCAGATGTCGGCACACAATACCGTTCAGTAGTCTTCTATCACACACCCGAACAAAAAACAGCAGCAGAACACTATAAAGCAGAACTCAATAAAACAAACGCTTACGGCAAACCAGTAGTAACTGAAATCACAAAAGCAGAAACCTTTTATAAAGCAGAAGGCTATCACCAGGATTACTTCAATAAAAATGCTGACCAGCCATATTGCAGATTAGTCATTCTGCCAAAGCTAGAGAAACTGGAAAAAGTGTTCAAAGCAAAGCTGAAACACTAGTTAAACAGGAGACTTCTCCAAAACAAGGCTCCAAAATTAGCTGAAACAGCTAAAAAAAATAAAGCGCCTGTTTTCAGTACATGAATCATTCTTCATGAATTCCAGTACGAAAACAGGCGCTTTATTTTTTTAGCTGTCCAGTGAAAACACCTCCCTAACAATTAATCAAAAGATAACACACATCGTTAAAAATCATGAAAACAGTATCCTAATATTGTTCTCATGCAACACATCCACGATGACAAGGAACTATTTGCGCAAATAGCACAAGGGAGCAGAAAATCCTTTGACCAGCTATTTCTCAAATACTACAACCCCCTGATCTCGTTCTGCAAAACAACCGGCTGCGAAGAAAACGACGCAGAAGACGCCGTTTCCGACCTGTTCCTTGACCTTTGGCTCCGCCGCACCACCATCACCATCACTACCTCCCTCAAAGCCTACCTCTACGCCGCACTCAGAAACAAAATCAACACCTACTACAGAAACAACAAAAACATCACCCACCTACCCACAGACTACGCCGACCAACTACCAGACTCCACCCTATCACAACCCGACGAAAAACTATTCCTCAAAGACCGGACAAAGATGATTGAACAAATTATCACTACGCTGCCCGAACAAACAAAAATCGTGTTTCTGCTCAAATGGAAACACCAGCTCACCGACAAAGAAATCGCAGAAACACTCAACAAAACCCTGCCCACAGTCCGGACTATGATTTACCGCTCCATCCTCTACATCCGTGAAAAGATATGTTAAATAAATATTAACCATATTACCATTACATTAAATCGAAAAAACCTGTAAACAAAACCACCCCATTTTGCGACCCCCATAAAAAAGGGATAAATGGACGAACACGATTACAGCTTAATTATCGGATACCTCGAAAGCTCAATAACTGACAAAGACGTACACTATCTGCTGCACAAAGTTCAAAACGACAGCGAATTTGCCGAACGCTTTAACGAAGTAGCTGAAATCTGGAATGCAGGGAAAATAAACCACGACCTGCCCAGAGCAAAACACGCATTAAAGCGCCTTCACCAACGCATAGAAGCAGTTGAAATCAAAACAAATACAAAAAAAGTAATCAACAAAAAGTTAGCCTGGCTATCAGCCGCCGCAGCAATCCTTTTCCTGTGCCTTCTTTTTTTCCACACAGAATTCAACAAAACAACCACCCTTACCTATATAGAAAAACACACCGGGGCAGGACAGAAAATGAACATTACACTACCAGACGGCTCCCTCGTTGTACTCAACACCCTATCTACCCTAAAAATCCCCTCCAACTACGGAATCCGGAACAGAGAACTTCAACTCAAAGGAGAAGCCTGGTTTGAAGTAGAAAAGAACCCTCAGAAACCCTTTATCGTTCATACCGGACACATCCAAACCCTTGTTCTCGGTACAAAATTTAACATATCAGGCTATCCCGACGACGAAATGGCCAAAGTTTCTTTAGTAGAAGGTAAAGTACAGGTTGACATAGACAATGATACCAGAAAAAGACAAATCCTCAAACCAGGGGACCAGCTCATTTACACGAAAAAAGACAGCACATCAGCAATAACCACCTTCATTAAAGACGACGCAGCAGGATGGAAAGACAACCTTTTGACCCTGAACTACGAAAGCTGGCCGGAAGCTGCAAAGAAAATATCCAGATGGTATAACGTCAAAGTCGAACTTAAAAGCACAGCATTAACAGACTGCAAACTCAAAGGATCATTTGCCAGCATGTCACTGACCCAGGTCCTCAGACAACTCAGCTATATCTCAGGAATCAGCTGGGAAATACAAGGAAAAACAGTTTATATAACCGGAAAATGCAACTAACCACAAAACATGATTAAATAAAGCTACAAAAACACAAAAGCCCTGCATACCGATAAGATCGGGACGCAAGGCTCTTTTAATCAGTTCCTGCGAAGAACTTAATTAAATTATTCAATAATCAAAAGTATGAAAACCTTACGGCAATCCCAAACCCCGGGATCTGCACTGGCCATTTCATGTCAAAACAAACCCATTAATGAAAAGAATCAAACCATACCTGACCTGCTTTTTATGTCTCTTTTTGTTGTCCATGCACACCATTCAAGCACATACAACAGATCCCTTATGCACCATTAACGTTTCCGGAAAACCACTAAAAGAAGTTATAGCCCTGATTGAGAAACAAACAGGCTACCATTTTTTACACAGTGCATCCGATAAAACCTTAAACCTGCCTATTACAATGGCAGAAAAAAACCAGCCCCTGGAAAACATATTGCGTAAAATAGGACAGCAAACCGGGCTCACTTTCGAAATCGATGACAAAACCATTTTCGTTAAAACTGCAAAAAAGCAAATTACTGTCAGTGGCAAAGTAACAGATGCCACCACAGGAGAAACTATTCCCGGAGTCTCTGTCAGCGTAAAAAACAAACCACGCAAAACCATCACAGACAACGATGGCAAATACACCATCACTACTGAAGCACAAGATCTTCTTATTTTCAACTACATCGGCTACAAACCCTATGAAATAACAGCAGACCAGCCACAAATCAATGTAGCCCTGGCAGTCAATCAAGAAGAATTAAACGAAGTTGTCGTAGTCGGTTATGGCACACAATCCCGTAAAGTACTCAGTACATCAGTTACCAAAGTAACCCAGGAAGACTTTAACAAAGGAGGCCTGAGTAACCCCGCACAACTACTACAGGGAAAAGTAGCAGGCCTGAACATTACCCGTTCCGGTGACCCTAATGCAACCCCTACCATGAGCTTACGTGGCCCTTCCACATTACGTGTCGGCGCAGCTCAGGAACCCTTTTATGTTATCAACGGCGTTCCCGGAGCAGACTTCAGGTTAGTCTCTCCAGATGACATTGAAGACATCAGTGTATTGAAAGATGCTTCAGCCACTGCGATCTATGGAACCAGAGCATCAAACGGCGTCATTATGATCACCACTAAAAGTGGAAAATCAGGTCCTCCAATTGTCAACTACAGCGGATATGCAGGAGTAGACAATATCTCCAAAACTGTTAAAATGATGAATGCACAAGAACTGACCACTTACCTGGATCAGAATAAAATCAGTCTTGACCCATTAGATGCTAAAGGCGCAAATACAGACTGGCAAAAAGAGATTACCAGAAGCGGAATTTTGCAAAACCATAACATCTCTTTAAGCGGCGGTTATAACAAAACACAATACAGTGCCGGCTTAAATTATTTCAATGACAAAGGGATTTTAAAAGGAAGCGCACTCGACCGGTTGATCGGCCGCCTTAACTTATCTCAAAGTGTTTTAGGCGATCATTTAAAATTAGGCCTAAACCTGAGTAACTCTAACAGCAACTCAAACCTGATCCCTAATCAAGACCTTGTTCTTTACAATGCCCTTCGTTTTTTACCGACCGTACCAGTGATGCAGGATGGCAAATTCTCCGAAAACCTGCAACGTGTACAATACTACAACCCGGTTTCCCTGCTTGAAAATGCAACGGATAAACTAAAAACAACCATTACCCTGCTCAATTTTACTGCATCCGTAAAACTCCCATATGGATTTAAATACGATGTAAGCTTAAGTACACAAAAAGAATTGAACAATCGTGGAACTTACTACAACAGTACTTACACCTTAAAACAAGGACTTAACGGAGAAGCCTATCGCTCTGCCTATGAAAGCACACGTAAAACAGGAGAAACATTTTTAACCTTCGACAAACAATTCAACAAACACGCGCTGAATATACTTGCCGGTTACAGTATCCAGGAAGACGTGAACAACGATGGATTTCAGGCTAACAACAGAAACTTTCCGACAGACCAGCTAGGTTATAGCAATATTGGTCTGGGCAGCCCGATCGGTAATTTCAAAACAGACTGGGGAGATAATATTTATCAGAAACTAAGACTGATTTCTTTTTACGGCCGCCTGAACTATAGCTATGCAGGCAAATATATCGCTCAATTCTCTGTCAGAAGAGATGCCTCCTCCGCATTTGGAAACAATAACCGGTGGGGAACATTTCCTGCTGCCTCTGTAGCCTGGAGAATTTCAGAAGAATCCTTCATGAAAGATCAGCGGATTTTTCAAGACCTGAAATTCAGAGCAGGTTACGGTGTTACAGGAAACTCATTAGGATTTAATCCGTTAATTTCAAAAGTCCGTTACGGAACTTCCGGCACCTTTTATTACAATGGAAATTTCATCAACTCTATTGGGGCCAATCAAAATGCCAACCCCGATTTAAAGTGGGAAAAGACAGCCATGTATAATGCCGGCATAGATGCAGTTATCGCCAAAGGAAGAGTAAGTATAACCGCCGAATATTATGATAAAAAGACCAATGACCTGATCTGGGATTACCCGGTTTCTTCTATTCAATACTTCAGCAACCTTTACACAGCAAACGTAGGTTCGATCAGTAATAAAGGAGTAGAATTAACCATTGATGCAAAGATCATTCAGAAAGATCACTTTAAATGGCAAAGTTCATTTAACATGGCGCACAATGCGAACAAACTATTATCATTATCAAACAATACCTTTAAACTGGACTCTATTCCTCAAGCCTATCCTGGCGGACAAGGCCAGTCGGGTACGACAGTTCAGATCCTGAAACCAGGCTATCCGGTAGGTCAGTTTTTTACCTTTAAATATGCTGGAAAAGACGACAAAGGCATATCTCAATACTACGATAAAAACGGAGGTCTGACAACCGCTCCAAAAGAATATACCGATTACTACTATGCAGGAAATGCACAGCCAAAATTATTACTGGGCTGGAGCAATACTTTCACCTACAAACAGTTCGACTTAAATATCTTTTTAAGAAGCTCGTTAGGAGGCAAAGTATTTAACGCTACCCTAGCCGATCTGAACCGCCCGGCAGATGGTAAAACGTATAACCTGCCTGTTTATTCCGCAAATGAAAGCCCGGCAAATGCCTATGCCTACCGCTATTCGGACAGGTATATAGAAAATGCCTCTTACCTGCGTGTTGATAACCTGACGCTGGGTTATACGCTGCCAAAGCTGAAAGGCATCCAGTCACTCCGGTTTTATGTGACCGGAAATAACATTGCAGTCATTACAGGCTACAGTGGTATTGACCCGGAAATTGGAATGGGCGGCCTGACACCTGGCATAGATAATAAAAATTATTATCCACGCACCCGGTCTTTCCTTTTTGGCGCAAATCTTTCCTTTTAATCTGGCTAAATAATAATCCCGATGAAATTAATCAAAGCTATGCTAACGGTATTGACCGTTACAATCCTGTCTTCAGCCTGTACTAAAGTTGAAGTCCCTGTTGAAAATGAACTTACTCCTGATAACTTTCCCAAAAACGAAGCACAATTCCTGCTCGCTTCCGGAAGCGCCTATGCTAAATTCAGAGACCAGTTTGCCACTACTTACTGGCAGCTGCAAAGTCTGAGTTCTGATGAAGCGATCCTGCCTACCCGTGGAAGTAACTGGTTTGACGGAGGCCGTTACCAGCAACTCCACTACCATACCTGGACTCCCGACAACCCACAAATTGCGGGCGTATGGAGCTGGGGTTTCAGTACGATCAGCAGCTGTAATCAGATCCTTTCCTTATTTGAGCAAGCTCCTGACAGCGAATCGAAATTAAATATTGCAGCAGAAATCAAGACCTTAAGAGCCCTTTCCTTTTACCTGATGATGGATTTATATGGCAATATCCCATTGACCACAAAATTCGGAGATCCAAATTTACCACAAACACAAAGCCGTAAAGATGTGTTCGCCTTTATAGAGAAAGAAGTTAAAGAAGCCCTTCCCCGTTTAAGCGAGGTTACAGATAAATCCACCTATGGCCGTCCTACCAAGTTTGCTGCCTATGCACTTTTAGCTAAGCTGTATCTTAACGCGGAAGTCTATACAGGTACAGAGCGGAACAACGATGCAGTTGCAATGTGCGATCTGCTGATCAAATCGGGTAAATTCTCGCTGGCTGCTGATTACGCAGGTATATTCAAAGCTGACAATGGCCCTGGAACAACCGAATTCATCTTCGCCGTTCCTTATGATAATGTTCAGGCCCAGGGACAACGCTTTACCTGGTATAACCTGCACTATGCCCTGTCTGCCAAATATGGCCTGCCCTGGAGAATCAGCGGCCCAACAAGTACACTGCCTGAATTTTATGCCAACTTTGACAGTAAAACCGATGTCAGGAACAATGTCTGGCTAACCGGTAAACAATTTGATAATTCAGGTAAACCAATTACAATCAGCACGACGAAAAAAGGGCTTGATGCGAGTTATACTGGTGATGACGGCGCGACACAAATTCAATGGCAGCTGGAATTTTCACCACAGGTTACCCTGACCAATGTTCAGAATTTTGATGTCGGAAGTGATGTATTAGGCAGTGCCAAAGGGATACGCAATAACAAATATGCACCTGATGCCGCTGCGGCCACTAATAACGGAAGCAATGATGTTCCTGTATTCAGATATGCTGATATTTTGTTAATGAAAGCTGAGGCCATCTTAAGAGGAGCTGCGCCAACTAACGGACAAACAGCTTTAAGTCTTGTCAATGACCTTAGAACGATAAGAAAAGCAGAGAATTTCAATACAATCTCCCTGGATGAACTCTTAAGAGAGCGTGCGCGCGAAATGAATTGGGAAGCCTGGAGAAGAAACGACCTGATCCGCTTTGGCAAGTTTGAAGGGAGCTGGGGCTATAAAACAGATCAGAATAGTTATAAAAGAATATTTCCTGTTCCATCTTCAGAACGTATTCTTAACCCAAACTTAAAACAAAATACAGGTTATTAACTCCAGTATAATTTCTTACCTTAAATAAAACCTAAAACCATGAAAAAAAGTTATTCAATTCTGTTAGTCATGTTAGTCACCCTGCTGGTGCAATGTAAAAAGTCTGACCAGGCAGAAACAGGCAGCAATGGAACTAAAACCTCGAAAACCGGGGTCAATGCAGCTCAGGCCTCCTTCTGTGCCAGCTGCCAGGAAAGCCCTACCAGGGTAAATACTGTAGAGGCCGACGGCTGGGCCAAAAAATTTGCTCCGTTGCTTAAATTTGACCGGGCAGCCCCCGAATATCCTACCTCTGTAGAGGATGTCTGGGCAAACACATTACCATCCAGCATCGTATGCGGCGGGAAATTAGTCTTTCAAAAAGACCCGGAATCCAGAAGTATGAATTTTCCAACCTATTATGATGTACAAGCACACCCTTCTGATCCGAACCGGACTTTCATTGAATACTGGTGGGCATACAAACGTCAAAGGCCATGTATTGGAAATGTAGGCGGTCACGATTATGACCTGGAACATATGGTTCTTCAAGTGGATAAACAAACCAAGCGCGTAATCACCACTACCTACTTCCAGCATGCAGGATGGTTTACCAGGAACGGCAGAAATCTGGCCGAAGGAAAAAGAGTAGAAGCTTACGTAGGGAAATTAGCTCACGGTATGTACCATGATTCCAGAGACAAGACTATTATAGGATTTGAATGTTCTTACTACGGTGATTACAGAAATCCTAGTGGCACTAAGGACGAAGTCCTGACCGCAAACAATCTCGTGAGAATGGGTTGTGACAAAGATGAGTTCAGTTTCAATGGAGATTGGGGAATTGGTTCAGGACCGCTTTACAGAGACCGCAACTACTGGAACTACAATGCCTGCATTGGCAATGATACCTTCGGAACAAACGGCTGTGCAGCCAGTGAGTTTGGAGACAACAAGAAAATAGGAGATTTATAATTAACAAAAAAGCGGCCTTCCCAATTGGGAGGGCCGCTTTTTTTTACAGGTTTTTGCCAGGGAATTAAGGAAATTTAACCCCTCTGTATTTAGTCACATCTACAGTTGGGATACTAGAGCCATACTGTGAATTGATAGATTTAATAAACTCATTCGCTACAATCGCATAACCAAATGGAGTAAGGTGGATCCCATCTAAAGAGAAAAGATTTCCAGTAATATATGCTGCACTAACTGCCGCACCGTTCACTACCTTACCAGCCCCGTAAACTTTAAGCAAAGCATTGGCGTCTACTAAAGCAAGGCCATTTGCCGCTGCCACACTTTTGATCGTTGCATTATAAGAATTTGTATAATCAGCAACCACAGCAGCTTCTGCTTTATCCAGTACATATTTACTTTCAACCGGATTTCCAGGATGTAAACCATATGGCAAACCAGCCGCATTAGGCTTTCCAATCACATTTGCAGCTTTTAAAGGAAGCAGGAAATAATCTTCTGCCGTAGCAGGTCTCGGAGCTCCTGTACCAGGCTGAATAAAGATGGCCTGAACAGTAGGCGCAGAAGCCTGAACAGCTGTTAACAATGCTTTTAAAGTAACTGTAGTGAAATAAGGTGTGCTTAAAACATCAGGAATAGTAGCGACTACACCTTTCGCACCAGTACCACCAGCTCCACCTTTAATCATTGTGCTTGCAGCAAGATTATACAATTGCGTAAACAACGCTTTATCAGTAGGAAAATCTGCTGCAACAGCAGCCCCGCCAGTTGCATAACCCAACACGTCATTGTTACCAAGCCACATACTAAAGAAAGTAAAAGGCTTAGCATTCACAAAACTAAGATATGACGTTGTATTCGCTGGTGAAGTATTTGGCAACAAACGCTCGAAATAAGGATTTAGATTTCCGTAATAAGTCAGCGTAATATTGTTTAACCTGATTCCCGGTACACCGTAATTGTTCAGATCACCCGCATATTTTGTAAAAAGAGGAACTGTTCCGAAACCCGGAACATTTGCCGAACCGATCACTGCCTGCGCAGGTACATCCGTAATCACCGGATCTCCGGTAGCTGTAAAGCTTGATAATTTTTTATAACCTGACCCATCAGCCTGGTTTGCATTGAAAAAAGGCATGCTGAAAGTACCACCACCAACGGTTTGCATCTGCGTACCAATCATCAATGGAAATGCATTCTGCTGACCTTCCAGGTATAATCCGCCATCGGCGAAACCCGAAGTTAAAGAGTTTCCGACTGCAATATATCTTGTAAAATCTGCACTCCCTTTACTGGGGGTTATTGTTTTTAATTCTGGCTTGCAGGATGCAGCTGTAACAACAGCTACTGCAAGAATACTTTTGAATATAAATTTCGAGTTCATAATGTTTTGCTGAAAGGTGATTACCATTTATAAGATAAAGCAATGCCAGGGATATAAGCAACGGTTTTGAAATCCCCGCTTAAATTGGTCTCTATATTCGTTTCATTTCTTGATTTAACATTTTCATACAAGAAAGATAAATCAATACTGAAACGCTCAGATGCCTTGTAACCTAAACCTGCACTTAGCAGAATACGGTTAGCATCCGGAACCTCTGGTGTTACATATCCTTTTCCAACAGGTGTAAATGCATACGCCGCACCTAATCTTAAAGCTAAACGCTCGGTAGCCATATTCTGAATACCTACACGTAAAGCACCTCCATCATGGTAATTTCTTGGAGAACTCGTGTTTGGAATTCTTGAATTGTTGTTATAATCAAAGGCCAGTACTTTGTATTTACTCCAGTGAACCCAGTTTGCATCCACAGCAATAATTGTTTTTGAAGATGGATAAAATCCTAAACCAATAGAAGATGTTGCTGGTAAAGGCAGGCTCGCATTGAATTTAGTAGGAAACCCGTCTTGTAATGCTTGTGGAACCCTGAATATAGCATCTCCGTCTTTTACCTGTGCAGTTACTTGTGAACGGTGCGTTACCCCGATGGTTACGCCAGACACAGTCTCTACATAGATACCTGCATTCCAGCCGAAATCATTGGAATGACCTTTAAGCTGGGCAGTACCCGAAGTACCGTCGTTTAAAGTAAGTGGCACACCTCTTTTTAAATCAACTTTTCCATTGGTATAAACAAAACCAGCACCGATACCAATATGATCAGTGATCTTGTAACTCAAAGTAGGCTGTACGTAAATAGCCTGAAGGTCTAATGAAGTCACTGTATATTTACCAGTCCAGTTTGGGTCCCAGTGTACAGCACCACCAAACGGTACATAAACACCCAGTCCAAAACGGAGTCTGTTATTCGGATTACCGAACACCGCATAAACCGATGGGTCTACTGTTAATTTTTCTTTTGTATATTCTGTAATGTTCGAGCCATTCTCTCTAAAAGCTGCTTTCAGGAAAATTGCACTTCCACCAGCCTGTACACCATTCTTTTTAAGGAAAGACACTGCACCAGGGTTAAAAAAAACAGCCGCTTCATCTAAAGCAACTCCTGTACCTGCACCGCCCATTGCGGTCTGCTTTTGTCCCTGAAGGTTAACCTGATAGGATTGCGAGTAGCCCAGAATAGGCACCGCCAGTAAAAAACTTAGTAAAATCTTTTTCATATTTGGTTGGTATTAAATTGACGTTTTGCTTGTTGATGTAAAAATTCGGATTGCTCATTTATTTTATGCAAGCATAACAATTAACGATTTTACTAAAAAAACAAAACTTATCCAAATCTTAAGGGAGATTTCTTTTCGTTCATTTAATTCAATATCACACAAAAGTAAAATCAACGGAGGTTTTGATCAAACCTAAATAACATGCTTACATTTGTTAACACTGTTATTAATTAGATGTTAGAACAAACATATACAATTAAAAGTAAAAAATTATGAGCTTAATAGATGCGCTTAAATGGCGGTACGCAACAAAAAAAATGAACGGAGAAAAGGTCCCACAAGCTGAGGTTGACCAAATTATTGAAGCTGCACGTCTTGCACCAACTTCATCTGGCCTTCAGCCATTTAAAGTAATTGTAGTGACAAACCAGGAATTGAAGGCAAAAATCCAGACTATTGCTTTTGGACAATCTCAAATCGTTGATTCTTCACACCTGCTTATTTTTGCAGCATGGGAAAACTATACGGAACAAAACATCAGAGCTTCTTTTGCCCGTAATAATGCAGAACGTGGTCTTCCTGATGAAACACCTTCAGACTATGAAATTCAGTTAAGTTCAAACTATACCACAAGAACTGAAGAAGTGAACTTTAACCATGCCGCAAGACAGGCATATATTGGTTTTGGTGTAGCACTTGCAGAAGCTGCTTTGTTAAAAGTAGATGCAACGCCAATGGAAGGATTTAACCCAGCAGAACTTGACGAATTGTTAGGTTTAAGACAAAGAGGCCTTCGCAGCGTTACGTTGTTACCATTAGGTTACAGAAGCGAAAGCGAAGACTGGTTAGTGAACCTGAAAAAAGTGCGTACACCAAAAAATGAATTCGTTATCGAATATAACTAAAATAATACCTGTTTAAATTTAAGCAGTCAATGAAAAAGGGGCCCGGGAAACCAGGCTCCTTTTTTTTGGCATAAAAAACTGGTTTCCTGGTATAATAACTTAAGTCAGTGTAAGGGTTGACTTCTCTGTGAGTCCACATTGAGTCCACCTTTTCCCGTAAATAGGTGGACTCACTATGAAGCCAGGTTGTACTTGAAGTGGATTCATAGATAACCTGCTCAGGCCACTACCTGTCCCACAAGTTATCCCTGAGGAAATGTCAAAATATGTTAAAGGTTCCTGAAGGTTATGGAAGCTCCTGCATAATTCAATATATTAGCGAGATTAATCTTGTATCACCCGCTATTCATGAACTACTTTAAAATATCATTTGCATTATTTATACTTTGCTTCACACTGGGATTCCAGGCATCAGCACAACAGGATACCGTTATGCTCAGCAATATTCTTAATAAATCAAAGATCATTGCAGAACAGCACCCTGTAGAAAAAGTCTATCTCCACTTTGATAAACCATACTACAGCGTTGCAGATACCATGTTCTTCAAAGCCTATCTTACTTTTGAACAGAATATTCCTTCGCCATTGAGTAAAGTAGTTTATGTAGATGTGATCAACAGCCAGGATTCACTGGTCAAATCACTCAAATTACCAGTCACCAACAGCGTAGCTTACGGAAGTCTGGAGCTTGACATGGTGAACTTTAAACAAGGCAATTATTATGTGAGAGCTTATACCGTCTGGATGTTCAACTCCAGTCCGGATTATTTCTTCACCAAGACTATTCCGATCGGAGAAGCCATAGACAAGAAATTGATTACCCATTTAACCTACAATAACGTACAAACCGATAAAAGCCAGGTCATCAATGCGCAGATTCAGTTTAAGAATCTCGACAAGGCTATCCTTGCCAATAAACCAGTCAACTGGAGCGTCATGTCAAATTATGAGGTGGTGAGTAAAGGCAGAGGAGTCACAGACCAGAACGGTATTTTAAAAATAAGTATTACTCCTAAAAAGAATGAATTCATCACTAAAGGCGATCTGACTACTGAGCTCAACATGGGCAACCAGGAAGTGCTGAACTCTTCTTTTGTACTTAAACCAAAAGCAACAAGTACAGATATCCAATTTTTCCCTGAAGGCGGGGAACTTGTGAAAGGTATCCCGACACAAATCGCTTTTAAAGCCATTAAACAAGACGGAATGGGGATAGAAGTCAAAGGAACTATTGCAGACAGTGATGGGAACCAGATTACTGCTTTTAGTTCTGGCCACCTTGGAATGGGCGCTTTCTACCTGAATGCAGAAGGTGGTAAAACTTATAAAGCAACTGTTACTTTCAGTGATGGCTCTAAGAAAGTGGTTGACCTGCCAAAACCAGTTGAATCCGGAATTTCGGTACAGGCAAATACTGCGAATCCTGATGTGATCAATTTCAAGATCGTAGCCAGCGATACCTACTTCCAGCAAAATCAAGGTAAAAGTGTTTATTTAATCGCACAAAATGCTGGTCAGGTATACTATGCAGCACAAACCAAATTACAGACACAGGTTACCGCAGCAAAAATACCAACCGATAAATTTCCTTCGGGAATTGTTCAGCTTACACTTTTCTCTGCAACAGGAGAACCAATCAGTGAGCGTTTAGCTTTTGTACTGCATAAAAATGCAATGAACCTGACTTTAAAATCAGATCTTCCTGCTTATAAAGTCAGACAAAAAGTAAGAATGACTGTTTCTGCCAAAGATTCTACACAACGTTTAGTAGGGAATTTCTCACTCAGTGTAACCGATCAGCAGAAAGTTCCGGTAGATGAAACTACAGAAACTACGATATTAAGTTCCTTATTACTGACCTCAGATTTACAGGGCTTTGTAGAGCGCCCAAATTATTATTTCGTAAAAACTGATGAAAAGAAACGTGCAGAACTTGATATTCTAATGCTGACTCAGGGTTACCGCCGCTTCTCTTACAAAGAAATCATGGCAAACAGGTTCCCTGCAAACACTTATCTTCCTGAACAGGGAATGAGTATCACGGGTATCCTGAGAGACAGAACTGGAATGCCGGTCAGAAAAGGAGCCTTACGTTTAACCAGTCCCGGGAGAACGCTTTCTTCAGAAACACTGACTACAAACTCTGGTCTTTTCGCCTTCCCTAACCTGGTTTTCGAAGATGGCGCAGAATTACTGATTAATGCAAAATATAATGCAGCAGGAAGTAACATGATGATTGTCCTGGATAATCCGCCATCCCCGGAGGTGACCAGCAATCCTTATCCGGCTACTGAAGTTATCAATATTGACAGTACACTTTCAGCTTACCTTGATAACAGTAAAAAACAATACAGCAATCTGCGTACGCTTAAGGAAGTCAAAATTACCGGAGCAACAGTTAAAAAACCAAGTCATACAGATTATACTGCCTTAACAGGATTAAGTTTGATGCCAGATCATATGATTGAGGGAGAAAGATTAAGTGGCTGTAATGACCTCTTAACGTGCCTTAAGTCTATGGCCATGGGACTTACCTTCGATACAGACAGATTTTTCATTACCCGTGATTATATGCAGGGTAATAAAAGCACACCAGTACAGGTATTCATTAATGGAAATGCAGTAGATGCGATCAACCTGGGCAGTGTTCAGCCAGCAGATGTAGAGTCTATAGAAATTTTCTTAAAAGATCAGCTTGGGCTTGTTTTCAAGAATTACAACTGTAATGGCGTATTGGTCGTAAACACAAAAAAGATTCCTAAGTCAAATATGAGCCTTGCCGACTTAAAGAAAATGATGCCACAAAGCAACATGCTTAAGTTTACCCCTAAAGGATATACGAAAGTGAGAGAGTTTTATGCCCCTAAATACCTGACGCAAACCAGCTCTTATACAGGAAACGATTTGAGGACCACTGTTTACTGGAACCCTAAAATCGTAACCAATGCTACTGGTGACACCGTACTTGAGTTTTATAACGCAGACGGTAAAGGAACCTACAGAGCAGTAATTGAGGGCGTAGATGCCAATGGTAATGTTGGTCGTTATGTATACCGGTATACCGTTAAATAGTATAAGTTAAATCAGCAGCTGGAATTTCTAGCTGTTGATATAACCTTCTAATTGGGAAATGGTCTGCTTTTGATCCTCAATGATGAATTTAACCACATCGCCAATCGAAACCATCCCAATAATCTGATGGTCAGCCAGAACTGGTAAGTGCCTGATGTGTTTATCCGTCATAATCTCCATACAACGATCCAGACTATCATCCGGGGCAACTGTAATCGGATTGCCGGTCATAACTTCGCTTAAAGGTGTATCTGCTGAAGTTTTTCCCTGAAGAACGATTTTCCTGGCGTAGTCCCGCTCAGTAAATATTCCTGATAACTGAGTGCCTTCCAGAATAAGCAGCGCGCTGATGTTTTTCTCCATCATTACGCTCAGGGCATCCAGAACAGATGTTTCTGCCGTAACCGAAAAGATCTGTGCTGATTTAGTGCTGAGTAGTTGTTTTACGGTTTTCATAAGATGTTAAGAGTTAGCTAATTAAATTTACTAAAAAATATTCAGAAGCTAACTCTTTATTATTGACCTATTTTTTCTCCATCTGGCACTTCAATCCTTCCTCAGTCATCACCCCTTCGTACCGGTCATCTACAAAATTTTCCTCGTCACAATCCCAAAGAGAATAGCCATTCAGATAGCGATCGAGGTTTTTATTGATGCGGAGTTTAGTACCTACCGGCAGTTTAATCAGTAATTCAACCCGCTGATCTCTCCAGTATTCCTTTTTTTGCAAATGTACTTCCGGACTAAATTTCAATAGGGAATCCTGCTGTGCAAAATCGTAACGGATATTCTTTGCATGACTTAAAGCCATAGCAAAATCTCTTCCCTGTGAACTGTAGCTTTGGATCAGTGTCGGTACATTCCCTTCACTTTTCTCTATTCTGATCGTTACATTTCTCGGTGCAGCAGAAGATCTTTCAGGATCTTTCTGAATAATCTTTCCGATAAAATCAGATGAATTTAAACGGTATTGTAAACTATCTTCTTTGCTGAAAAACATCGTTTTATCAATTTCCAGCGTATAAACCGGGTAAGTCTTTAGCGGTAAAGTCTGTGTAAAGTTTGCTTCCTCTTTAAATTCAGTCCCGGTTTTTGCGATAAAGAAAATGCCAACTGAGAGTGCACATAACCAGATTAACAGCAACCCGTAAGCCAACATCTGATGGATAGGACGGCTGTTAAATATAATTCGCACTGAAAGCAAAATCATGCCCAATAAAGGAATGGCTATCGCGAAGAAAGCTGCTACGGTAAAAATAGTCAGATAAGATCCGTTGACAATGTTAAAAGGAAATACCTGCGCTGCTCCTGAATACCATACGCCAAGAATCGAAGCCAGTGCCACAAAATCACTCAGTAAAAATATGGAACCAATAATTAGCAGGATAATGGCAATGAACTTAAAAATAATCTTTCCGGAGCCTTGTAAAAAAGTCCCTAAAACAGTGATGAACTCTGTGATAAAGTTACCGGAATGTTTCACGAAAGGGCGGAAGTGCTCATTCGCGCTTTTCAGGTTATCTTTTAAGCTGGACAACTCTTCTTCAAAACTTCTTTTAAATCCTTGCAGGTTTGCAGCCTCCCCTTTCATAGCCATACGTTCTGCCCGGGTAGAAGCTTTAGGGATCGCAACCCATAAAACAAGATAAGCAACCAAACCTGAGCCCCCTAACATTACCGATAAAGCAGCCACAATACGGATAATACTCACATCCATATTCAGATAATGGCTCAAACCAGAACATACTCCTGCAACCATTGCCTCTTCAGTATCTCTGTAAATTTTACGTTCAGCAAATGTGGAAGAATAGGCGTTATTGTACTCTGCTGCTGGCTCTTCATCAGACTGCTCTTCGAAATCTTTAACAGATCCCATTAAACCAATCACTACCTGCACATCTTCCAGTTCAATGACTTGCTTCTGCTGCGTATGCAGAATCTCCGTAAACATTTCTGCAATGCGGTTCTCAATATCAGAAACGATTTCAAAGTCGTCTACACTTTTTCCGAAATGTTGTTTAACCTCAATCAGATAAGTGGTGAGCAGTTCGTAGGCATCTTCTTCGATGTGAATGATAGAATTGCCAATATTTATGTTGAGTGTCTTCTTCATGGTTTAAGGGTTAGTTTGGTTCTTTGATTTTGCAATAGCGAATGATAACTCTTGCCAGGTTCCATCCAGTTGAGCCAGCATTGCAGTGCCCAAAGGGGTGAGTGTATAATATTTACGGGGAGGTCCTGAGGTCGATTCTACCCAGTTATAACTCAGTAGCCCGTTATTTTTCAACCTGGTCAATAACGGATAAAGCGTCCCCTCCACTACCAGTAGTTTAGCTGATTTTAGTTCAGAGATGATATCAGAGGCATAAATTTCTCCTCTTGATATAATCAGGAGCACACAATATTCCAGTATGCCCTTCCGCATTTGCGTTTGTGTATTTTCTGCTATCATAATTCAAAGTTATGTGTTTTATATAGTAATATGCAATACATAGTACTGTATAAAATACAAAAATGAGTATAACATCCTGATTTAAAGGTGAATAATTTTAATGTAAATAATTTTCAGGAATGGTTTTGGGAGACTAAACGCGTCCGCCAGCCAGATTACTGATAAAAAACCACCAGGTAATGAGACCAGGGATCAGGCCAATTACACCGCCGGCTAACCAGATCCATCTTCGGGAAGCGATAGCAATCAACACGCAGGCAACGAAGTAAAGACCAGCTACAATAATTTCTGCACCTACACTATACCATAGGGTTGCAGCCGTACCTACAACGATAAGAATTGCGTTGAGCTTGAGTATATCAAAGGTTGACATAGCCGGCTGATCTGCTCCTTTAAACACATATGGATAGGCAATGGCACAGCCAATTAAAAAGACAATAAGAAAAATAATAACCGGTAGCGAGATCATAAAAGGGCAGATTGATATTTCAAATATACGGCGAAATCCCAACCAAAGATTTCAAGACAGAGAATGTTTGCTAATTAGTACAGAGACAAATGGTTGCATGAACAATACATTCACAAAAACAACCCCTGGCTATAAAATAAAAAAGCCTTGTCAACAGAAAGAAATAATTATCAACATTTTAACACAATTCTGTTTTTTGGCGCAGGGTTTGTTTTAGGTTAAGCAACATTAAATCTTCCAGTTATGCTAATAAAATTGAATCTGATTACTCAAGTCTTTGCCAGGTCAGAGCGCGAGAAACAAGAAAAAGCGGTGACCCGGCAACAATGGATTACTCTGGATAGAATAGTGATGTTAATTTTGTTTCTTGGCGTAATTGCCGGAGCAATTATATTCTCGTAAATAAGAATCTAAATAATATATTAATTTTTTAGCGTTCATTTACATGAACGCTTTTTTTATGCCTACAACAGTAGCGTATCAATCCGGTGTGCCATCACTCTTTCCTGTATTGGTGACCAGGAATAAATGGTAAAATGTCCATCCTGTGAGGCTACCAGCGCTATTGCATCATTCTGATCCTGTATAAACTGTGCAGCAGAAAGGTGACGTGTCCCCCCTACCTTGGCCGGGTGCATCACCACCGCCCCACCACCAGCAATAGGTTCTATAAATGATAACTCTTCAATCAGCTCTTTACCTTTTGCACGGCCAATCTTTGCACCAAATGCCAAAAGTTCATAGTCAGCACTGATCACAGTTGCTCCATCTATAGCCGTTAAACCAGCCAGATGTTCTACTTCCCTCTTCAACACAGTTTGCCAAAAGATCTGGCTCGCTTGTTTCCGGTCCTGCTTCAGTAAATTAGATAATCCACAAAATGCAGGTTGTATCGCATACTGAATGGGTTTGATAATCGATTGCAGCCAGTTCTTAGTCCCATTAGGCACAACCAGCAAAGTTCCTCCACGCTGATGAGAGCGCATAGATACCGCCAGCTGAATCAGCACATTTACCGTATCATTCCAGTAAGAAGGGGCTGTAAGATCCAGCAGTGACAATAACATGGGCGGACAATCCGGATGCCTTGCACTGTTCACATCAACAATCTTAATCTGGTCGCCTTTGAGTACGGCTATATTGGTAAATTTTCCGAACCCATAAATCCTGCGGTGTTTAATCACCAGCAGTGCGGGTTCAGAGACATCTAATACGAAACAAAAATTAGGAATACTGGTCGTTGTCCCCCAGATATAAAGTTCTCCATCTTCCTGCCATACACCGATATGAATACCAGCGCGTTCCACACCGGGAGCAATCTTGGTTAAGATGGTCGGGTTAAGTGGCAAACGGTTTTTAAACAACAATGGGCTCCCTCCTTGTGCAGGTGGCAGAAAAGCCAGTGATATCTTTGGAGAATGACCTTCTTCCTTACGGATACTCGCCCAAAAGGTGGCATCAATAATCGCCTCAACAATCTCTGCCGAGGGCAAAGGAGCAAGATCTTCCTCTCCACTTTCCCTTGCCGCAGCCAGATGCTGCGCAAAGATGGCTTCAACTTTAGGAGCGATAATTTGAGCTGCCTGATAAGTGGGTTTATAGATCATGGCTTAAAGTTAAGATATTAAATTATTTTTTCCATCGCTTTTTACTCCATTCCGACTGCTCGTCTGCTGTTAAAAAAGTCCAGGCTACAAAACGACTTTGTTTCTGTCCCTGAGCCATTTCTACAGTCCTTACGCCTTTAACGCCAACCTTATCCAGTGCATAATAAACAGTTGATAAATGTGCACTTTTTGACACTAAAGTAGTAAACCAGGCGCATTGTTTAGCGATTTGCGCGCTTTCTTCAATCATCCTTCGGATAAACTCTACTTCGCCGCCTTTGCACCACAATTCCGAACTCTGACCACCAAAATTAAGGACAACTTCTCTTCCTTTTTGTTTGCCCAGGTTACGCACTTTACGCTGACTGCCCAGCTGCGCTTCTTCTGCCGAAGCATGAAAAGGCGGGTTGCACAAAGTCAGGTCAAATAATTCTCCGGGTTTAACTACCCCTTTGAATATACTGGAAGCAGAGCTCTGCAATCTGAAAGTTAAATCCTTAGCCAGCGGCGGGTTAATTGCAGCAATATTCTCTGCCGAACTGATTGCACGCTTGTCTACATCTGAACCAACAAATGACCAGCCGTATTCCTGATGTCCGATAATCGGATAAACACAGTTTGCACCGACACCGATATCCAGCACTTTCACTGAATTTCCTTTAGGGATCTCGTTCCCGTTAGCCAGCGCCAGTAAATCTGCCAGGTAATGGATATAATCTGCTCTGCCGGGAATTGGCGGACATAAATAGTTTTCAGGAATATCCCAATCTGATAATCCATAAAAATAGATCAATAAGGCTTTATTCAAAGTTTTTACCGCTTCAGGGTTTGAGAAATCAACAGATTGATCACCATAAGGGTTAATAAAGACAAATTGCTCCAGTTGCGGACAACTGTTAATTAATTGTGGAAAATCATACCTTGAACGGTGTAGATTTCGGGGATGCAGTACTAGTTTTTCAACGGACATAATTTAACGCTTACCTCAAAGGTAAGCGTTAATTGATACATATAGGGGATTTTACTCCGGAAAAGCTGAAATAACTGCTAAGATTTAACTACCGGCGCTAAGAATTCTGAAGAAAGTGCAGCTGCGTTTAACATGAAATTATGCAGCTCATAGTTTTTAATAAACGGCTTTAATAATTCGCTTCCCGGGCCGAACATGGTCAGTTCTACATAGTCTGCGGTATGGTTCATTCCTGCCCATTGTACCAGTGTATATTTTGCCTGGATCTTTGCCAGTTCATTAAATGGCAGGTTAGCGGCATTGTACAACTGACCGGGAATGATGTCAGAGAAGTGTGCGAGTAATTGTTTCGCTTCGGCAGAGGTAACTCCGATACCCGTTCCTGCTTCAATTAATTCGGCAACATTTTTCTCGCTTGATGAATTGTTCAGCTGGTTTAGAATCCACTCGTTACTGTGTTTGAAATGCTGAATCCGGTCAAAGTCTTTATTACTGTCTCCATAGAATAAACCGGGGTTCGCGTTACCGTGATCTGTAGTGATGATCACCAGTGTTTCCCCATCTTTCTCTGCAAATTCAATTGCCTGGCCTACGGCTTCATCAAAGGCCAGCTGGTCAAAGATCAAACCTCCTGTATCATTACCATGTGCTGCCCAGTCTACTTTTCCACCTTCTACCTGCAAGGCAAACCCTTTCGGGTTATCTTTCATCAGTGAAATAGCTTTGCTCATCATTTCGGCCAGTGAAGGTGTACTTTTCATCAGCTCCGGAGAGTTTTTCCGGTCTAATTCATAAGGCAAGCCATCTGGCGCAAAGATACCGAGCACCGGGCCTGAGTTTTTAAGGCCCATCATCTCGTCTCTGTTTTGGGCAACTTTAAAGCCCTGAGCCTGGAACTGAGGAATGATACTTCCACCTTTTCTCTTCGCATCAAAGTGTTCTGCACCACCGCCCAGCATCACATCGAACTTTAGTTTCAGATACATTTCTGCGATTTCATCCTGTCCGTCACGGCTGTCTATATTGACACAGAATCCTGCGGGTGTAGCATGGGTAATTGGTACGGTAGTTACACAGCCCACTTTTTTACCACTCTGTTTAAATTTCTGTAAAATTGGCTGTGGCATTTCTCCTTTCGGGCCCACGTTTAAAGATCCGTTTTTAACACGCATCCCTCCGCCCCACGAAGAGCTCGCAGCAGCAGAATCTGTAACCAGTGAACTTGCTGAGGCCGTATCCATCAGGGCACGGGTAACTTTTGAATCTTTATATAATTGTATCCAGTTTGTGCTTTTACCAAAGGTGCGGTTTGCATAAAGGTCCGCCATGTTTAAAGTCCCGATACTCATTCCATCGCTCACCAGCATAATAATGTTCTTCGCTTTTTTTGCAAATGGTTTCGATTGGGCCAGCAAATCTGCTGGTGATAAAAAAGGCAAGCCTATTCCGGCTAATAAACCTCCTTTTAATAGTGATCTTCTGTTCATGTGTGTGTGCAATTAGTGACAGCAAAAGTATCTTTCACCTATGCGCTTAACTTGAACCTGGCATTACCATATTGTTAATAAAAACAAAAAAACCGCCTGTTTCTCTAAAAAACAGGCGGTTTCAAGCTTAATATGAGTTGATTAGTGATTTGTACGGACGACACCGCCTTCTGCACCATGGCCACGTTTGGCGCAGTATAATCCGAAAATCAGGATATATAAATAGCATAATGCTGGTAGAATGAATGAGGTTTGGATACCCATTGAATCGGCAATACTACCTTGAACCAGTGGCAATAAAGCACCTCCTAAAATCGCCATAACCAGCAAAGAAGACCCTTGACTCACGTATTTTCCTAATCCCGAAATTGACAGGGTATAGATATTGGAGAACATAATCGAGTTAAATAACCCGATTCCTAAAATAGGGTATAAGGCCATGTTGCCTTTGCTGAAAATAGAAACAAGTAATAAAGCGATATTCACGGCTGCAAAGATTACCAGTGTACGTGCAGGAGCAGATTTACCGATCACAAAAGCCACAATATTCAATACAATAAAGACGATAAAGAAACTGGTTTGTGCAAAGGTCAGGTCAACGATACTGAAGACTAATAAATAGACAGCAGCAGCGGCAAGAACCATATAAATAAACTTTTTGGTTTGTGGCAATTCACTTAAAGAAATTGCGCCCAGGAACCTTCCGATCATTGCTCCTCCCCAATACAGGGCAAGGTAATTTTTACTGACTACTTCTGTCAGGTTGGTTACATCTGGTTGCTCCATAAAAGCAATCAGCAAACTTCCTATACCTACTTCGGCACCTACGTAACAGAAAATCCCAAATATCCCCATTTTTAATTGCGGGAATTTCAATGCGCCCAGGCCTCTTTCTGAAGATTCTTCGCTGCTGAAAGATGGCAATTTAACCCGGCTGATGATCAGCGCAAGCACGACAAGGATACCAGCAAAAATCAGGTAAGGAATACGGGTAGAATCTGCCGATGCAGTACCATTTTTTTCCAGGAACAGGGTAAATATTAAATGGCCACCAAGAATTGGGGCAATAGTTGTTCCGAATGAGTTAAAGGCCTGAGTCAGGTTTAAACGACTGGAAGCACTTTCTTCTGGCCCTAATAAAGTTACATAAGCATTTGCAGTGATCTGCAAGATTGTAAACCCTAAGCCCAGTACAAATAAGGCAGCTAAAAAGACGCCATAAATAGAAAGGGTTGCGGCGGGATAAAATAAGCAGCAGCCGACAGCAGAAAGCAGCACTCCTGCAATAATTCCTTTTTTATAACCGACTTTGTTAACAGGATCTCCGTTAAAGTAGGAGATCAGGAAGTAAATTAATGATCCGATAAAATAAGCACCAAAAAAGGCGAACTGTACCAGCATTGACTGTTGAAAGTTTAAATTAAACTGAACTTTTAAGTGCGGGATTAAAATATCATTCATGCAGGTAATAAATCCCCACATAAAGAAAAGGAGCGTCATTGTAACAAGCGGGATAATAGAACTATTTTTTTTAACGGGAGTAGTGGTTTCCATGTTTGATTAAAATATCTGAATTAGTTAAAGCGAAAAGGCCTTGTTTAATATCTCCTAAATCGAATCAGCAAATAAAGGAAAATAAACTGTTTCTTGAATAAGAAATTGTGTTGATTAGGTAAAAATAACGATGTAAGCGGGTATTAAAGTCAAATATTAGTTTTTCTTTATAAGTTTGATGATAAGCTGATACTATGCGAAGATTAATCAAGAGTTTTGGGTATGCGTTATCCGGAATCGCTTATACGGTAAAAACGCAAATGAACTTTCAAATTCACCTGGTAGCAACGATACTGGTTGGAATTGCAGGGTGGTATTTGCAATTATCTGGCAATGAGTGGCTATGGATTGTTTTGGCGATAGGACTTGTTTTAGTTGCCGAACTTTTAAATACAGCAATTGAGTTATTGGTTGACCTGGTTTCGCCGGATTTCAATGTTCAGGCCGGAAAAGTCAAGGATGTGGCTGCGGGAGCTGTCATTGTTGCGGCTTTCATTTCTGTAATTATAGCAGCTATTATTTTTATCCCAAAATTGATCTGATATGCTCCACAAAACCCGTGGAATAGTTTTAAAAACAACTTTATACAGCGAAAGCAGTGTAGTGGTACAAATATTTACGGCTAAATTCGGCATTCAGTCTTATATGGTTAATGGGGTAAAGAAGCCAAAGGCGAAGATCCGGATGAATATGCTACAGGCACTTCATCTGGTCGATATGGTAGTTTACCATAAAACAAATTCCAGTATTCAGCGGATTTCTGAACTCAGGCCTTCTCCTGTATTCCGGACTATTCCTTATGATATTATCAAAAGTACGATCGTGATGTTCCTGAACGAAGTGCTTTATAAAAGTATCCGTCAGCAACATGCGGATGAGAATATCTTTGATTACATTTTCAATGCGGTTTCCTGGTTTGATGAAACAGATGCGGCAAGTGCGAACTTCCATCTTGCTTTTTTACTGAAGTTATCCCGGTTTTTAGGTTTTGCACCAAGCACAGAGACTAAAAGTGACCAGAGTTATTTCGATTTGCAGGAAGGTGAATTCAAGTCTTTGCCTCCTGTTCACCCCTATTTTATAGAAAAAACAGCGGCAGAATTATTTATTTCTTTGTTCACGACTCCTTTTGAAAAATTAAATGAAATAAAAATAGACAACGCGACAAGAAGACTTGTTCTCGATAAAATACTGATATACTACACCTTACATACCGCTTCTTTTGGCGAAATAAAATCTCACCAGGTATTGGAAGAGATCTTATCTTAAAAATATTAAAAAAGTTTTGGAGTTTTAGTTTAGAGGTGTATATTTGCACTCCCAACAACGAAGAAGGTTATTCAAATAGCAGAAAACAATGAGGGAAGAACCAAGGGGAGATTAGCTCAGCTGGTTCAGAGCACCTGCCTTACAAGCAGGGGGTCACTGGTTCGAACCCAGTATCTCCCACCAAAAAAGCCCGCCAGGCTGTTACATGGCAAGAACCAAAGGGAGATTAGCTCAGCTGGTTCAGAGCACCTGCCTTACAAGCAGGGGGTCACTGGTTCGAACCCAGTATCTCCCACTTCAAAAAGCCTTTCAGTAATACTGAAAGGCTTTTTTGTTACCTATCAATTCTGGATCTCCAAGGCATTTCAAGCTATATGCGGATCAATTCATAAACTTGTGGATCAGGGATTAAATTTCAAGTTTTGGGTTTGATATTTTCTTAGTTCAAAGCAGATGGTTACGGTTCTTTAATAAGCTAATTACTCCCTGATTTTATATTTCAATTTATGTCCGCAGGTTAGTTTTCCACAAATACAATAATTAATATTATCCTAACACGAGAGCTTTTTAATCCTTATATTTTTGTCCGTTAAACAAAAATTTCAGATATGAAAAAAACGCTACTCTTAATCTTATTGTTTTCAGGCCTTTTTCTCCCGGCCCAGCTGTTCGCTCAGCTGGTCAGCTGGAACTTTACAGGGCCTGGTTCTTTAAACACTGCCACAGCTAATGTAGCTGACCCCGGACTTTCCTTTACCCCAATATTGACACGTTCTACAGCAGCAGTTGCCAGCGCAGGTGCCAACTCTTTCAGAACAGTTAAATTCGGAAATACAGGTATTTCAATTACCAGCCCCAACTATTTTGAGTTTACACTCTCTGCTGCTGCCGGTAAAAAGATGTCTTTATCCACCATAGATGCTGCCTATCAGGGTACTGCGGGTTATTTTGCAGGTGCAGGCGCGTCCAATCAATTCGCCTATAGCCTGGACAACACGACATTCACTTTGATTGGCTCACCAACTATCATTACAAAAACAGGTGCTGCCCCGGTAGTTTATCCGACTATCGATATCTCAGGCATTGCTGCATTGCAAAATGTACCTGCGGGAATGACGGTCACTTTTCGTTATTTTGCCAGTGGACAAACCTCTACAGGCGGATGGGGCTTCTTCTCCCCTGACGCCAGCCAGGGATTAAAAATTGGAGGTACGATTACTGCGCTTGGCGGCGGTACAGATACCACTCCTCCGGTCAATGCTTCCGGTTATCCTAAAACCAGCGCAATTACCTCAACCGCTGTTGACCTGTCAAGCAATATCAATGAAGATGGAACTACTTATTATGTTTTAATCCCCGCTACAGGAACAGCACCATTAACGGCCGCTCAAATTAAAGCGGGTACAGATGGAAGCGGAAACCCTGCATTTAAATCCGGATCTTTAATCAATACACCAAATTCAGATGCGGTCGTTACACTAAATGGTTTAAATGCCGCTACTGCTTATAAAATATATGTGATATCGGCCGATGCCGCAACCACACCAAACATCCAGACTACTTTTACTACGCTGAATGTCACCACAGGCACTGCCGATTTAACACCTCCTGTTTTTACAGCAACTTATCCGAAACTGAGTAATATTGCAGCCAATTCAATTACGCTGCTCAGCAATATCAATGAAACAGGAACAACATATTATGTAGTAACTCCTGCTACGGGAACAGCACCATTAACTCCCGTACAGGTTAAAAATGGCCTGGACGGTACTGGAAGCCCTGCTTTCAAAGCCGGATCTTTTGCCAATACACCAAATACTGAAGTTTCAGCAAACCTGGCTGGATTAAGTTCATCTACTGCTTACAAGATTTATGTAGTTGCAGCAGATGCAGCTTCTACCCCGAACCTGCAAACTACGATAACTACACTTACTGCAACAACTATTGGTACGCCACTGGTCAGCGCCCCGGTTATCATCAGTCAATATTATGAAGGTACATCTGTCAATAAATGGATCGAATTAACTAACCTGAGCAATGCACCTGTAAATACTGCTTCCCCGCAGTTAAAATTGGCGCTGTATAATATTTCGGGCGATGCAGGAAATATTAATATCACACCTGCCCCATCCCAAACAATGGATCTGAATGTGATTATTCCCGCTCAGGGCTCTGTATTGATCGGAAATACCGGTAATGGAAATGAAGTCCCTTATTTAACAGCAACCAGTGCAGCACAAACCAGTAATGCTGTCATTAATTTTAATGGAAATGATGGTGTAGCGTTATTGGATGCGTCCAACAATATTATAGATGCATTTGGACAGGGTGTAAATGCAAAAGATGTCTCTTATGTTAGAAATATCACTGTCACAGCACCCAGCCCAACTTTTATCGTTGAGGACTGGACAAGATTACCACTTGCTATTGTTCAGAATGCGAGTGATGATGATGACCTTAATGGTTTAGGGGTACATTTTCCACCTAACTTATCGCCTTGTGCTGCACCAACTGTAGCTGCGGCTGATTTAACTTTCAGCAAGGTCAATACCAGTAGTATTACTTTATCTTTTACGGCTTCTACAGCTGCAAATGAGTACCTGATTATCCGCAGCACAAGCAGCACTTTAACAGCAATGCCACAGGATGGAACTGTTTACAACCCGGGCACTGCAATAGGCGGCGGTACGGTTGCAGGTCGTATTGTTAATACAACTTTAACTGACCTCAACTTAACCAGCTCTACTAAATACTATTATTTTATTTTCCCATTAAACAATGTTTCCTGTACAGGTGGGCCAAAATATCTGTTTACAAACTATCTGACCGCAAACCAGACTACAGCGACCTTATCAGTTTGTGCAACGCCAGTTAGCCAGCCTTCGGACTTTACGGTAACTTCTTCTAATTATAACTTTATCCAGGGTAGTTATCAGCCCGCAGCAGCGGCGGACGAATATCTGGTGGTGATGAGTACCAGCAGTAATTTGACCGCCAATCCACTGAATCAAACTATTTACAATATTGGTGATCAGCTTGGCGGAGGGACAGTTATTAAAAGAGGGACAGGCAATAGTTTCATCAGAAGCGGACTTGCCCAAAACACAACTTATTATTTTTACATTTTTGCCCTGAACAGCAGTTGCAGTGGCGGCCCGCTTTATTTAACGGCTGCTCCGCTTACCGGCATGCAAAAAACGGGTGTCTTAGATGCAGACAACTTAAATTTCTATTATGGAAACCTGCATAGTCACAGCAGTTATTCTGATGGAAACAAAGACGACAAAACTAAAAAACCTGAAGACGATTATGCATTTGCCAAGAACTCCATGAAAATGGACTTTTTAGGGATTTCTGAGCATAACCATACACAAGCAGGCATGTCACTCGCTTATTGGAAGCCCGGTATCGAAGCTGCCAAAAATGCAACAACTTCAACTTTCCTTGCCCTGCATGGAATGGAATGGGGTGTAATTAGTGGCGGTGGCCACGTGATCGTTTATGGTATCGATTCTTTGATCGGATGGGAAGCTGGCGAGAACCAGATCTTTGTTCCTAAAAGCACCTATACAGGTAATAATGGCTTATTTAAAGTTATTAACCGTCATGGCCTGAATGCGATTGCAACACTTGCTCACCCGAATACAACGGATTACAACAATATTTCAGCTACTTATGACCTGAGTGCAGATAGTGCAATTGTAGGCGCTGCTTTAGAAAGCGGGCCTGCATTTTCAACCAACCTTACTTATTCTGACCCGGCCAGTTCAATGAGCTACCTGAGTTATTATAACAGGATGCTTGCCAGAGGATATCATTTGGGTGCAACTATAGATCATGATAACCACAATATGACTTTTGGACGCCATACACGCGCCAGATTAGTTGTACTGGCACCAGCATTAACAGAAAATGATTTGCTGGACGCCATGAAGAAAATGCGCTTTTACGCTTCTGAAGATTCAGCTGCAAAAGTCACTTTCTTATTGAATAAAGAGCCGGTAGGCAGTGTATTTACAGGTGTAGGGACACCAGAGATTTCTGTGAGTACAGCAACTACAAGTCCTGTTTCCAGTATTAAATTATTTTATGGTACACCGGGCACGGGTGTGAACCCTGTTCAGGTAACCAGCAGCAGTTCTGGAACTTTAAGTTTCAAGCATGAAGCTTTAGCAAATCTGGCAACGGGTTATTATTATGCAGATATTGTAGAAGCTGATGGCAGCAGGATCATTACTTCCCCAATCTGGTATAGCCGTGATGACAGTTATGTTAAAAAAACACAGACGATCACTTTTGCTCCTGAAAGAAGCGCAACTTACGGAGACCCTGACCTGGAAATCGGTGCAAGCAGTGATAACCCAGCTATTAAGCTAACTTATACAACCAGCGACCCTAAAAAGGCGACCATCACAGATGGCAAAATACAAATCCATAGTGCGGGTAAAGTTACACTGACAGCAAATCAAAAAGGTGACGCTTACTTTAGTGCTGGTACAGCAAGCCAGGTATTGACGATCATTCCAAAATCCATCTTTGTTAAAGCAGAAGGCAAACAAAAACTGACAGGTATGGCAGATCCTGTATTCACCTATACCACGACTTCAACTTTACTGGATTCGGCTGCTTTTACGGGAAGTCTGACCAGGGCACCAGGAGAAACTCCTGGAAATTATGCAATCACACAGGGTACACTTGCTTTAGATTCCAACTACCTGATCAATTATACGCCTGCCGCATTAAAGATTCTGGACAGACCTTCAGCTCAGATCAGTGGTGATATCCATACCAGTGTTAATGCGCCATCACCTGTAGTTACTTTCACTGCACAGAAAGGGACTGCGCCATTTACATTTACTTACCATATCAATACGGGAGCGGATCAGACGGTAACTACCACCGGAAGTACGGCTACACTCAATGTTCCAACCGCAACCGCAGGAAGTTATGTTTATACACTGACCAAAATTACCGATGCGAATAGTGCCGAAGTACAAAATTTATCGTCAACGGTTACTGTTCATACTTTGCCAGCCGCTCAAATCACAAGTACGGGTAATGTATGTATCAACGGTAAAGCACCAATAGTCACTTTTACAGGGACTGGCGGAACTGCTCCATATACTTTTACTTATAATTTGAATGGAAGCAGTAAAACGATTACGACCAGTTCAGCTATCGCAACTGTAGAGGCTCCTTCCAACTATTCAGGTGTATTTACCTATGCGCTGTTAAGTGTTTCGGATACTTATGGAACACAGGTTCAAACTGGAAATACAGTAATTACAATCAACGATTTACCAGCTGTACAAATCATCAGTGACAAAGGAGAAAGCATTTCTAAAGGGAGCGTATTGCAGCTTACTGCAACCGGAGGCGCGAAATATAGCTGGACGGGCAGCGAAATCCTGAGCGGACAGTATACGGCAACAGTAGCGATCAGGCCGAAACAAAGCGGCACTTATAAAGTGACAGTTACGAATGCCAGTGGCTGTACTGCGGATCAGTCTGTTTACATCACTGTTGTGGATGATTATAAACTGGAAGCCGGAACTTTAGTTACCCCGAATGGTGATGGTATCAATGATAAGTTCGTGATTAAGAATATCGATTATTACCCGAATAACACGCTTAAATTATTTGATAAAGCGGGCCGCGTATTTTATACTAAAAGCGCTTATGCGAATGATTGGGATGGTACGGTGAATGGTAGTCCGCTAGCGGAAGGTACCTATTACTACATCCTGGACCTGGGGCCTGGCTTAGGGACTTTGAAAGGTTATATCAATATTTTAAGAGACTAATTTACGCTAGAAACATGAGATTAATTATATATATAAAGCAAATCAGCCGTATTGCCATCTGCTTATTTGCCGGAACTACCGTTCTGTTCCTGAATACTGCCAAGGGTCAGATACTACCACTTAATGCGCAATATTTCCAAAATAAGTACTTCGCGAACCCATCTATGGCGGGGATTAACAGCGGCCTGAATATCAATGCCAGCTTGCGCAAACAATGGTCTAATATACCGGGTGCACCGCTAACGCAGGGCATTACTTTAGATCAGCAATTAGATAAAGTTGGTTTGGGTGTGAATGTATACAATGAGAAGGCCGGAGGTATACAAATCACCAAAGCGGTGGCGACTTTTGCCTATCATTTACCTGTCAATGGAGAAGACCAGCAATTGAATTTTGGTGTTTCGTTCGGAACCAGCCGCGAGCGGTTCGATAGAGGCAGTATACAAAACAGTGATGGTAATGATCCTTCTATAGCCCGCTTCAATGACAGGGGATACTATTTTGATGGAGATTTTGGTGCTTCTTATACTTCTAACGGATTAAATGTGGAGGCAACTTTGCCCAACATGAGATCTGTACTGAGAAAGGATGATACAAATTATGCCGACAAACCGACTTTTTATACGGCGATCAGCTATAAGCTTGCTTTTGGCAGTGGTCTGGATGGCATCAATCTGGAGCCTAAAGCGGTGTACAGAGGAATAAAGAACTATAAAAATTTATGGGATGCGGGTGTAAACGCCAATTTCGCTGATGATAAGTTATCTGTAATGGGCATGTATCACAGTACGGAAAATGCGACAGTAGGCTTTGGGATTAATTATCTGAAAAGCTTATACATTATGGCCTATTACAATACAGCCACTTCTGCTTTAAAAGGTTATACGGGTGGGGATTTCGAAATTAATCTTCGTTTCAATATCGGTAAAAAGTAACCAGAAATACCTGTTTAAAAAGAAACCCGGCCGGATTATAATCCGGCCGGGTTTCTTTTTAAACAGGATTTACTGCGCAACAGAAGTCACTTGGTTATAGTCTTTAAGTATCGTATTTAAGAAATCCAGTTCATGCATCCCTGCGGGTAAGCTCACCCCTAAACGTGCTTTGATTTTATCTGCCATCGCATAAACCAGTTCATAATGTGCGGTCTGGTAATAAGTTGTCAGCACTTCATGGATCAGCTCAGCTTCCTGATCATTGAGCAGGTGAACGTTGGTAAAAACAGGTATATATTCCTCTGCTTCTGGTGCAAAAGCAATTTGTTCGAGTGTAGTACGCCCAATAGTTTTAATCACAGTAGTTGCTGCAACCAGATCTCCGATCCTTTGTTTACGCTCAGATAAAGTGACACAAAGCAAGCCTCCTATTTGTCCGGTCAGCCAAAAATCGACCAGTCTGAATAACCAGCGGATAAAGTACTGGCCGATACCGGCCTGTCCGCCATCCAGGCTGATGACTTTAATTTTCATTAACTTTTTCCCGGGACTCTGACCGTTAAAGAAAATCTCAAAGATCAGGTGATAGAAAACAAAGGCGATACCATAAAGAACATACAGACCGATAAATACCACATTCCACTTAGGAATAGCAATGACACCAATAAAAAATATAAACAATAAAAGCACTGCGAACAGCACGCCAAAATCTATCATCCTTGCCGCTATACGTTCGCCTAAACCAGCAACAGGATAGTCAATATCCACATGCTGAGTGGTGTTTACCTTTATTGTTTCCATAAAAAACAAATATAATATTGATATTTAATTAATTATTGCAAAATCACTTTTTGTCAGTATTTTAACCGAAAATTAGATTCGCTATGAGGGAGGCCTTGTTCGTTAAACAGAATTCCGAAAAGTGGAAGGCCTATGAGCATTCACCTGCGACTCACCCGGACGAGATCGCAGACCGTTTTATAGACATCACAAACGATCTCTCTTATGCTAAAACATTCTATCCCAAATCTAAAACGACCAGTTATCTGAATGGTTTAGCTTCAACGCTGCACCAATCTATTTATAAGAATAAAAAAGAAGATAAAAACAGGTTTGTTAATTTCTGGAAGTTTGAACTGCCTTTGCTGTTTTATACTTACCGGATGCAATTGTTATATGCTTTCCTGTTTTTTACAATTTCAGCGTCCATAGGCGTTCTGTCAGCAAAATATGATGACCAGTTTGTCAGGCTGATTCTCGGTGACAGCTATGTAAATATGACCAATGAGAACATTACCAAAGGCGATCCTTTTGGTGTATATAAGCAGACTTCAGAATTCCCCATGTTCTTCTCTATTGCAGCAAATAATATTTATGTGTCGCTATTGATGTTTGTAAGCGGTATATTTTTATCCATCGGCCCGATTTTCTACCTGTTACAAAACGGGATCATGCTGGGTTCTTTTGAATATTATTTTTTCAGCAGAGGTCTGGGCATAGAATCCATCTTAGTGATCTGGATTCATGGTACTTTAGAAATTTCGGCCATTATTATTGCAGGGGCCGCCGGCCTGGTTCTTGGCCATGGTCTGCTTTTCCCAAAAACATATACGCGCTTTCAAGCCTTTAAACAAAGTGCCAGAGATGGTACTAAAATCGCATTGGGCATTGTCCCGATCCTGTTAGTTGCCGCCTTTTTTGAAGGTTTTATTACCCGCCATACAGAAATGCCGGTATGGATGAGTACAGGTATTTTAGCCCTGTCACTTATTTTTATCATCTGGTATGTCATTTTATACCCATTAACTCTTTCCAAACGCAATCATCCATCCCAAAATGTCTGAAAAAGTAGAATTCAAAAAGCTCCGTGAATTTGGAGATATTATTAACGATACCATCAAATTCTTCAAAGAGAATTTCAAACCTTTATTAAAAGTGTTCGTCTATTTTTGCGGTGTATTCATTGTAGCCGGAATGATTGCGGCCATCTTTCAGCAGATTGGTATGCAGCGTGCCATCAGAAATATGGATGTAACAAATACTTACGGCAAACTGGCCGGCCTGTTCTCTATTGCTTATTTCTTTGTTGCGCTGATCGGAATACTAGGTTACACGGCTTTAAACGTTTCTATTTTAAGCTTTATAGCTTTATATATAGAGAAAGGGAATGCAGCGCCTACAGTAGAAGAAGTATGGGGTTATTTTAAGTATTACTTTCTCCGGGTATTTGGCAGTAGCTTCTTGCTTGGACTTCTCCTGATTGTTAGTTTTTCTTTATGTCTGATTCCTGGTTTTTACATGTTTCCTGCCATCTCACTGATGATCCCCATCATGATTTTTGAGAATGCAAGTCTGGGCTATGCCTTTAATCAGTCTTTCAGGTTATTGAAAGAAAACTGGTGGATTACCGCAGCCACGTTACTTATCCTTTGGGTAATTACTTATGCGACGTCGTCCCTGGCTTCTTTACCTGCTATTATTTTAACTATGGTCAGCGCGCTGACTAATGGGCCAAAAGGGCTAAGCAATACTGTAATTATTATTTCTACTGTCATTCAGTATCTCTGCCAGGTTTTTATGATTATTCCGATTATTGGTATCTCTCTTTGTTATTTTAATCTTTCTGAGCGCAAGAATAGTACGGGTTTAATGGACCGTATTCAAAAGATGGGACAAGAGGGAAATCCTTTCCCTAACAAAGAAGAATACTAACATGTTCAAATACCTGGTCGCTTTTCTCTTTGTATTAACTGTACAGTTTTTTCCTGTTCAGGCGAAGCAGTCTGTTAAGACTAGCCTGGCTGTTCCGGCGAAAGTGAGTCTGGCTGTTCCGGCAAAAGTAAAACCGCTCAGGAGTGACAGCAGTAAAATACAACTCAGAAGTTTCGATGCGCAAAAGCTGAAGTCTTACAGTCAGCAAACGGATTTTAAATATGACCAGCCAGCACCAATTGATGCCAGTTTATGGGATCGGTTCTGGGCATGGTTCTGGAGAAAGCTTTCGGGGGTTGCAAGAATCAACTATTCAGTAAACTTCTTCAGATATATTATAATCGCAGCTTTCATCGCTTTAATTGTCTTTGTGGTCATTAAATTTACAGGTGTCGATTTCAAACTTTTTATAGGCAAATCGAAAGCGGTAGCTATTCCTTATGCAGAGTCCACTGATAATATTCATGAGATAGACTTTAACACAGAAATAGATCAAGCTATTCAAAGTGCCAATTACAGACTTGCAGTAAGATTGATGTATTTACTTTCCCTGAAAAAACTGAACAGCAGAAACCTGATTAACTGGCAGCCTGAAAAGACCAATCAAACTTATATCAGGGAAATTGCTGATCCGCAGCAAAGAGCGCAGTTCAGCTTGCTGACCACGCAGTTTGAATATATCTGGTACGGCGAATTCTTTATTGATCATGAAAACTTTAAGCAAGTACGAAATAGTTATGACCAGTTTAATACAGCACTGTCATGACAGGGATGAGATTATATCTGATCGGCAGTGCCACTGTATTAATTTTATACCTGGTTGCACAGTATTATAAGCCAAAACCAACTGACTGGAGCCCCACCTATCTCAAAGAAGATAAAATACCTTACGGGCTTTATGTTTTAAATCAGGAAAAGGAAACTATTTTCCCGGGTGCACAACTTAAAACAAGCAGGCTGCCTGTATATAATACTTTAAAGGATCAGCATTATCAAAAGACCAGTTATCTTTTCATAGCCAGCAGTCTGCAATTTGATAAACCCGACTATCAGGAGCTGGTGAAATTTATGAATGCAGGAAACCAGGTATTCATTGCCGCTTTTAACCTGGGAAAAGTACTGAGCGACACCCTTAAACTAGAAACAAGCACGATTTTATCTGCCACCGTAAAACCTGGTTCCATCAACTTTGTAAACCCGGCGCTGAAAGCAAAAAGCGGTTATGTTTTTGACAAGGGATTAGGAGACCAGTATTTCACAAATGTTGACACTTCCCGCTGTACAGTTTTGGGAAGGAACAACAATGGAGAGGTAAATTTTATAAAATATACTTTTGGTAAAGGCGCATTATACATCTTACCTAATCCACAGCTATTAACTAATTATAGTTTACTTCAACCTGCGGGTGCAGCCTATGCTGCTAAAGCTCTTTCTTATCTGCAAACCGGTAAAACGCTGATCTGGGATGAAAACAGCACAAAGGGTAATATAGAAAACGGCTCTATTTTAAGGGTCTTTTTCAAACACGATCAATTACGCTGGGCCTATTGCCTGGCACTGACCGGCTTACTGGTTTTTGTCCTGTTTGAGATGAAACGCAGACAGCGGATTATTCCTGTTTTACTGCCCTTAAAAAATTCCTCTGCTGAGTTTGTGACGGTCGTTGGAAAAGTATATTATCAGCAGCGCAACAATAGTGATATTGCACAAAAGAAGATCAATTATTTTTTAGAATATATCCGTTTAACCTACCGCCTGAAAACTTTAAAAACGGACGAAGAGTTTATTTCCTCTTTAATACTGATATCGGGCGCACAGGAGGAAACAACAAGGCAGTTATTTACAGTCATCAATACAATTCATCATGGAAGTAAAGTTACCGACACACTCCTGATTGAACTAAACAAATTAATAGAGAAATTTTATAATCAAGCGAAATAACAATGGAAGCGGAAACAGCTAATCAAAGAACCGACCTTACACAGCTTAATTTGGCAGTAGAGCAGATCAGGGAATCAATTGGCCATATCATTGTAGGCCAGAAAGATACTATTGACTTCCTGATTGCCGGTATTCTGGCCGATGGGCACCTTTTACTGGAAGGCGTTCCGGGAGTTGCTAAAACACTCAGTGCCAAACTAATTGCAAAAAGTATCGACGCTGTCTTTTCAAGAATTCAGTTTACACCCGATCTCATGCCTTCGGATGTGCTGGGGACTTCTGTATTCGACCCCAGATCAGCATCTTTTGAGTATAGAAAGGGCCCTGTTTTCGGAAATATTATCCTGATTGACGAGATCAACCGTGCACCTGCAAAAACACAGTCAGCACTGTTTGAAGTCATGGAAGAACGTCAGGTCACTGTAGATGGCCATACCTACGCAATGGACGAACCTTTTATGGTACTGGCTACACAAAATCCAGTGGAACATGAAGGAACTTACAGATTGCCCGAAGCGCAGTTAGACCGGTTTTTATTTAAGATAGAGATTAAATATCCTACGCTTGAAGAAGAGATCATTATTCTGTCCAGACAACATCAGCAGAAACTGGAAGATGAACTAAAGGAGATTAAGGCCGTTTTAAGTATAGAACAGATCAAGACTTGCCGCGCGCTGATCAAAGCATTACATGTAGAACCCAAATTAATTGAATACGCGGCAAAGATTGTTCATGAAACCAGGAATAATAAGTCGCTGTACCTGGGTGCTTCACCACGCGCTTCTTTAGCATTAATCAATGGGGCAAAAGCCATTGCCGCAATGCAGGGCCGTGATTTTGTAACCCCCGAAGATATCATTAAAGTCGCAGCCCCTGTACTTGCACACCGGATTATGCTGAGTCCTGATAAAGAAATGGAGGGTTTAACACCTGGTGATATCGTTGCCCAGATTATTCAAAAAATAGAGATCCCAAGGTAAACCATAAAAAGATTGAAACACTTATTCATCAAATATTACAAAGACCTTTTTCTGGGTAAAAGACTGTTTGCTGGCTTAGGCTTTTGTATCAGCCTATTTCTGTTCGCTTTCTTTTTGCCCTGGCTGGGTGACTTGCCTTATATCTGCTTTTGGGCACTACTGCTATTGGTATTTATTGACCTGGCCTTATTGTTTAGCGGTAAAGGTGTGTTTTTACGCCGTGATCTTCCCGAAAGACTAAGTAATGGAGATGACAACGAGCTTCATATTTATGTGGAAAGCTTTTTTACCTTCCCTATAGCGATTGGAATTATTGATGAAATCCCTTTTCAGTTTCAAAAAAGAGATTTATGGTTTACAAGCAGGTTAAAAGCCGGGGAACAGAAAACAATTACTTATGCACTAAGACCAGTCAAAAGAGGTGAATATACCTTTGGGCAGACGCGCCTCTATGTCAAATCACCACTGGGTTTGGTTTCCCGCAGATTCAATTTCGGAACTGCATATACTGTTCCTGTTTACCCTTCTTTTCTTCAGCTGCGTAAATATGAGCTGATGGCCATATCTAACAGGCTGACGGAAATAGGGATTAAAAAAATCAGGCGTGTTGGACACAGCATGGAATTCGATCAGGTAAAAAACTATGTGCAGGGCGATGATTATCGCACGGTGAACTGGAAAGCGACGGCCAGAAAGGGTGAGCTGATGGTGAATTCTTTTGTGGAGGAAAAGGCGCAGCATATTTACTGTATCATTGATAAGTCGAGAGTAATGAAAATGCCTTTTGACGGGTTAAGTTTAATGGATTACGCAATTAACGCAAGTTTAGTCCTGTCTAATGTGGCCCTGTTAAAAGAGGATAAAGCAGGGCTGATTACGCTTTCAGAAAAGGTAGGGAGCGTTGTTCCCGCAGACCGCAGGCCGGGCCAGCTGGGCAAAATAATGGAAGTTTTGTACAAAGAAAAAACGCAATACCTGGAAAGCAATATTGAAGCCTTGCATCTGGCTATCCGCAGTGTAATCAAACAGCGGAGCCTGATTCTCTTTTTCACAAATTACGAAAGCATGTCTGCCTTACACAGACAGCTTCCTTTTTTAAAACATATCGCCAAATTTCATTTGCTGATGATTGTCTTCTTCGAAAATACAGCCGTCAAATCAATGAGTGATCTGCCCGCCAAGGATGTAGAAGGCATCTATATTAAAACCATCGCAGAAAAGTTTGTCTACGAAAAGCGGCTTATGGTCAAAGAATTGGCAAAACATGGTATTCTCAGTATCCTGACTTCACCAGAAAATTTAACGGTCAATGTGGTTAACCGTTATCTGGCTATTAAAGCACAGCAGAAAATCTAGCTCAGCACAAGTTCCATTTGAATATTACAGCGTTCATAAGGCGTAATCCTGCCAGCTACTTTTACAAAACCTAACTTATGATATAAGTTAATAGCAGGTTTCAGGATTGTATTACTCTCCAGGTATATTTTCTGAGCGCCTAATTCTTTTGCTTTCTGAGCGATGGCACTTCCCAGTAACCACCCAATACTTTTTCCCTGTACAGCCGGAGATACTGCCATTTTAGCCAGCTCGTAATCATAGTCCGGATCATTCATCTTAATGAGTGCACAAACGCCTACGGGCTCACCTTGATACAACGCAACCAGTATATAGCCTCCTTTATCCAGGATATAACCTTGCGGATCATCAAGCGCATTATAATCTGCCTGCTCCATTTTAAACCAGTTGGAGATCCATTGTTCATTGAGTGCCCTGAAGGCCTGCTGATATTCCGGCACATAGTTCACGATAGTAACTTCTTTGCTTTCCCGTTCTTTTTTAATCTCCTGCACACGACGTAAAAGTGTTTTCTGTCCCAATAAAAATTCCCACTCTTCCATAGCTTTCCATAAATCGTTTCTGGATTGTGCTGCTATATCTGCTACTGCCTGATCCAGGTCAGCATATTGATTTTGTATTTTTACGGTGATTTCGTCTCCTTTTGGGGAAAGGCTCACCATGTTCCTTCTACCATCGGTTTCGTCTTTTTTCTCGTCAACCAAACCTTTTTTTGCCATCTCTCCAATAATCTTACTCACCGAAGGATGGGAATGACCAATTTCTTTAGCGATTGCAGTAATAGTCATCGCTTCTCCCTGTGAAAGCACATAAAAAACCGGAAACCACTTGGGCTGCATATCGATATCATAACACTGATAAATCTGAGCTGCATCTTCTGTGATCTTCTCTGTCAACATCCGTAACCTGCTCCCTATTGCTTTTTTACCTACCTGATTGAAAAACTCCATTGTGTATACCTATTTACGTAACTGATTACGTAAATGTAGCAAGTATTTTTATAATTCAAAATATGAGTGGTGAAAATTTGTGATTCTGGTGACGAATGTCATCGGATAATATGACGGGCATCACAGGTAAACACCCTGTTTATCATCACTTTTACTTTAGTAAACACAAATATCTTTTGCTATGAAAACGATAACTGTACTAACCGATTTTTCCGCCAATGCAGAAAATGCAGCACGTTATGCTGTACGCCTTGCACAACATCTTCAGACAAATCTTACCCTTTATAATTCCTTTTTAGTACCCATGGCCGAACCTTTAGGTGGGCAGGTTTACTGGTCTATGGAAGATTACAATATTTTACAGAAAGACAGTGAAGAGCAGTTACGTGCACTGGGCGCCAGATTAGAGGAAGAACTCTCTACACTTCCAATTAACGCTTTCAGACCTGTTATAGATTTCAAATGCCAGGAAGGGCCTTTATATAGATATATCAATAGATTATCAGCAGACAGAGATCTGATGCTTTTGGTGATGGGTACGCACCGGAAAGGTTTAGGTTCCATAATTATGGGCAATCATATGCGCGAAATTATAGGTGCTGTACCCCTGCCAGTGCTGATCATACCTGAAAACCAAACCTTTAAAAAGCTGGATAAGCTTGTTTTCGCAACGGATATGGAGGATAGCGATCTGGAGGTTATTCAGGCACTTACAGCATTTGCAAAACCATCTCATGCAGAGATCACGTTAGCACATATACAACATCCGGATACTCCTGAAAACGATACAAAAAAATTGGTTACCAGTTTTCTGGAAGATGTAGCCAATAAAATAAACTATCCTAAAATTTATTACCGGGCGGTAGAACATGCTCCTGTTAAAACTGGTTTAAAATGGCTGGCAGAAAATGTGACTTGTAACCTGTTCGTGATGGTACATCGCCATAAAACTTTTCTGGAACAGCTTTTCAATTTAAGCAACACACAAAAGATGGCGGCAAATACCAATTTACCATTATTGATCTTTCCCTGCGCAGAAAACATAGCAATGGGACTGAACGCAAACCTGGAAACAGGTTACCAGGAAAACATAATCGCTGCTGCGATCAGTTAATTTTCACAAACACTATAAGATATAAAATTTTCCAATTTCTAATAAAAGGCCATTCTTTAAACAAGGAATGGCCTTTTATATGCCGTCAATCTGAGCAAAACAATTGACGAATTGTCTGTTAAATCTCAGAATATCCTAGTAATAAAATATATACTATAGATTTAGTAGTTTATTTATATATTTGCCCGACAATTAGCTGTTCATTGATTTCTACTTATCAAGAAAGACCGAGGGAAAGGCCCTATGAAGTCTTAGCAACCTATACATCCCAAATATGTAAAAGGTGCTAACTCCTATCCACTTTAAGCGGAAAAGATAAGTGACAGATATACCTTCAAAAAAATGGTTACTGTCATCTGTTCCCTTAATTATTCCTGATAAATAGAGCTGTTCAAAGAATGCTATGTTAATAAATTGAATTAAACACACCAATTATATAACTAGACCATTAATATGTATAAAACTTACAAATACTTATTTGGGATCCTGCTATCCTTTATAATCGTACAGACTGCTGCGGCACAAACCGCTAAAATTACCGGCGTGGTCACCGAGAAATCTAACGGGCAACCTATACCTGGCGTAAGCATTTCTGTTAAAGGAACAAATGCGGGTACACAAACTGATGGAAATGGTAAGTTCTCCATCATCGCCAAACCAAATGATATCTTAAAAATCATCTCTATTGGTTATGCCACACAAGAACTCAAAGTAACTTCAGCAAATCCAATAGCTATACAACTGGATGAATCTTCTAATGAATTAAGTGAAGTCGTAGTGACGGCTTTGAATATTCCTAAGGAGAAAAAATCATTAGGTTATTCGGTGCAGGAGTTAAAATCAAAAGATATCTCCGAAGCGAAAGAAACTAACCTGCTGAATTCTATCTCTGGTAAGGTAGCTGGTGTACAGATTACCAATAGCCAGGGAGATATGGGTTCTTCCAGGATTATTATCCGTGGAGAAACTTCTATTTCAGGAAACAATCAACCACTGTTTGTGATCGATGGAGTACCAGTAGATAACTCACAAAATTTAGGATCAGGCGGCTCACGGGATTTTGCTAATACGATTTCAGACATCAATTCGGAGGATATTGAATCGATGAGTGTACTAAAAGGCCCTAACGCAGCTGCACTTTACGGCTCCCGTGCTGCGGCAGGTGTGGTCTTGATTACCACTAAAAAAGGTAAAAACTCTCCGGGTTTAGGAATCAGTGTGAACTCCAATGCGACTTTCTCTACTTTGTTAACCATTCCATCTTATCAGAATTCATTCGGACAAGGGGCTAACGGTCAATTCAGCTATGTAGATGGTAAAGGCGGAGGCCTGAATGATGGAGTAGATGAAAGCTGGGGCCCAAGATTAGACGGTCGTTTAATCCCTCAATTTAATTCTAACGGAGTAGCTGTTCCTTTTATCGCACATCCAAACAATGTACGTGACTTCTTTAACACAGGTTACACCTTGAACAATGGAATTGCGATCTCAGGATCAGGAGATAAATATGATTTACGTTTCTCTTATAATAACCTGGATCAGAAAGGTGTTATTCCAAATTCTTCTCAATCAAAAAACTCATTCTTACTGAATACCACTTATAAAATAACGCCAAAGCTGACTTTTAATGCCTCAGCTAATTATGTAAATACGAGTGCAAACCTTCCTGGTTCAGGTGGAAAAAGAGCAAGCAGCACGATGTTGCAGTTCACCTGGTTTGGCCGTCAGGTTGATGTAGACCAATTAAAAACCTACAAAGACGCGAATGGAAAAGATATCAACTGGAACAATAGCTATTACAGTAATCCATATTTCGTTGCTTACGAAAACACAGTGGGCCAGGTTCGTAACAGACTGATCGGAAGTGCAGAGTTGAACTATAAAATAATAGATGGTTTATCTGCAAATTTCAGAACAGGTAATGATTATTACAACGATCGCAGAAAGATCAGAATCGCTTATGGAACGAACGGTACTCCATTTGGTTCGTATGAAGAAGACGCCTATACTTTCAACGAGAACAACACGGAAGGAAGACTGGATTTCACCAAAAAATTAAATGCTGATTTTAATCTTGATCTCTTATTGGGTGGGAATATAAGAACGACTACTTTTGAGAGCAATGATCAGAAAGCTCCTAAATTAGCTGTTAATAACCTTTACACGCTTAGTAATTCACGTGATCCACTAATTTCTTCTAACATTTACAGTAAACAACGTGTATACAGTACATTCGGTTCTGCTCAACTGGGCTTCAGAAATTATGCTTATTTGAACCTTACAGCCAGAAATGACTGGTCATCGACTCTGCCTTCTCAAAACCGTTCTTATTTTTATCCTTCGGTTAATGCGAGTTTAATCCTTACCGAAGCATTTGATATCAAAAGTGATGTGCTGAACTTTGCCAAACTTCGTGGTGGCTGGTCGCAGGTTGGTAAAGATGCTTCCCCTTATCAATTGATTAATAATTATTCTTTCACCGCTCCATTTGATAGTAATCCACAACAAAACCTGAGTGATACAGATTTGAATCCGAATCTGAAACCAGAGACAACCAAGTCTACGGAAGCAGGTTTTGAAGTTGGCTTGTTCAAAAACAGAGTTCGTCTTGATTTCAGTGTATACAATACTAACAGTATCAACCAGATCTTAAGTCTGGATGTAAGCCCGACTACAGGTTTCCTTAAGAAACTGGTGAATGGGGGTACGATTAACAACAAAGGACTTGAAGCGCAACTTGGGGTAACACCTGTCAAAACAAAAGACTTTACCTGGGATATCACTGTGAACTATTCAAAGAACCGCAGTAAAGTAAAAGATCTTTATCAGGGTGTACAAAGTTATCAGTTGGGAGTTGACGGGTCAGTGCAGATTCTGGCTGCCGTGGGACAACCTTATGGTACAATTTTCGGGACTGCTTATGACAGGAATGCTGCCGGAGATATTATTGTTGGCGCAGATGGAACACCACAGGCAAGCCCTTCTAAAAAGAACCTTGGAAAATATACTCCAGACTGGTTAGGCGGGATTACCAATAGTTTCACTTACAAAAGAATTAATTTAAGCGTTTTGGTTGATGCACATGTTGGTGGTAAAATTTACTCAGGAACCAATGCGACCGGAACTTATACAGGCGTACTGGCTTCTACCCTTCCGGGTCGTGGCGCTGAAAACGGCGGATTAACTTATTATAAGAATGCTGCCGGTAAAGCGGTACAGATTACCCCTGGTACTGGTGCGCCGGCAGGTGCAACCATCTATGATGATGGTATGATTTTCAAAGGTTCTTTAGCAGATGCCTCTCAGAACAATACGATCATATCGGCCAGTCAATATTATAAATCTTTGAACAACATCGATGAGGCGTCTGTTTACAGTGCTACTTATATCAAACTGAGGGAAATCAAATTAGGTTATACTTTACCTGATCAATGGATAAAATCTATTGGTCTGCAAAGCGCAACGATCTCAGCAGTTGGCAGAAACTTATTCATCCTGCATAAGAATGTACCTAATATAGATCCTGAGTCTGCGTTTAACACAGGTAATGGTCAAGGTCTTGAAGATCTTGGATTGCCAACTGTACGTACTATCGGTTTCAATCTTAATTTCAAATTCTAATTTCCATGAAAACAAAATATATACCCCTTTTACTGTCTGGTTTATTACTGATCACCGCTGCTTCCTGCAAGAAAGATCTGACAGACACAAACATAGACCCGAATAACTCACAGAATGCACAACCTGAATTCCTGTTAACGGCTGCCATTAAAAACACATCCGATACTTATTGGGGCACAACCAATAATATGAATTCAAGTTTACTGTTTGTACAGCACTGGGCAAAAATTCAATATACAGATCCGGACAGATATATTTTCAGCAATACCGCTTTTCAGGATTTATGGACAACTGGTTACCGCCAGGGAATTGTGAACCTGAACCAGCTGATTAAACTGGCAGATGCGCAAGGGAATACCAACTACAAAGGTGTTGCGCTCGTGTTGAGATCATGGATATTCGCATTGGAAACAGATGCTTATGGCGACGTTCCTTATTCACAGGCTGGTGATATCACTCAATTTCTGACACCAAAATATGATGCGCAAAGAGACGTATACCTGGGCATATTAAGTGATTTGAAAGCTGCGCAAGCGAGTTTGGACCCTGCTGGAAAAGCAATTTCAGGTGATGTTATTTATGCCAATTCAATTGCCAACTGGAAAAAATTCGCGAACTCTCTGCGTTTAAGAATCGCTTTACGTATTGCGGACCGTGAACCAGCTTTAGCGAAACAGGTAATTGCAGATATTCAAGCAGAAGGCGGAACTTATATCAGTTCGAATGCTGAAAATGCACAATTGAACTATAAAGCTTCTCCAAATCAAAATCCAATCAGCAATCTGTTTGATACCCGTGATGATTACCGGGTGAGTAAAACAATAGTAGATCAGTTAACTGCTTTAAATGACCCTCGCCTGCCTGTATATGCAAGTAAAGCAGTAAAGACACAACTTTATACTGGCGTACCTAATGGCTTGCTTACAGGCGATGCTGCGGCACTGGGATTAACCAGTACTTCAAAACCTGGTGCTTATTTTATTGCACCAACTGCGCCTGCTGTAATTATCAGTTATGCAGAAATATTATTTGACCGCGCAGAAGCTGCTGCCAGAGGTTTTACAAGTGAGAATGCAGCTGCACTTTATAGTCAGGCAGTAGAGGCTTCTTTATTACAATATGGTATTCCGGCAACGGATATTGCGACTTATAAAGCAAGAGCAGATGTTCAGTATGATGCTTCAAATTATAAAAAATCAATTGGAAACCAGAAGTGGATTGCCTTGTTTGGTCAGGGGCTGGAAGCTTTCGCAGAATGGAGAAGACTGGATTATCCAATTCTTACGCCTCCGGTTGCTGGTGCTTTGAATGGTAAGATACCGGTCAGGTTTATTTATCCGGGCAATGAGCAGTCTTTAAACCCTGATGGTTATAAAGCGGCAGTGGCACACCAGGGAACAGATGCTTTAACTACAAAACTTTGGTTTGATGTAAATTAAGTATCACAGCTATAAATGTTTTATTGGGATTATCATTTTATTAATTCTTCAGAATCTTATAAATTTATCACATAAATCACTGATATTTAAGGAGACCGTTTAAATTATGAGAATTCTACTTGCTTTAATTACTTGTTGTCTCCTGCTTTTTTCCTGCAAAGGATCTCATGCGGTAACTGATCAGGCAACAGCCCAACAGGAAAAAACAGCCGTTGATAGTTCATCCTCAACTGATGCAGATACAGAGGATAATGTCAAGGTAGCGGGCGTTCCGCAAAAGGCTTATACCGTTGCTGCTTATATAGCTAAAAACAACAAAGCTCCACAAGGTTATGTTGGCGGAACAGTTTTTAAGAACCGGGAAGGGTTATTACCTCAGGGTATAGCTTATAAGGAGTATGATGTTAACCCTAAAGTCAAAGGACAGAACCGGGGGACAGAACGAATTATAATTGGAGCAGATGGTATCCGTTATTATACCGGGGATCATTATAAAACATTTACAAAATTTTAAAGACATGAACGGATATTGCCTCTTTGAAGCTGGAAAAGAAAAGGATTTGATTAAAGACAACACACGTATCGTCAATATAAACGGACGTGAAATTGTTACCGTGGATGAATTTATTCACGAATTAGCCAGACAGCTTGACTTCCCGGATTATTATAGCAGCAGCCTGGATTCACTGGAAGAATTGCTTAATGATTTAAGCTGGCTGAAAGAAACCCAGTTTGCGATTGTAGTCCGTAATTATTCCTTTTTCTTATGTGAGGAAAAGAACCCGGCCAGAAAGACTAATTTGCTGGGTTTACTGAATGATGTAGCCGAACAATGGGACAATGTACCTAACTATCCGGGAGAAGAAGACTTCAGAAATAAAGCTGTCTTTAATATTTATATAGAAAAGGGCAATATTGCAGCTGCTGAACTGGAGAAACTAAACATCAGCTATAACGAGGTAAAATAACCAGATAGTATCATTTAATAAAAAAGGCGACCTTTTTAAAGGGTCGCCTTTTTTATTAAATGATATATAGCTTATTCAGCTCCGGCAGATTTTGGCCGGTCTGCCAAACTCACTCCCCATGTAGCAGAAGGCTGATCGCCCATGTACAAGGTGAGTTCCCCTCCTGCAACAATAGCTGCATGCAAGAGAAAATTCTTAGTATAAGGCTTGCCATTTAAAACAGCCTTCTGGATATACTTATTTTTCGGACTGTTGCCAATCACTTTAAGTTCAAATTTCTTTGCTCCCGGAAGATTAATGATTGCATGATCTACTAGTGGAGAACCAAATACATAAGCTCCGTTAGCTGGATTTACAGGATAAAATCCTAGAGCCGAGAATACATACCAGGAAGACATCTGTCCTAAATCTTCGTTACCACAAAGACCATCAGGTTTAGCAGTGTACAATGAATCTGTAATCTGACGTACTACCTGTGCAGTTTTCCATGGTTTGCCAGCATAAGCATACATATAGGGTGTATGGTGATTAGGTTCATTTCCTTGTGCATACTGACCGATTAAACCACTGATATCCGGAGAACCACCTGCTTCTACTACTGAACTGATGCTGAATAAAGAATCAAGTTTTCTTGTAAAACCAGCTTCGCCGCCAAATAAGTGAATTAAACCTTCCGGATCTTGTGGAACCAACCAGGTATACTGCCAGGCATTTCCTTCAGTATAATCATCTTCACGGTGTTTAGAAGCTACCGGGTCAAAAGGTTTGCGCCAGCTGCCATCTGCAAGTTTACCACGCATAAATTCTACCTGCGGATCAAAATATTCTGCATATAACTTCGCTCTTTTGCTGAAATAAACATAATCTTCTTCTTTATGCATTGCTTTTGCCATACGGGCAATACACCAGTCATCAATCGCATATTCCAGCCCTTTTGCAACAGCTTCATTTACTTTATCAGCAGGGATATATTTCAATTTTTGCGCGTATTCGATCCCGTCTTCTTTTTGCATTGCAGAATGTTTGATCGCTTCATAAGCAAGCTCTACATCATACTTTCTGTAACCTTTCAGATAAGCATCCACAATAATCGGTACGGCATGGTATCCAATCATCGTATTCGTTTCATTACCCATTAAGTGCCATACAGGCAATTTGCCCTGTTGTTTATAAATTGCCAGGAATGAACTGATAATGTCTGATACTTTATCCGGATGAATAATAGTATATAAAGGATGAAAAGCACGGTAGGTATCCCACAGTGAAAAGGTGGTATAGTTATCAAATCCGGGCTTGTGATAAACTTTCTTATCTGTTCCACGGTAATCACCATTCGCATCATTAAATAGTGTAGGCGCAATCATCGTATGGTACAAAGCAGTATAAAAAACCTTTTTAGTCTCTTTACTTCCTTCGATCTGAATTTTTGCCAGTTCTTTATTCCATTTGGCATCGGCCGATGCTACTACTTTCGCGAAATCCCATGCTGGAATCTCAGCAGCTATATTTGCCAATGCATTTTCATAACTAACCGGAGAAATACCCACTTTCATTTGCAGGACATTTTTCTCAATAGCTTTGAAATTCAACACAGCTTTCATTTTTCTGCCTTTTCCTTCGATACCTTTAGCGACCTGCGTGCTGTCATAAAGTGACATGCTGCTTAAAGGCTGTGATAATTTAACAGCAAAGTATAAACGCTGGTCTTTAGCCCATCCTGTAGATAAACGATAACCGACCAGAGTTGTGCTGTTTACCTGTTTGATATAGGTTTCAACTGGTTTATCCCACCCTATTCCATCACTTAAATCCAGCATTACATGTGGATTATCTTGTTTTGCAGGAAATGTGTAACGGTGAAAACCAACTCTTTCTGAAGCAGTAAGCTCTGCTTTGATTTTATATTTATCCAGAATAACACTATAATATCCTGGTTTAGCCACCTCATTGGCATGAGAGAAAGTAGAAACATAGCCGTTCTTCTGGTCAGTTTTAGTCCCTTTATCCAATTGCACTTTACCTGTAGCCGGCATAATCAGTACATCATTCAGATCACCAATTCCGGTACCACTCAAATGTGTATGGGTAAACCCTACAATTGTATTGCTGGAATAGTGATAACCACTGCACCAGTCCCAACCTTCAAAAATGTTTGTGGGGCCTAACTGAACTGCTCCGAATGGGACGTTTGCACCAACAAATACGTGCCCGTGTGCATCCGAACCAATGATCGGATTTACGTACTGACTTAATTTATTCTGCGCGCTCAGATTAAGACTAAAAATGAAACTGCAAATAAAGATCAGACCTGTTTTTTTTCTACTCATTTTACTCATATAATTTGTAAAAATAAAAAAACACCGGCCTTTCTATGCCTGTAACAGACGATAAAAAGGCCGGTGTTTGTAATTTTATTGTGTTAGAAATTACCTTTCGCTAAATCCCACCATACTCTCACACCACCATTATCCTGCCCACCGATTGATTGTACAGCTTTTGCAAGCTCCACACCATTGGAAGTTTTCTCATTCGAAGGATAAGGTAAACGGCGGATCTGAATTTGTGTATCAATCAGCCCGTTACTTGTATTGTTAACTACAGGGAATAACTTTGGATAACCTGTACGACGGAATTCTGTCCATGCTTCTTGTCCTTCAGGAAAAACAGCCAGCCATTTCTGAGTCATGATGCGTTCTAATTTCACTTCATTAGCAGCAGCATCATCCCACTTAATGGTCATCGTAGAAACTGCCTTAATGTTATTCACATTATTTTTTGGATCTACATAATCAGCTTGTTTACTGGTTGCATCATTGATATAGGCAGTTGCATCCGTAACTCCCCACTGTGACATAGATACCGTAATACCTTTTTCATAGTTTGTTTTTGGATCTCCTGCATTAGCCCAGCCTCTTAATCCAGCTTCTGCTTTTAAGAACCAGATCTCAGCAGCTGTCATGATTTGCTGAGGAGCTGTATTTGTAAATGTTTTAACTACGTTCAAACTTGCATAAGTAACATAAGCACTTTTAGAAGGGATATTAGAACCTATTCTGATTCCAACATACTGGCCAGCAAAAGCAGGATCCGTTGCCGGGGTTGCATAAGATTTCAACCTTGGATCATTATAGCCCACAAGATAAGTAGCAAGTGTTGCACCTAAACGGTTGTCACTATAATCATTTGTCAATTGAAAAAGATCATTTACTGAACCCGGAGCAACTGCAATAGCTGCATTGTCAGCAGCATCTGTTAATAAACCACCCGCAGCACTCATTGCTTTCTCAGCCTGTAACTTCGCAGTTGCAGGATCTGCTTTCACAATATGCATCGCTAAACGCAATCTCAAAGAGTTGGCAAACTTGATCCATTTCGAATAATCTCCGTTATAAATCCTGTCATAAGCTGTAAAAGGTTTTGCACCTGGATTTGCAGCCTGAAAAGTTTGCAGGTTATTAACCGCAGTATCCAGTTCATTGAAGAACTGATTATATACGCTCTGCTGACTGTCATAAGGCGTATTGGTTAATGTTTTACCAACAGCACTGTATGGGATCGGGCCAAATTTATCAGTAACCCTGTGCATTGCTTCTACCTTGATAATTAAGGCAATAGCCCATAAATCGGGGTTAGCAGTTCTTAATCCTAATCTTGCCATTTTATTAACAGGCGCCATTACATAAGTATACTGGTCATTAAAGCCTGCTTTATCCCAACCATCGAACGGAGAATAGTTCAGGTCGTAATTCGCCATAAAAGGGGTTGGAGACATCATGTAACCAGAGAAACCGTCTGCACTTAAATTCTGTGCAATCTGGTAGTTTCTAAAGATAGAAGATTGTAATGGCGGAAGTAAAGTAGGCAATTTGATTTCACTGTCAGGAATACCTGTCCCGTCAGTTGCATCTTTTTCAAAATTCTTTTTACAGCCTACCGCAGTAAGCAATAGTAACCCGGATAAAATGACCGCACCAGAACGGACAACTTTAGTCAGGCTGTTGTTATTTATTAATTTATGACTCGTGTTCATTTGTTTAAATTTTAATAAAGGTTCTTAGAAAGTAACATTAAGGTTAAAACCAAGACTGCGGATAGCAGGCTGATTAAATACATCAACACCTGAAAGTCCGTTTCCGGTAGAAAGCGTAAGTTCAGGATCATATGGAGCCTTTTTGTAGAAATACAATAGGTTTCTTCCTGTTACTGCCAATTTTAAGTTTTTAACAAACTTGTCTTTAATCGGGAAGGTATAACCTAAAGATGCCTCACGTAAACGTACTACTGTAGCGCTGTACATATATTCACCTGTTACCCCATTTCTTCCACCAATAGTTTTGTACCATACCTGAGGATCGATCTGAGTAACTGCTTTTCCATTTGGATCAACACCATTGATCGAAACAAAACCACGGTCACGCGCTTCGCCACTTACTTTTGAAACACCGTATTCATCCAGCATTGCCTGAGTGATCGACATCACCTGGCCACCGAATTTTCCATCAACAAGAAGACTCAGACTGAAATTTTTGTAGTTAAAGTTGTTGCTCCATCCCAATTGGAATTTAGGGTTAGAGTTACCTACATAACTAAAATCGCCATTGGTGATCGGTGTACCGTTCGAACCAATCAAAATACGTCCCTGAGCATCACGTTTCAATGTTTTTCCATAAATATCACCGTAAGATCCGCCAGTAGTAATGTGAGACTCATAACCATTGTTATAATTTCCGGTCATGATAAACTCATTGATTCCATCTTTAGAATCCACATCTATAATTACGTTTTTATTTCTCGAACCGTTGAAAGATGTACTCCATTCAAAATCAGAGGTTTTAATCGCATTATAACCTAACATAAACTCAAAACCTGTATTCTGTACGTTACCCGCATTGACATAACCAATAGAATAACCAGTAGCTACTGAAGGTGCAATCTGGATAAACTGGTTGTAAGTATTTGACTTGTAATAACTGAAGCTTAAGCTTAATTTATTCTCGAAAAATCTCATATCAGTACCAAATTCCCATGATTTAGTCTTTTCAGGTTTTAATTTTGGGAAAGGTGCTACTGTACTCACTACAATCGAACCACTGTCATCAGTGTAATTAACCGGGTTAGTCACATATTGTGGAACACTGTTACCAACCTCTGCATAACTACCTCTTACTTTAGCATAAGAAATTACATCTGGCAGGTGGAACATCTGGTTTAAAATAAACGTAAGACCAACAGATGGGTAGAAATAAGATCCGTTTGGTGTAAATGCAAGGTTCGAAGACCAGTCATTTCTACCTGTTACCGTTAAAAATGCCCAATCCTTATAAGAAAGGTTGGCATTACCGAAGATAGATTGTAATTGGTTATCATTTGCAGGCAAAGTTTTTGCATTACTCACTGTTGAATTCAACACCGTATTTTGTGTGATAAACAAGTTTGGTGTATTTAAACCTTGTCCAGCTCCGATAGTAACACCGGTTGTACGAATGTCTTTAATACTTGTACCCAAAATTCCGTCCAGCTTGAAGTCACCCATTTTAGGCGCTGTGAAAGTAGCCAGGAAATCACCATATTTTTGTTCTACAGTCTGGTTATTCAAAATCATTTGTCCATTCTCTTTAGAAAGAACGCCAGTTGTACCTGAGTAAAGATCCTGTTCGTAACTATCAGCAGTCCTGTCTAAGTTTCCTCTTACTTGTAAACTTAACCAGTTGTTCACATCATATTTAACACTACCGTTTAATAATATACGGTTTCTGTTACTGAAGTTTAAGTTACGGTTAGTGATCCACCATGGATTTTGCTGAACATCATTCTTCATCACAAACCAATTCTGTCTGTTGTAACCTTGCTGGTCACCAAGTTCGTATTGATTTTTATAAGGAGTGATATCATTTCCTCTTGGGAAAAGGTATAAACCCGTAAGCGGATTGAAATATAATCCCAGTCCAGGAGTGTTATCAATTTTTTGTGCGATATAATTGATATTTCCATCAACAGTCAGTTTATTATCCAGGAAACGTGCTGTTTCGCGCATATTAAAGTTATGTCTGCTTAACTTATTTCCAGGCTCAATTCCTCTGGCAGCTGTATTTGCATAAGATACATACGTCTGCGCATTTTCAGTTCCTCCTGATAAGTTGATCGAATTCGTGAAGTTTGTTCCCGTCTGAAAAAACTGTTTCAGGTTATCCTGACCTCCATTAGAAATCTTCGGGCCATAACTATCAGTTGATCCTGCTGAAGTCTGTCCATAGTTATTTTGAAACTCTGGCTTGAAGGCAGCATTGTCTACTTGTAAAGAGCTGGAGTAATTGATAATTGCTTTTCCAGCTTTTCCTTTTTTAGTCGTAATCACAATTACACCATTTGCTGCATCACTTCCGTATAAAGCAGAAGCAGAAGCACCTTTCAGTACACTCATGCTCTCAATATCGTCAGGATTCAGATTGGAGATTCCGTCACCACCATCTACGTTGGTATTTCCACCCATCGTATTCGTTGGCTGACTGTTGCTGTTGGAACCATTAGACATTGGTACACCATCAATCACATATAAAGGTTGATTGTTTCCAGCGATTGATCTGTTTCCACGCAAAATTACTTTTGCAGAACCACCCACACCAGAAGCACTTGGCGAAATTGCCACACCAGCAATTTTTCCGTTTAGTGAATTCATTAAGTTATCACTTTTCACCGTTGTCAAATCTTTATTAGAGATCTGCTGAGTAGCATAAGTAAGTGATTTCTCCGATTTCTTAACCCCTAAAGCTGTTACCACTACTGTATTCAATTCCTGGGCACTGGATTTCAACACGATATCAACAGTTGCCTGAGTGCCAACCGTGACTTCTTGTTTATCATAGCCTATATAAGAGAAAACGATGATATCACCTGCTTTAGCAGTTATACCATATTGTCCGGACGCATTGGTTTGCGTAACCAGCTTAGTTCCTTTAACCTGAACTGATACCCCCGGTAAAGTTGTTCCTGTGGCATCGCGCACTGTTCCCTTCACCTCATCGGCAGCAGAGAAACCTGGAATGTTCATTAAAGGAGTTAATAGTTTAGGATGATCTGACTTTACCGTTGCAAAAGCATGCGACGAAGCGTAAAGTAGTAAACAAGTCAATTGTAATGTTTTTTTCATTTTTGCTGATTACAGTTAAATATTTTGGTTAGCTCTTTTGTCTTCAAAAATCCGTGACGACAAACCCGGTATTCTTCTAAAAAAAATACGCGTTAAGGTAGAGACCCCTTTTTAACGGGAATTGCCTACAAGAAAATTGTTTTTATTATTTAACTTGCCCCTTCTTATAACTATTCTATTAATCAATAAACTATTGAAGGCTTTGAAACCTGATTTATCTCCTTTATGGACAAAGGTTTGCGTGGAGGATGATGTTAAAGCTTTTGAAGTTTTATATTATCTTTTATTTAACAAGCTGATCAAATTCTGCATCTATTATGTAGGCAGAAAAGAAGTAGCCGAAGAGATTATCTCTGATATCCTTGTTAAATGCTGGGAAAACAGGAAAGCAGAAACAGTTATTCTCAATCTTGAAACTTATCTTTTTACAGCAGTCAGGAACCAGTCCCTGAAGTATATTAAGAAAAACGCCAATGTCCATTTAGTAGAAATTGAACCTGCCAATGAATTCCGGTTGATGGACAATACCGATCCTGAAAAACAATTGGAAAATAAAGAATTGCATCATAAATTAGACCAGGCAATTGACAAGCTTCCGCAGCAGGCCAGGATCATCTTTAAGCTGATTAAAGAAAACGGGATGAAATATAAAGAGGTCGCGGAAATTCTGGAGATTTCACCAAGAACAGTACAAACACAATTATTCAGGGCAATAGATAAATTAAGAGTAAGTCTTAAGGCTTATCACCATATTTATACAAAATATAAGCCGGACGATAATGCTGTCAATTTAACAGCTTTAATATTTTTTTTACATATTTTTCATTTCTTGTAAGCAATTTTAACAAAAAAGGGTACTACTATATACAAAGCATAAATAACGTCCAATGACTGATCAGAAATTCACTGAATTACTTAGCGAAAAATTATCGGGTGAGATCTCCGCCGATGATGATCAGGGTTTTATGGAAATGCTTGCAGCAAACGAAGATTACAGGCGTGAATATGAATCTTTAAGTGCCTATTTTCAACGGAAAGAACAGCCCTATGAGAATATAGATATTGTATTTCAGCAGATCAAAGAACGGATTAATGTTGTTGGGTCAAACCCTAAACCGATTTTCACACCGGCACCCGTTAAACGCTCATTTCAGCAGTGGTACCGTATTGCAGCTATTTTTATTTTTGGCCTTTGTACTTTTTTCGCTTACCAGTTTTTCAAGGCAAAAGATGCAGCTAATCTTCCTGCAACCATGGCCTGGAAGAAATCATATACCCCCGGCAGACAAACTTCTACGGTTCTACTTGCCGATGGCAGTAAGGTTACTTTGAACGCCGCGAGTGAAATTAAGTATCCTGCATCTTTTAATGGTCAGACCAGAGAAGTCTATTTAACCGGGGAAGCATTTTTCGATGTTGCCAAAGATCATCAGCATCCATTCATCGTACATACAAAAAATATCAGTATCAAAGTACTGGGTACCGCTTTTGATGTGAGGTCTTATCCTGATGAAAGTGCAACAGAGACTACATTGCTTAGAGGAAAAGTAGAAATCACACTTAACAAAAGACCTGAAAAGCATATTCTGTTAAGCCCTGCGGAGAAATTCACTTTAAAACATGCTGCTGAGTCAGGTGCCGGAAGCTTGAATGAAGACATTTACAGTATCACACCGATGACCTATTACAAGGACGATAAAGATGCGATTCTGGAGACCTCCTGGATGAACAACAAACTCCTTTTCAGAAATGAGACTTTCTCCCTGCTGAGCCTGCGTTTATCAAGATGGTATGGGGTAGACTTTGTTTTTAAATCCGATAAATTGAAAGACTATAAGTTTACCGGAGAATTTGAGAAAGAAAATTTAGCCGAGGCCTTAAAAGCGTTACAGTTCATTGCCCCGTTCGAATATAAAATAGAAGGAAAAACTATCTATCTTTACCCTGTGAAGTAATATCGCTAAAGCGTTATAGCTAACAGATGCGTAAATGTTATAGATGAAGACCGTAGTAAAACTGCTGATTTTTTTTGCGCTACAGGTTACCCTGAATGCCTATTCACAAGTTAAGGTAACATTAAAATTAAAATCTGCCGGTTTTGAACAGGTATTTGATGCCATACAAAATCAAACTCCTTATCATTTTATTTATAGCGAAGCGCAGCTCCCAACTCAGAAAATCACACTGAAAGTTCGCAATAAAGAAATATTTGCCGTGCTTAATCAACTCTTAAAAGGCTCTGACTTTACCTACAAATTACTGGAAAATAACCTGATTGCAATCAGACCATTGGCCGAAATCAAGACCAATATCTTAATCAAAGGAAGAGTAATAGATGAAAATTCTGCTCCCATTGCCAGAACTTCGGTTAAAGTTAAAGGCACCCAGCTCAGTACTAAAACAGACCAGAAGGGTGAATTTTCAATCCTTACTCCCCCAAATTCAGTGCTTTTACTCAGCCAGGTTGGTTACCAGTACCGGGAGTTTCCCCTCAAAGAACAGACCTCAGTGCAAATTTCTATGCGCCCTTTGCAGAACGATCTGGATGAGGTCATGATTACTGCCCTGAATATCCCAAAAGAAGAGCGGAAAATCGGTTATGCCATCTCTGCTATTAATGGATATTCTTTAACAAAAGCAAGAGAATCAAATATTGTCAATGCGCTGGAAGGACAAGTGGCTGGTCTGAATATCAGCGGTGTAAATGGCGGGCCAGGCTCATCTGCCAGAATATTACTCCGCGGGGCAGCAAGTATGACTGCCGGATCTCCATTATTTGTGGTGAACGGAGTGCCTATTGACAATACACAACGCGGTAGTGCCAATGAATATGGAGGGCCGGATTATGGAGATGGGATCAGTAATATCAACCCGGATGACGTGGAAACGATTACCGTTTTAAAAGGTTCGGCAGCTTCTGCACTTTATGGAGCGCGTGCAGCAAATGGTGTGATCCTGATTACGATTAAAAGCGCCCGGAAAAACTCAGGCATAGCCATAGAGTATAACACCAACCTATCTTTTGATAAAGCAATTAACAATACTGATTTCCAGTATGTATATGGACAGGGTACACAAAACAAACGTCCCCAAACCGTTGCTGCTGCTGTTGCCTCCGGTTTGTACAGCTGGGGAGAAAAACTGGATGGCCAGCCAACAATTCAGTTTGATGGCAATATTCATCCCTATTCCGCAGTAAAAGATAATATTCAAAAGTTCTATCGCACAGCTCCGGCTTTTACCAATACCATTTCGATAAGCCATGGCGGCCAGAACGGTTCTGTTCACTTGTCAGCTTCCAATCTTAATCAACAATCAATTATCAAAAATGGTAGTTTAGACAGGAAAACGGTCAATCTTTATACTACACATGACCTGACTAAACAATTAAGTATCACTTTTAACGGAAATTATATCCGGGAGTATAATAAAAACAGATCTTATCTGAGTGACGGGCCATTGAATGCGAATTATGGAATTGCCGCACTGGCCACAAATATAAATCAGGCCACATTATCACCCGGATATAACTTAAAAACTGGTGCTGAAACCCCATGGAATGACGATGAATACAAAACCAATCCCTATTTCATCCTCAATAGACAGTCAGATTATTCAAGCCGTAACCGCTTTATCTCTTCCGCCTCTGCCAAATACAAATTCAGCGACTGGATTTACCTGCAAGCCAGACTCGGTTATGATCAAAGTAATGATGATATCCTGAGTGTTATCCCGACAGGCGCCGCCTTTTCTGTGAATGGAGAAGGAGGAATAAATACCCTGAAAAAATCCAGTATTTCTGAATTAAACAGTGACTTTTTGCTGGCAGCGAACAGAAATCTGAGTCAGGATCTTAACCTCGATGTTTCTGCAGGAACCAATTTCCGAAAAAGAGAGGTCGAATCCGCAGGTTTAATGGGCTCAAGATTTATCATTCCTTATCTGTATACCGCTTCCAATCTCATTACGGTCATCAACAATAATTCTTATGCTAAAATAGTTACGGAATCAGCTTACTATACAGCTGATTTAAATTATAAAAACTACCTGAATCTATCTGCAACAGGCAGATATGATGTTTACTCTACCCTCCCCCGCAACAACCGAGGTATATTTGTCCCTGGTGTTTCAGCAAGTTTCGTTTTCTCTGATCTGTTGAAATTAAAAGGACTGAACTATGGGAAGTTAAGAGCAAGTTTTGCAAAAACCAGCGGAGAACCTATACAACCTTATACTACACAGACTTATTATTCATCCAGCAGTGATGTGAATGGAGTTCCATTGGGTAATTTCTCCAGAGACCTGCCCAATTATAATCTCCGCCCCTTTACCTTAAATGAGTTTGAAACCGGGATTAACTTAAAAATGCTCAATAACCGCTTGTTCTTCGATTTCAATTATTTCCACCGGATCACAAGCAACGAGATTGTCAATGCTAAACAATCGGTAACCTCAGGTTTTACTTCTGCTTATGTTAATTTAGGAACGACCCGCAATACCGGGATCGAAATACTTTTACAGGGGATAGTTATTGATCACAAGAATTTCAAGTGGAGAACAGGTTTTAATGTCAGCCACATAAATAACCGTTTATTATCGATTGATGGGTCAAGTAAATATGCTTTAGCTGGTACTTACAGACCTTTAAATGCTTATACAGCTTTGGTTGTTGGAAAACCGGTTACACAGATTATGGCTTATGATTATCAGCGCGATGCCAAGGGGAATATGATTATTGGTTCGGATGGTATACCAGTTCGTGGAGAATTAAAACCAATGGGAAGTACCCTGCCCGATGTTTACGGCGGTTTCAGCAACAATATTTACTATAAGAATTTCAACTTCTCCATGCTCATTGATTTCAAATATGGGAATAAGATCTTGTCTGCGACAGAAAATTATTCTTATGTGTTTGGCTTGAATAAAGCAACGCTGGAAGGAAGAGAAACTGGTATCGTAGCGCCTGGCGTACATCCTGATGGTACAGTCAATACGACTAATGTACCTGCATATAATTATTATCCGCAGCTGGCGACCAATATCTCCACATTATCTGTTTTGAATGGTAGTTTCATTAAGGTCAGACAGGTTACTCTGGGCTATACCATTCCTTCGAATAGTTTGAGAAGAACACCTTTCAGTGCGATTTCTATTGATTTAGTAGCCAGAAATTTATTTACACTGGTCAAGTATACCAAAAATATCGACCCTGAGTCTGAGTTCTCTTCCAGCCTGAACTATGCTGGTATTGAGGGAGCTTCTTTTCCCGCTATCCGGACTTTTGGTATCAATGTCAATTTCAAATTTCAACAAGGAAAAAAACCATGAAGAAATACTGTATTCTCCTGCTTAGTTTTTTAGTCATCATCCAGCTCGGTTGTAGTAAAGCACAATTGGATAAGATCAATACTGACCCGACAAAATCGCCTGGTGACCAGTATGATCCAAATGAATTGCTTTCTACTGCGCAGTTCAAATCCTCTAATAAGGGATACTATCAATTGCTTTATCAAAGTACAATGATGCAGCTGCTGGCTTCTACTTATCTTTATTATAACAATGGAGATAAGTATGTGAATGCGGGTAGTTTTACAGATTACCAGGGCAGAATATTTGAGGAAGGTTATGCGGATGCCTCTACGATCAGAGAAATGCAGCGCCTTGCCCAGCAGAAAGATCCCGCTGCTTATTCAAACCTGATTAATATCGGCGATATCATGTTTGTCCTGATTTTACAGCGGATTACTGATACTTATGGCGATGTACCCTATTCTGAGGCTTCAAAGGCAAGGGAAGGAATTAAATACCCGGTATATGATAGGCAGGAAGATATTTATAAGGCTATGCTGACCGATCTGGATAAAGCAATTAACGGATTAGATCCTGCAAAACCGAAACCGACCGCAGATTTGTTTTATAAGGGAGATATTACCAAATGGAAGAAGTTTGGCTATTCGCTGATGTTAAGAGTAGCCATGCGTTTAACAAAGATTGCACCTGATCAGGCAAAACCATGGGTAGAGAAAGCAGCAGCAGCCGGAACATTTTCTGATAATAATGATAATGCGATAGTAATCACAGATGAGTCAAATCTGGATGGTCAGAATGGTACATCACTGGCTTTGCGAACAGTATCTGATTACAGAGAGGTCCGCTGGAGCAAAACGCTGATCGATGCATTAAGAAAAAACAATGACCCAAGATTGGGAGTTATTGCTGAGGTTCCGCAAAATGGTTTAGCAAATAATATCAATGAAAATCTTTCAGGGAATACTGATACAGCTGTACAAATAGGTCTGCCTAATGGTTATGATTTATCTGGTGGGACATTTGATATCAGCAAGTATGCAGGATATCCGGGCGGAACTGGAACGGGCGCTGATTTTGCGCCGCTTGGAAGGTATTCAAGGCCCCGGACTGCGGTTTACTTAAAGCTCGGAGGGCCTAATTTCGTCATGACTTATGCGGATATTGAGTTATTAAAGGCTGAGGCAAAGGTTAGAGGCTGGAACATCCCCGGTACTGCGGCCGAACATTATGCGAATGGTTTAAGAGGTGGTTTACAGGCAATGGCACAGCTGGATCAATTGGCGGCGATACCGGATGGGGTAATTAGTGATTATGTGGCAAAACATCCGCTCGATGAATCAAGTCAGGAGCATGCTTTTGAAATGATTAATACACAGTATTGGGTGAATACAGGTACATGTTTTAATTTTATTGAGAGCTGGTTGAATTGGAAAAGGTCGGGTTATCCAGTACTTGTTCCCGTTAACTATCCGGGGAATGTGACAAATGCGACGATTCCAAGAAGATTGATTTACCTATCGACAGAAGTATTAAATAATACAGATAATTATAAAGCTGCGGTTAGCAGATTACCAGGAGGTGATTTATTGACGTCCAGAGTATGGTGGGATAAGTAAGCTTCTTCCTTTCATGTTCACATTTCTTGAAAAAATGAACATGTTCCTGCTTCTTGTCCATTTTGCAAAATGGCTTTTAAAATAAAGCCCCTCAACTTTACGCTGAAGGGCTTCTGATTTTTATTTCTTATGGTTACTTGCCTAATAGCGCTTTTGCTTTCGCTACTACATTATCAATTGTAAAACCGAATACTTTATAAAGCTCTTCTGCCGGAGCAGATTCTCCAAAAGTATGCATCGCAATGATATCCCCTTCGTCAGTTACATATTTATGCCAGCCCAGTGGAGAACCGGTTTCTACGGCTAAACGTTTACGGATTGCCTTTGGAAAAACTTTCTCCTGATACGCAGCATCTTGCTTTTCAAAAAGCTCCCAGGATGGCATACTTACTACGCGCGCCGCAATTCCTTCTTCTTTTAATTTTGCCTGTGCATCCAGAATCAAAGCAACTTCAGAACCTGTTGCAATCAGAATCAGCTCTGCTGTACCTTCCGCTTCAGAAAGGATATAAGCTCCTTTTTCAAGATTTTCTGCTTTACCATATTTCTCCTGATCCAATACTGGCAAACCTTGTCTGGTAAAGACTAATGCTACCGGTCCATCTTTATGTTCAAGAGCTACTCTCCATGCCTGAGCTGTTTCATTTGCATCTGCCGGACGAATTAAGGTGATGTTCGGTATAGACCGCAGCGAGATCAGCTGTTCCACTGGCTGGTGCGTAGTTCCATCTTCTCCCAAACCAATACTATCATGTGTATATACAAAAATAGGCCTGATTTTCATGATGGCCGCTAAACGAATTGGCGGACGCATATACTCCGAGAACATCAGAAATGTTGCCCCAAAAGGAATCACACCTCTGGTTAAGGCCATCCCTACTAAAGCAGAACCCATTGCATGCTCGCGTATACCAAAATGGAAATTACGTCCGGTACGGTCTTCCGGTGTAAAAGAAGTATATTCTTTAAGATTTGTATCTGTAGAAGGCGCCAAATCTGCCGACCCTCCTATTAATCCAGGTAAGCTGGCAGCAATTGCATTCAAGACTTTTCCTGAAGCCTGACGGGTTGCCATTTTATCTTTTGAAGGAGCGAATACAGGCAGAGACTTTTTCCAGTCTTTTGGTAATTCACCCTTAAATGCTTGTTCGTAAGCTTCCGCTAATTCAGGATGCGCCACTTTATATTGAGCGAATAACTCATCCCACTTTTCATTAGCCTCTGTTCCTTTTTTACCCGCAGCCTGATAAAACTCATCAACTTCTGCCGGAACAAAGAATGATTTTTCAGGATCAAAGCCAAAGAATTCTTTAACCAGCTTAATCTCATCAGCACCTAGCGGAGATCCATGAGAGCCCGAAGTATTTGCTTTATTTGGACTACCATAAGCAATTTGCGTACGCACTTTAATTAAAGATGGGCGATGAATTTCTGCTTTGGCATTCCTTACCGCATTAATAATTGCAGTAATATCATTTCCGTCACTTATTTCTTGTACATGCCAGTTATAAGCTTCAAAACGTTTAGTAACATCTTCTGTGAATGCAATATCAGTATCTCCTTCGATAGAGATATGGTTATCATCATATAAGTAGATCAGATTGCCTAGTTCCAGGTGGCCTGCTAATGAGGCAGCCTCAGAAGTTACGCCTTCCATCATATCGCCATCACTACAGATTGCGTAAATTTTATAGTCAAATAAATCAAATCCTGGTCTGTTGAACCTTGCTGCAAGATGTTTTTGTGCAATTGCGAAACCTACACCATTTGCAAACCCTTGTCCCAATGGCCCGGTAGTTACATCAACACCGTCAATTAAACCATATTCAGGGTGACCAGCAGTTTTACTGTTCAGCTGGCGGAAATTTTTAAGATCATCAATAGTTACATTAAAACCAGTGAGGTGCAACAAACTATATTGTAACATACAGCCATGACCTGCTGATAAAATAAACCTGTCCCTGTTAGCCCAATCCGGGTTTTTAGGATTATACTTCATATAATGCGCATACAATACATGACCCATTGGTGCAGCACCCATAGGCATCCCCGGGTGTCCGGAGTTCGCTTTCTGTACAGCATCAATTGATAAGGTACGTACAGTATTAATTGCTAATTCTTCAATGTTAAGATTCGAATCCATTTTTAAGTATTTATTGTGATACTTTTACTACGATCACTATGCCCGATTTGTTTTAAACAAATGCTTTTTTTACAGAATACCGATAAAAAAAAGGAGCGCTTTTTTGCGCCCCCCTTTATCATTCTTGGTGTGTGTTAGTAGGAATACTATGGAGTATAGGTTGTAGCCTGTCCACCGTATAGTGCTTTTGATATACTTGATAAGTAAGTGCTTTTATTAGTTCCTGTCAGATTATAGTACAGATAAACACCATAACCTTCGTTCACAGTTCTGGTTGCATTCGTTGTTGCAGTAGTTACACTGGTTGCCTGGATATCAGTCGCCGCAGGGCCTAACTGACTTTTAGTCAAACCTGGAATATTAGGAACAGAATAAGTACTGTAATATGGGTTCCATGCATAGTTTACTTTAGAACCTACAGTTACCCCATTATAAGATAAGTTTGAAGCTGAAGGGCCAATGTTATAAAATGATATAATTTTATTTGGCATTAACTGGCGAAGTGCAGTAACCAGGTATACAAATGAACTTGAATTTGGTTGTCCCGTTCCGTTGTTACCATATTCTGAGTATTCATCATCAAAGTCAATTCCATCCAAACCATAGGTTGTAACAGCATTGCTCAATTGTTGTGCAAAGGCCTGTGCTGCCGCCTGATTAGGGAAGTTAGCAAAACCAGCTCCCTGGTGATTACCTAAAACAGAAAGCATTACCTTGATGCCTTTATCTTGCAGTGGCTTAATTTTAGTAGCCCTGTTATTCAATACACTCGTAACTTGCGGGTTAAAAAATAACTCCGCTTTTTGTGTCGTGGTGTTATAATTAATATTGGCAGCGAAAATTATTCCGATATCAAATAACTGTTTGCCATTCGCCAGCTTATACTTACCAACCTCCAGCATATCATTGCTGTTCACTTCCACATAACAAACCCCAAGAGGCCCGGCCTGACCAATGGCATTCGTTTGATTGGAAGAAAGATTCTGATCTGGATTTACTTGTTGGTCCTTTTTACATGCTGTAGCCATTAAAAGGACAAGACTTACCGAAGTAATTGCAGTCTTCTTTAAGATTGCATTGAATTTTTTGTTCATACTAATTAATTTGGTAGATGATTAATTGTTGTTTAAATATTTGGTTATTTTTTGATAAAATCTGCCTGAATGTCTTAATAGATAAAACGTTTAAGCAAATCTAAGTTAGGAGATTGCTTTGAACAAATCAATAGACAGATATTCTTTTATATCCAGCTTAATATCAGCAGCAAACAGGAGCTTCACCCCTGCATTTTAAAACATTTCGTCCATTCGAATAAATAATTATATTTATCTAATTATCAGCACAATAAGCTAATATGTTTTAGTAATATCGCTGAAAAACCTAACTATTTACGCAACTCAACAACAACCTTTACTATGTCAAGAATAATTCAATTATTATGTTTTTTGCTGCTCTTTCAGACAGCTGCATTCTCAAAAGACTACATTTTAAGCTCGCCGGATAAAAAAATCACTATTCATATTTCCGTTGGTAAAAACATTTCGTGGTCAGTTGCCAAAGATCAGGAACTACTGCTTAAACCCAGCGCCATGAGTATGGTTTTAAAAGATGGCAGGAATCCAGGCATTACACCCGTTGTCTCTAAAGCCGTCAGTAAATCTGTGAATCAAACGATTGTCTCTATCATACCTGTGCGCAACAAGCTGATTCCAGAAGTTTATAATGAACTAAAACTCCAGATGAAAGGGAACTATGCCATTGAATTCAGAGCTTATAACGACGGTGTTGCCTATCGTTTTGTAACTGAACTCGGGCCGCAGCCGATCGAGGTCAACTATGAAGAAGTAGCTTTCAACTTCCAGGAAAACTGCCAGATCTATCTTCCTAAAGAGAATAATCCAGAATTACAATCCCATTATGAAGGTGATTTTAAACCTGCAAAACTTCAGGAAGTCCCCGCTGAACAATATGGTTATCTGCCCTTGTATGTCGCTACCCCGGCAGGGACTAAAATGGTAATTACAGAAGCTGATCTACATGACTATCCCAACCTGTTTTTATATGGAACAGGTACTCAAACCTTAACTGGCCGTTTCCCTAAGGTTATTCTGGAAGCCACCCCAAAGCCAAACTCTGATCGCGCAGAAATCATTGTCAAAAAAGCAGACTATCATGCAAAAACAACCGGAAACAGAACTTTCCCCTGGAGGACAATCATCATCACTTCTTCAGACAAGGAGTTACTGGAAAATGAAATGGTCTTCAAACTTGCCAGGCCGAATGTACTGGCTCATACAGATTGGATCAAACCGGGCAAAGTATCCTGGGACTGGTGGAATGACAACAATATTTATGGTGTAAACTTCAAAGCGGGCATTAATACCGAAACCTATAAATATTACGTAGACTTTGCTTCAGCCTATGGTCTGGAATATATTATTCTAGATGAAGGCTGGTCAAAAGCAACGACCGATCTGCTTGCTCCAAACCCGCAACTTGATATTGAAGGTCTGGTTAAATATGCTGCTGCTAAAAAAGTAGGAGTGATTTTATGGGCATTATGGAAACCACTTGATCAGCAAATGGAGACCATTCTGGATCAGTATGTAAAATGGGGAGTTAAAGGAGTAAAAGTAGATTTTATGGCGAGAGCCGACCAGTACATGGTTAATTTTTACGAAAGGGCAGCTCAAGAAACAGCGAAGCGAAATTTACTTTTAGACCTGCACGGCGCTTATAAACCAGTGGGACTTAACAGGGAATATCCTAACGTGATTAATTATGAGGGGGTCAAAGGCATGGAAAATAACAAATGGGAAGAAACCATTACACCAGTTCATAATACAACACTGCCTTTTACAAGAATGGTGGCAGGGCCAATGGATTATACGCCAGGGGCGATGCTGAACTCCAATAAAGATGAATTTCATGTCAGTATGACTTCCCCGATGAGCAGAGGAACCAGAGCGCATCAAACCTCGATGTATGTTTTGTATGACAGTCCGCTGCAAATGCTTTGTGACAATCCCTCCAATTATTTAAGAGAGCCGGTTTACACCCATTATATTGCCCGTTTCCCTACAGTTTGGGATAAGACCATTGCGCTTAAAGGTAAAATAGCGGAGTATGCAGTTGTAGCCCGTAAAAATGGGAACAATTGGTATATCGGAGGGATGACCAACTGGGACGCAAGGGGATTTGATATCCCCCTGACTTTCCTGGATGGTAAAAAGTATAAAATTGAAATCCTCCAGGATGGAATTAACGTTGGCAAACATGCTGCCGACTATCAGCTCATCAGTAAAGAGGTAACTCGTGGAGAAATTCTACATATCGATATGGCAGCGGGCGGCGGATATACCGCCATCCTGACTCCTATCGGTTAGCGTGCAAATCTTCCACAGTTTTGATCAGCGGGGGGCCTAAAAGACGGCTTCCCATTGTTGTAATCAGGAAATCATCCTCAATCCTTATTCCGCCAAAATCCCTGAACTGCTTCACTTTTTCATAATTAATAAATTGAGCATGCTTATTTTCAGCAGCCCACGAATCTATTAATACCGGTATAAAATATAATCCTGGTTCAACGGTCACGACAAAACCAGGTTCAAGGGCTTTACCTAAACGCAGCGACTTCAACCCGAATTCTTTACTCTTTTTCAATTCAGCTGTGTAGCCTATATACTCTTCTCCCAGGTTCTCCATATCATGTACATCAAGTCCCATCATATGGCCCAGGCCACATTGAAAAAACAAAGTGTGTGCCCCTTCAGCAACAGCTTGTTCAGGATCACCCTTCATCAAACCTAAATCAATAAGTCCGCGTACTAAATGTGCACTTGCCAATAAATGCACATCTTTATAAAGCACACCAGGCTGAAGCGCTTCAATAGCTTTCAACTGTGCATTTAAAACAATATTGTAAACATCCTGCTGCAAAGAGCTGAAAGATTTACCTACCGGAAAAGTGCGTGTTAAATCTCCTGCATAAAACAGCTCATTCTCTGCCCCGCAATCACACAAAACCATTTGTCCATCTTTCAAAACAGTATTACTTGCATGGTTATGCAGAATTTCACCATTTACCGTAAGGATGCTTGGAAAAGAAAGCTGCCCGCCATTGGCAATAGCGACCGCCTGTAACTGTGCAGCAACTGCATTTTCAGTAACCCCGGGACGTGCAATCTCCTGTGCCTTCAACTGCATCAAAGTACTGATCGTAATTGCTTTTTCTATTTCCTGTATCTCCTGTTCACTTTTAATGGAGCGTTGCGCTACAATGGCTTTAATTAACGGTACCGAAGCCTCTCCGGTTAATCCCCAATCCATCAATTTCAAAGAAGTTTCCGCTCTGTAAACCGGAAGAAAATGAACTTTCCTGTTACCAGCCAGCGCGTTAATAACTTCAGTTTTCTTTCTCGTAAAAGCAATGCCCGCCTTTTCCGCCTGAGCTTCTATAGTTTCCAGTGCACCCGTCCATACGATATCATCCACCGTAAGTTCATCCCCGAATAAAATCTCCTGGTCGTTATCAATATCAATGATCAAACACAAATCCGGTCTGCTGATCCCGGTAAAATAGAGGAAACAGCTATCCTGACGAAAATGATAAGTATTATCTCTGAAATTCATCCCACTTTCACCATTCCCAGGCAAAAGGATAATTCCTTCCCCTATCTCTGATTTAAGCTTATTTCTTCTTTCCTCGTAAACTTCTTTAGCGAACATATCTGATTGTTTATAAGATCAAATTTATCAAATAAAAGTTAAAGTTGTCTGTTATAGGGTTCGTCAAAAACTCTTTTCCATCTGACAATAAAAATCCTCTTTTCCTTTAACAAGTAACAATCTCTATCTCCACCACCCGCAACCACACACCCTTCACGCACCTTAAAAACAAGCATAGTGTATTTTTGATCTTGTTCGGGAACGCCGGCAAAAAATATATTATGCTTGTTTTTAACGTAACATTAAGACAACACCCCTGGAATATCTTTGCGAAAAAACCCAATCAATGGATCTGATGACTTCCTTAAAACAAGGCGATCAAACCGCAATGGAAACCATTTACAAAAAACACTGGGAGCAAGTATTCGATGCCGCCTACAAACGTATTGGTACAGAAGACATTGCACAAGACATCACCCAGGATATCTTCATCTCCTTGTGGGAAAAACGTGAAACCCTGGAAATCAGAGAAACCCTTTCCTCTTACCTTTTAACCTCCGTAAAATACCGTGTCATCAACTACTTCAAGGCGAACCTGACCAAAGAAAAATACACCGAAGATCTTTACGCCCTGATCGGCAATACCTCTCCCCTTCACCCCGCTAACGAACTGGCAGTCAAAGAAATTCACAAAGAACTTGACCAGGCAATCGCCGAACTACCAGAACGTATGCGCCAGATCTTTTCCATGAGCAGAAAACAGGAAAAATCAAATAATGAGATCTCCGCAGAACTTAACCTCTCCATACAGACCGTTAAAAACCAACTCACCGCAGCACTAAAAATTATCAGAAAAAGACTCGCCTATCTGACCCTGTTCTTCTTTTAACAAAAACGTAACCTAACCTTAACACCATCTCCCGGTACCACTGACCACTTAAACTGACTAGTTGGTAGATGGAAGACAAAAAGCTTGCAGAAGATCTGCTGAAAAAATATTTAGATGCTAAAGCTACCCCCAAAGAAATTGAACAGGTTGAAAACTGGTACAATTCCTATGAGGAAAAAAACAAAACACTAAGTCAAAACCAGAAAGCTGTTATAGAACGCCGTATGCGCATTACCCTGCAACAGCACATGCAGCAAAAGCCTGAAGCAAAAACAGCCTTCATCCGCAGCAACACTTTCCTTCAAATTGCCGCATCACTCCTACTGGTTTGCAGCATTGGATTGGCCTGGTGGAAAACCGTACCCCATTCACAACAAAAAACAAATCCAACTCTGCGCATTGCCAGTACAAAAGTAAACGAGAAAAAGACGATCACCTTAGCAGACGGTTCAGAGGTTGCGCTGAGCCCATCCAGCAGACTATCCTACCCTGCAAAATTTGCCGCCTCTTTCAGAGAGATTACTTTAGAAGAAGGAGAAGCATTTTTCAAAATCACTCACGATGAGAAACGTCCTTTTAACGTTCAGTTACCCGGAAAACTTTATACAAAAGTACTCGGTACATCCTTTACAATCCGCGCATTTAAAGCCTCCAATGCCCTGAATGTTTCCGTAAGCACTGGTAAAGTAGCTGTGGGGAATAAAAGCCAGGTATTTGGCACACTGATCAAAGGTCAGCAAATCACTTACGATAAAAACAAAGAAACAGCGATCATCAGCCAGACACCAGTTCCAGATACCAGGATCGTATTTGAAGGCATAAACCTGCGTCAGGCGCTGCAAAAACTAGAATATATCTACTCCATAAAAATTGAACTGAACCCAGCTTCCTTAGGAAATCTCGGCTGTACGGCAACATTCCATAGCAAGCAAAAACCAGAAGAGATCCTGAACATCATTTGCAGCCTGTACAATCTTAAATATGACAGCAATCCAGATCATCAATCATTTAAAATCCATAAACAATGAAACACTGATACAAACCTATTTAACGGCAATGTTCAATACAGTCCCCCTCAAATTAATCATTCAATTAACGCGCTAATCAATTAACAGTATGAAAACACCCTCCTATAAGAGGTTAACAGCCCTTTATAAAGCCATGAAGTATTCTTTATTAATTTTCACGGTCATTTGCACATTCTGCGGAACAATCTTCGCTTCCGTCACTATGGCTCAGAAATTAGATCGTGCCCTGGTATCGCTTACGATTACCAAAGACAAATCACAGCAAGCTATTCTAAAAGAAATAGAAGCAAAAACAGGCCTTCATTTTGTTTACAATCAAAATCAGTTGTCGATCAACAAACAAGCAGTAAACGAAACTTTCAAGCAGGAGAAAGTAGAGATAGTCTTACATAAACTAGGTTTTGAATGCCTGGAAAAAGGAGACTATGTAATCCTTAAAAAAATACCAGCACCTGTAAAAAAAGCAGACCGGACAGTTTCCGGAACAGTAAAAGACTCCACTGGCCTGGCTATGCCGGGCGTGTCGGTCAAAGTATCAGGCACAACTTTAGGAACCACCACAAATGCTGATGGAAAATTCAGTATTCCCGCACCTGAAGAAACTACGCTGATTTTTTCGATGATTGGTTATAAAACACAACAAGTGAAAATCGAAGGAAAAGGCATGATCAACATTATTTTAACAGAAGACAATTCACAGTTAAATGAAGTTGTAGTAGTCGGCTATGGTACACAAAAGAAAATCACTGTTTCTGGTGCAGTAGCAGAAGTATCACTGGATAAACTAAATTCAAGATCAGTAAACGATATCGGAAGTATTTTACAAGGAAAGGCTCCGGGTGTGGTTGTAGTGAGTGAAAGTGGGGACCCTACTGCCACCGCCAAAGTAAATATCCGTGGACAGGGTGGTATCAATGGAGAAAACCCTTTATATGTAATTGACGGTTCATTATTCTATGGTACACCAGTCCTGAACCCAAACGATATCGAATCTATTTCCGTACTAAAAGATGGAGCAGCAGCAATTTATGGTGCAAGAGCTTCGGGAGGAGTTATCCTGATCACGACTAAAAAAGGAGCTAACCAGAAATTGAATATCACTTTTGATGCTAAAGTAGGTACACAAACTGCCTGGAAAAAGTTGAAATCATTAAACGCAAAAGAGTTTGCCGATGTTTCAAACCTGGCTGCCGATAATGCAGGTATTCCAAGAAAAGATGCTTTTGATGCAGTAAAATATCCTGATGGACAAATTACCCGTGCAGACTGGGTAGATGAAATTTTCAGAACAGGATTGATCCAGGACTACAACATGGGTATCACTGGTGGAAACGACAAGTCGAGCTTTTACCTGAGTTTCAATTACCGTAAAGCAGAAGGTACGCTATTGAACACTTATGGAAACCGTTATAACTTCAGGATTAACTCTGAACACCGGATCAATTCGTGGATGAAAGTTGGAGAGAATTTATTCTACGATTATACCAATGGAAACGGGTCGAACTCAAATGCACCTAACATTAACGGAGCAAATACAAAAAGCGCCTATACAGGAACAATAATTTCAGCTATATTTTATCCTTCAAACGTTGCGCCATACACTGCAACAGGCGGATTTTCAGGTTTACCTTTAGCTTATGCGGGTGCTTACGGAGATATTATCAACCCTGTAGCCTATTTAAAACGACTAGACGTCAACAACCCGGTTAATACCATCGTAGCGAATCCTTATGCAGAACTTGATTTAGCAAAAGGGCTTAAGTTCCGTTCTAATTTATCTTTCACTAAAAGGATTAATGACTCTAAAACCTTCCAGACCAAAGTTCCTGAGATTGGTAAGATTTTTGACTTTAATCAGCTGACACAAACTTCCAACACCAGCAATGATCTGTTAGCAGAACAGGTATTAACTTACGATAAGTATTTCGGTTCTCATCACCTGAACGTGATTGGTGGTTTCTCTTACCAAAACACGCATTCTGAATACCTGTCTGTTTTTGCACAGGGCTTTGATGACGAATCTCCAAAGTACCGTTACATGGTGAATGCGACTAAACCTTTCTTACCTGAAAGTAATGTATCCAGCGAAACATTAACCTCATTCTTTGCCCGTGCAAATTATGATTACAAAAGCAAATACCTGCTTTCTTTGATCGGAAGAAGAGATGGAACTTCTTTGGTTGCACCACAAAATCGTTTTGCTAATTACTACTCTGCATCCGCAGGATGGGTAATTAACAGAGAAGACTTCCTGAATAAAGTGGATTGGATCAGTAATTTAAAAATCAGAGGTAGTTATGGTCTTTTGGGTAACCTGGCCAGTGTAACCAGCCAGGCGGTGAACCCTACCCTTTCTAAAACTACCATCTACATGGGTCAGAACCCAGCGCAGCTTTTAGGTTATTATGAAAATGTATTGTCTAATCCTGACTTAACCTGGGCAAAATCTAAACAAACCAATATCGGTCTTGACTTCGGTATCTTTAAAAATAGGTTAAACCTGGTTGCTGATTATTTCATTAAGGATACGAAAGACATGTTGATTTATCAGCCCTTATCCGGAACTACAGGTGTAGACGGACAATGGAAAAATGGTGGTTTATCCAGAGATAAAGGAATTGAGGTTGGACTGAACTACAATAACAAGCCGGAAGCAGCATTCCAGTACAGCATCAATGCTACCTTCACTAAAATGAATAACAAACTGGTTTCTTTACCAGCAGGTTTAACAAGTCAGGCGGTAGATTTTAATGTACGCGGTACACTGACTCCTGTTCTTTTACAAGTTGGACAGCCTTTATATTCTTACTATGTGGTACAGACAGCAGGGATTTTCCAGTCGGACGCAGAAGCTAAAAACTATAAAAATGCGAGTGGAAATATGATTCAGCCCAACGCTAAAGCTGGGGATTTCCGTTTCGTAGATAGCAATAACGATGGTAAAATTGACAACAATGACCGGGTATTCAGAGGCAGTGCTTATCCCGATTTCTCTTATGGTTTCAGCTTCAATGCAAGCTACAAAGGATTTGACCTGAACTTATTTGCACAAGGTGTAAAAGGCAACAAGTTATTTAATGCCTTAAAATATACAGGACTGAATGCAGGAAGTGGTCAGAACTACAACTTACTGAAAGGTGTATTAGATGCCTGGAGCCCAACCAATACAGGAAGCAGCCTTCCCCGTATATCGGCAAGTGATGCGAATGGGAACTTCTCTACCACATCAGATTTTTATCTGGAAAGCGGTTCTTATTTAAGATTAAAGAGTGCAACTATAGGGTATACTTTCCCAAAAACCCTTTTAAAAGCAGCTAAAATAAGTAATCTGCGTCTTTACGTGACTTCTAATAACCTGTTTACGATTACTAAATATTCTGGTTTTGATCCCGAAGTAGGAATGGATCAGTATGGTGTAGATGTAGGCCGTTACCCACAAGCAAGAACATTCCTGTTTGGTGCAAGTCTGAATTTTTAACACGTATTAATCAACAAAAATGAAAAAGAATTTACTCCACATATTAATAGCTGGCTTAACCATGGTTACGATCAGCTCTTGTAAAAAACAATTAGATATTACCCCTGAAGGTGCTCCTTCGAAAGGAAATTTCTGGAAAACCAGTACGGATGCGGTGAAAGGTGCCAATGCGATGTATGACCTTTATGACGATGAAAACTTTTATGGCCGTGGTTTCTTCTGGTTTATCAACGCCAGTGATGACATGATTACCGGACGTGTAAAAGCACAGGGTGATAACGTAAGAGACTTCAACTCTGCTTATATTGGTGGGGATTATACCGAAGGACAATGGAAAATGAGATATGCAACAATTAAAAGAGCAAATGATGTGATTCGTTATGTGCCTTCAATTGAGATGGATGCTGCTTTGAAAAAGAGATTGATCGGCGAAGCGTATTTTACAAGTGGTTATATGTATTTCCAGTTAGCTTCCAATTATGGTAATGCTAAAGCCGGGGTACCTATTGTAACCAGGGCAAATATGGATGATCCGAACCCAACACCAAGAGCAGCTAATGTAAATTTGAACTATGATTACCTGATTAGTGAATTACAACAGGCAGCAAATTATCTTCCCTACTTTGATCAGCTGGGTGCCGCAGATTATGGCCGTCCGCATAAAGTGGCTGCATGGGCAGTATTGTCCAAAGCCTTCTTATTTAAAAAGGATTATCCTAATGCAGAAAAATATGCCGACTCTGTCATCAATTTCGGTAAACGTGACTTAATGCCAAATTTTGCAGATGTATTTAAAGCATCAAATAACTGGGGACCTGAATATATCTGGTCAGCTGTTTCTACTCCTTCTGGTGCTGCTGGCTGGGGAAGTATTCTGCCTGGCGTGATGCTTGAAAATAAAGGCTGGGGAAAATACAATGGCTGGGGCTATTACGTTCCAACCAAAGAATTATATGATTCTTACCAGCCAGGTGATATCCGCCGTGAGGCAACGATCTTAAAACCGGGAGATCATTTTATGTTTTTTGGGGCAGACAATGTTTATGCTTCTGTGAATAGTTTATCTGGCTTCCAGTTCAGAAAATACATGGACCCATTCAGTTTTGCAGATCCGGTAGGCAAACATATCAGTCCAAACGGTGACCATCCGACAACAGATTTAAACCTTCCGTTATTGCGTTTTGCAGAAGTATTATTGATCAAAGCAGAAGCGGCAATTATGCAGCGGGGTGCTGGTGCCGGTGATACAGAATTGAACAGAATCAGGGTAAGGGCAAAACTTGCAGCTGCAAGCGGAATGACACTGGCAGATCTGAAAAGAGAACGCCGTAATGAACTGGCCGGAGAATGGGCAGACAGACATCGCGATATGGTGCGCTGGGGTGATGCTGAGGCTGCTTATGCACAACCAGCTCATGGATTCAGCGGGGCAACAGTATGGCCTGCAAGAAAATTCAATCCTCAGGTACATGATGTATGGGCTGTTCCACAAAAAGAAATTGATAACAGTGGCGGCGTAATTAAACAAAACGCTGGCTGGTAAATAAATTTAAACACATGAAAAACCTATTTTGCGCTACTGTATTTACCTTATTTTCATTGGCGGCCGTTGCACAGACACCGTTATCAGCTAATTCAGGTCACAGCCACAATGATTACAAACAAAACATCCCATTACTGCGTGCTTATTACGCAGGGATGGGCTCTATTGAAGCTGATGTTTTTCTGAAGGATGGCCAGCTGTTTGTCGCTCATGAGTTAAAGGAAATCAAACCAGGGGCAACACTTTTGAAACAATACCTGGAGCCTTTATACCGGTTGTATCAGGAAAACGGAAATCATCCTTATGCGAATCATCAGTTAAAATTGCAATTGGTGATTGATATTAAAGAAGATTACCAGCATGTTTTACCGCAGCTGCTGAAAGAGCTTAAACCTTTTCAGGACATGGTAAACAAGCCAGTTAATCCGGACGCGGTAAGTATTGTGGTCAGCGGAGATATGCCAGCCCCTGAAAACTTTAAGAATTATCCTGCTTTAATTTCTTTTGACGGCCGCCCGGCTACGGTTTATACACAAGAGCAGTTGGAGCGTGTAGCAATGATCAGCGATGATCTAAAGAATTACACGGTCTGGAATGGCAAAGGAACACCGACAAAAATTGATCAGGATAAGCTTTTAAAGGTAATTAATGCGGCACATCAGCAAAAGAAACCTTTCCGCTTCTGGGCAACACAGGATAGTCCGAATACCTGGCTGGAGCTGGAGAAATTCGGAGTAGACTGGATTAATACGGATGCGCCTGAGAAGCTGCGTGATTTCTATTTACGGAAAGATAAACTGACTTATACTAATCCGGTTGCTTATCCTGTTTATCAGCCAACTTATCAATCTGATGGCCCGGCCAAAAAGGTAAAAAACGTGATTTTGCTGATTGGCGATGGAATGGGCCTGGCTCAAATCCATGCGGGATGGATTGCGAATCATGGTAACCTGAATATCACGATGATCCGCAATAGTGGTTTCTCTCAGACTGCGGCTTCTAATTCTGGAAATACAGATTCTGCGGCTGGCGGATCGGCTATTGCTATGGGCGAGAAAACAAATAACCGCTATATAGGCATGGGACCTGATGATAAGAAACGTACGAATCTGGCAGATACTTTAGCTGGTTATGGTATAAAAAGCGGAATTATCAGTGTTGGTGATATTACGGATGCTACTCCTGCTGTGTTTTATGCACATCAGTTAGACCGTTCGTATAGTGAAGCCATAGCAAAGGATTTTCTGGATAGTCATGTAGATATTTTAGTAGGTTCTAATCAAAAGAGCTTTCTGCAAAATCCCGATACTGGTTTAATGAAAAAACTGGAAGCTAAAGGTTATACTTTGAGTAAATCGGTAGCAGACTTCAAACAGAAAAGCAGTGGTAAGCAATTGGTTTTATTACCCGATTCTGCAACGCGTCCGGTAAAGGATGGCAGAGGAGATATGCTGGCGCAGTCTTTAAAACAAACTATCAAATTATTATCAGCTAATAAAAAAGGCTTCTTTATAATGACTGAGGGTGCTCAGATTGATTATGGAGGTCATGTCAATGATTTAAAATATGTGGTGACTGAACTGCATGATTTTGATAAAACCGTAGCTGAGGCTTTACGTTTTGCTGATCAGGATGGAGAAACCCTGGTTTTAATTACCGCGGATCATGAAACGGGAGGTTTGACTTTACTGGATGCTTCGGCAGCGGAAGGCAGGATTCAGGGAGAGTTTAGTACGAATGACCATACGAATATCATGGTGCCTGTTTATGCTTATGGCCCGCATTCAGGAGATTTCACGGGTACTTATCCGAACAATGAGATTTTTAAAAAGATCATGAAATTGTTTACAGGTAAGTAAGGATTCAATTTAACATAAAAAGCGGCTGTATCGTAAAAGATACAGCCGCTTTTTTATATAGTAGTAAAATTTAAATTCCTAATCTTTCACTGGTTCTGCCGCTTCCACCGGTGCTTCCGGATCTAATTCTACACACCCCTCTTTATCTTTTCTTGCAAAAAGTATTGGATAAAGAAAAAGAAGTGCACTCAGCATCAGGAATAATCCCGAAACTTCCAATACATATTTACTCCATTCTACCTCATTCGCACCGAGAAACAGGTAAGCGACAAGGGCAATTATAGCTAGGATCAAGGCGATTACCGCCTTCTGAAGTTTCATTACTTTAATCATGACCGCTGAGATTGTTGTTGTTAATTGATATGATTTCTACGCTGAAAATCCGTCTGATATATTTTTATCCTCTGAATTAAAATCGTTTTAAAATACAAGCATCAAAAACCAAACCAATTTAAGTTTTTGAAGATCAATGTATTTCCTGAATAGCTACCTTTTTTTAATTCTTAATACTTAACTTTGCATCCTCATTTTTTTAAGATACTGGATTGATGTATAGGGAATTTAAACAATTAGAACTACCTAAGATAGGCGAAGAGATATTACGGTTTTGGAAGGAAGAAAATATATTTGAAAAAAGTATTTCTACCCGCTCAAAAGCTAACCCATTTACTTTTTATGAAGGCCCGCCTTCAGCTAACGGCATGCCTGGTATTCACCACGTCATGGCTCGTGCTATTAAAGATATTTTCTGTCGTTATAAAACTCTTAAAGGCTTCCAGGTAAAACGTAAAGGTGGCTGGGATACGCATGGTTTGCCTATTGAGCTTGCTGTAGAGAAGAAACTGGGTATCACAAAAGTAGATATCGGAATTAAAATTACAGTGGAAGAATACAATGCAGCCTGCCGTGAAGAAGTAATGCGTTATACCGATATCTGGAATGACCTTACGGAAAAAATGGGGTATTGGGTGGATCTGGAAAAACCTTATATCACTTACGAAAACGAATACATTGAATCTCTTTGGTGGATACTTAAAACCTTTCATGAAAAAGGGCTTTTATACAAAGGATATACTGTACAGCCTTACTCTCCAGCTGCGGGAACAGGTTTAAGTTCTCATGAGCTGAACCAGCCTGGTACATACAAAATGCTGAAAGATACCTCGATCACTGCGCAGTTCGCTATCAAAAGAGAACAGCAGCACGCAGCGATATCTTCCATATTTGAAAATGATACAGAAGATACTTCTTTTATCGCCTGGACAACTACGCCATGGACTTTACCGTCTAACGGTGCACTGGCAGTTGGCGCAAAGATCAATTATGTAAAAGTTAAAACTTTAAATCAATATACTTTCTTACCGGTAAGTGTAATATTAGCTAAGGATTTAGTCGGGAAACACTTTAAAGCTGACGCAAAAGATATTTCTTTTGAAGACTATAAAGGCGGCGATAAACTGATCCCGTGGACAATCACAGCTGAGTTTACAGGTAAAGATCTGGTTGGACTGGTTTATCACCAGTTAATGCCTTATGTAACCAACGCTGAATTAGAAGCCAAAGCTTTCCGCGTGATCCCTGCTGACTATGTAACTACAGAAGATGGTACAGGTATCGTGCATCTTGCAGCGGTATTCGGAGCGGACGATTTTCGTGTTGTAAAAGAAAACGACATGCCATATGTCATGGTGAAAGATGAACAGGGCAATGAACTTCCGCTAGTCAACAAACAAGGTAAATTCGTAGATGAGGTTACTGATTTTGCTGGCTACTATGTGAAAGAAGAATATTATAGTGATGAAGAACGTAAAGCACCTGATTTCAAGCCTACGGACGTGCTGATCGCTATTAAGCTGAAAGAAGAGAATAAAGCGTTTGATGTTAAAAAATACGAACACAGTTATCCGCATTGCTGGAGAACTGATAAACCTATTTTATACTATCCGCTGGACAGCTGGTTTATCAAAACTACTGCTGTAAAAGATAAGATGGTGGCGCTGAACAAAACAATCAACTGGAAACCGGAAGCTACCGGAACAGGCCGTTTTGGTAACTGGCTGGAAAACCTGGTAGACTGGAATTTATCACGCTCCCGTTATTGGGGAACTCCTTTACCAATCTGGAGAACTCAGGATGGTACGGAAGAAAAATGTATAGGCTCTATTGCTGAACTGAATGCAGAGATCAAAAAATCTGTGGAAGCTGGTTTTATGGAGGCTGCTTTTGAATTGAAAGATATGCACCGTCCTTTTGTGGATGATGTGATCCTGACTTCTTCAAAAGGAGAAAAAATGACCCGTGAACTGGATCTGATCGATGTATGGTTTGATAGTGGCGCAATGCCTTATGCGCAATGGCATTATCCTTTTGAAAATCAGGAAGAGTTTGAGAATGCTTATCCGGCAGATTTTATCGCTGAGGGTGTGGATCAGACTCGTGGATGGTTTTTTACTTTACATGCGATTGCTGTGATGCTGAGCGAAACAAGTGAGGAAATCAAAGCGGTAAATGAGCGTATCGGCAATAAAGGCATTGCTTATAAAAACGTGGTTTCCAACGGATTGGTACTGGATAAAAACGGCAACAAAATGTCTAAACGCTTAGGCAATGGAGTTGATCCCTTCCATACAATTGATACTTACAGTGCTGATGCAACCAGGTGGTATATGATCAGTAATGCTTCTCCATGGGATAACCTGAAGTTCAGTACTGAAGGTTTGGATGAGGTAAGACGCAAGTTCTTTGGAACGCTATACAATACTTATGCTTTTTTCGCTTTATATGCGAATATTGATCAGTTTGAGATTGATGAAAATAACGAGACCCCTGTAAAAGATCGTTCTGAATTAGACAGATGGATTTTATCGCTGTTACAGAACCTGATCAACGAGGTGGATGAGAGTTATAATACTTATGAGCCTACTAAAGCAGCGAGAGCTATTCAGACTTTTGTAGATGAGCATTTAAGTAACTGGTATATCCGTTTATCGCGCCGCCGCTTCTGGAAGGGTGAAATGACTGCGGATAAAAAGGCTGCGTACGAGACTTTGTATACTTGTTTGATGAGTGTATCTCAGTTAATGTCTCCGGTTGCACCTTTCTTCGCGGATTGGTTATACCAGAACTTATCAGTTAATAAAAAGACTGCTGAACAGTCGGTGCATTTGAGCTTGTGGAAAGAAGGTGATACTTCACTGATTGACACAGAATTGAATGAGCGTATGGAGCTGGCACAGAATATTTCTTCCATGGCGCTTTCGTTAAGGAAAAAATCAAGTATTAATGTGCGTCAGCCGCTGGCTAAAATCCTATTGCCTGTACTGGACAAAACTTTCCAGGAGAAGGTAGAACTGGTGAAAGAAATCATCTTATCTGAGACTAATATCAAGGATATTGAATACATCACTGACACTGCTGGTTTCATCAAGAAAAAGATCAAGCCTAATTTCAAAGCACTTGGGCCAAAGGTTGGCAAAGACATGAAATCGGTAGCGGAAACAATTAGTAACATGAGTGCTGAAGATTTAAGCAAATTTGAAGCTGAAGGTTCTTATCTTGTACCGGAGACCAGTTATGTAATTTTGCTGGAAGATGTGGAAATCATTGCTGAAGATATCCCTGGATGGCAGGTAACAAATATCGGAAACCTTACGGTTGCTTTGGATGTTACGGTCACCGAGGTATTGAAGGAGGAAGGTTTATCGCGTGAATTGATCAACAGAATCCAGAATTTAAGAAAAGAGCTTAATTTCGAGGTGACTGATCGCATTACGGTGAGTTTACAAAACGATAATTTGATCGCCGCAGCGGTAGCACAGAATAAAGCATACATTTGCGCTGAAACATTAGCGGATGATATTAATTTGATAACTAATTTAGATAAAGGAAACACAATCGTAATTGATGAAGTTGAATTACTGATTTCGATTGCAAAACAATAATTAACATGGAAAAACCTACAAAAACCCGTTACTCAGATAACGAGCTACAAGAATTTAAAGAACTAATCCAGGATAAACTGCGTATGGCGAGAGAGGAATTTCTCAACTTAACGAATTCTTTGAGCAGTCCGAACTCTAATGGTACAGAAGATACTTCTGGTACTTACAAGACTTTGGAAGATGGTTCGGCCACATTGGAGAAAGAGCAATTAAATCAATTAGCTGCACGTCAGAAAAAATTCATTGAGAATTTAGAAGCTGCTTTGGTACGTATTGAGAACAAAACTTATGGTATTTGCCGCGAAACTGGTAAATTGATCCAAAAAGAACGTTTACGTGCTGTACCTCATGCAACTTTAAGCATGGAAGCCAAATTGAAGCAAGCATAATGAAAGGCTATTCTAAACCTTTGCTGGTTATCTTCCTGGTCCTTTTAGTGGATCAGGTGTTGAAGACCTGGATTAAAACTAATATGTATGTGGGTCAGGAGTTCAAAATTATTGGCAACTGGTTCATTATACATTTTACGGAGAACAATGGAATGGCCTTCGGAATGGAGTTTGGTGGTGAATTCGGTAAACTGGCTTTATCATTATTCAGAATTGCTGCGGTAGCGGCAATTGGCTATGGTTTGTATTACCTGGTGAAACATAAGTACCACAGAGGTCTTGTCCTGAATGTGGCCCTGATTTTTGCAGGTGCATTGGGTAATATAATTGACTCTGTAGCTTATGGTAAGATATATGGTTATTCTACGCTGTTTCACGGCCGCGTAGTGGATATGTTTTACTTTCCGATACTGGAAGGCATCTTCCCTAAATGGGTGCCTGTATGGGGCGGAGAAGACTACATTTTCTTCAGACCGGTGTTCAATGTTGCAGATGCTGCCATATCTGTTGGGGTGATCGCTATCCTGATCTTCCAGAAAAAATATTTTAAGGAAGAGGTGAAGGAAGAGATCGGGCCGAATAATGAGGTCGTTGAAGATTAAAGACTTTTAAACTAATGGAAAGGCTTTCTCTAAGGGGAAAGCCTTTTTTTTGTTTCAAGGGATTTGTGGAGGGGGATGGAATCAGGTTGAAAAGGTATTTTGTTTGGTGGCTGGTTAGGAGAAATAGAGAGAAGAAAAAAAAGAAAGAAAGATTAGATGACTGTATAGACTGGATAGCTGATATAACAGGCCTGATTTTCAGTGGATTTTTATGAACAAAATAAATAAAGGCTGGCTGAGAGAATATTCTTAATTTGCAGGAAATTAAAATTCTTCCATTATTGTTATGGAATCGGCATGGTTTTTACATCTAATCTGTAAATACACACAAATTGAAAATTATTATGAGAAAGTTATTCGTCTTTGCCTTTGTTACTTTAATCAGTGTTAGTGCTATGGCTCAACAAGTAGATTTACGCAAAAAGATCACCGTTAGCGGAACAGCTGAAACGGAAGTTACCCCGGATATTATTTATTTAAGCATTTCGCTGAAAGAGTATCTGAAAGATGGTAACAGCAAGAAAAAAGTGGAGATTACGGATTTAGAGAATCAGTTATATAAAGCTATTCAGGCTGCTGGTATTCCTAAGGAGAATTTAATGATCAATAGCTTATCAAGTTTCAATACTGCACCAGAGAAAAAGAAAAACCCTGATTTCTTAGTAAGCAAACAATATCGTTTGAAGGTTACTGATCTGAACAAATGGAATGAAATTATTGGTTCGGTAGATCCTAAGGGAGTAGCCTATACTAATATTGATAGTTATGATTATTCTAAAATTGAAGCTTTAAAGAAAGATTTAAAAATTAAAGCGTTACAGGCTGCTAAAACAAAAGCGACTTACCTGGTTGAGGCTTTAGGTAATCAATTGGGTAGCGTAATTGATATCCAGGAACAAGGTAATGAGAACTTCCCTGTTTACCGTGCAAGCGGAATGATGATGATGAAGTCTGCTATGGCTGAAGACGCTGGCGGTCCTGCACCGGAAATCGACTTCAAGAAAATTAAACTAAGCTATGTAATGAATACAGTTTTTGAAATTAAATAGTGACTATTACTGTATACAGTAGATTAAAATCTGACTACCTATTTATTGTTTTTTGATTATTGTCGATTAGATAATACATTAATAATCATCTATTCAGGGATACACGGGAAACCTACCAACAATTTGGTAGGTTTTTTGTTATAAGTTGAGTCTGTCAATAACTACACAATTTAAATTATAACCATGAAAAAATTAATCTACTCATTCTTGTTAATCTTCATTGTAGGATTAAGTGTTAACACAGTCTCTGCTGCCACAGTTAAGGACAAAGTTGAAATGACTACTGAGCAAAAAGTTCAGTTAGAAAGAATCACTAACCGTGTGGAAGAAATTAAAGCTATGGACAAGTCTAATTTGTCAAGAGCTGAGAAAAAAGAATTGCGCAAAGAGTTAAGAACGATGAAAAAAGAAGCCCGTGCTATTGGTGGAGGTGTTTATCTTTCTGTTGGTGCAATTATTATCATTATCTTATTATTAATCCTGATTTTATAATCAAACCGGGGTTAACTCAAATAAAAAAGCGGGTGTTTCTTTAGGAGACATCCGCTTTTTTATTTTTTGATGATTAGTTTTTATATTCCACACCACTTTTTATAATTGTTCTTGTTGCGCTGAAATTTGCGGGATCTTCAAACGGGCTTTTATCCCAGATAATCAAATCTGCTTGTTTGCCTTTTTCAATAGTACCTGCCCTGTCTGCAATTCCAATGGCCTCTGCCCCGTTGTAAGTTGCTATTTTAAAAACATCAGCTACTGAAAACCCATATTCCGTCATAATAATAAGTTCAGAGATCAGTGATTTTCCTCCGTTAATACCATCTGTGCCAATACGCAGTTTAATGCCTTTATCACTCATTAATTTTGCATATTTCATTAAAACAGCAAAGTTTTCTTTGCATCGCTTAAGCTGTACTGCGGTCAGCAGCTTATCGGCAGGTTGTGTAAAGTAAGTAGGCTGAAACTGTTCGTACATTCTTTGTATGGTCGTTGAAAAAGTAGCATTGCGGCTTGCAAGACTATCTATTAATGCTTCCATTTTATGTTTTTCATGCTGGTCTATATAGCTGAATGCTTCCATGAACATTTCCAGGACTCTGGACTCTGTGTCTGTGGTGCCATAGTTCGAGGCAAATTCTGTTTCAAACTGCCTGTATTCTTTTTCTGTCAGAATACCGGCCCCAAGCGTCACCAGGTGTTCGTAGTTGATCAGACCCATTTTTAAAGCCTCTCCAATGTGCAGGTGACGGGTACCGAAATCGCCGATATGACCATAAGTTATCATTCCAAGACTATCAGCAATCTTTAAAACAGCCTCGGCTTCAGGTCTTCTGATCCGGTAGTACAATTTGATATGTTTAATTCCCAGCCGGTAATATTCGAGTATTTTAGCTTTAGCTTTCTCCGGATTTTCCAGTTCTACATGCCCAATATAGGGAGTTCGTTCTTCGTCGGAGATTAAAGCAGCCCCACTCGTGTAAAAGTCAGTGTATGGAGGGGCGGGATGTTTCTGCCAGTCAAGAATTGGGGTCAGCCATTTTTCAGGTTGTCCTAATATCAAGGCCGTGGTTGTACCATAAGGCAAATAGGCGTCTGATAGTTTACGGTGAAGGTATTCCAGTGAGTCCTGAGCCAGAAATTCGGGGGCATTTTCGTAATCTCCAAAAACATCTGTTGGATGTATATGTGTATCGATGAAACCAGGAGTAACTAACCGGCCGCGGGCATCAATGTTCTTTTTCCCGGTGATTTTCTTCGAAGAGTTAATCATGTTCACAATTTTCCCGTCTTTAATCAGCAGCGTCTGATCATCTAATATCTTTCCCGATCTAACGTCTAATACTTCGGCATGGCTGATCACCAGCTCATATTTACCGGATTGGCCACGGGCAAATAAAGCAAAGGTTAGTAAGATCAGAGAAAGCGTGAATTTCATACTCAAATATAGATTAACAAATTATATTTTTGACTTCATAAAACCGGTTCGATATAAGACGTTGGATTATTTAGCACGTAATTATATGGATTCGTTTCATGATGTTTTTCAGCAAGTTGGTCAATCACATTTCATCGTCCAATAACCGGATCATAGAACCTGGAATCATAATCATACTACTATTAATACACAGGCTATTTCGTATACATGTTATTAATAACTATCGTATCCAAAGGTTCTTTTATTAAATTCAATTGAATTTTAACCTTCTTTAATAATGATTTATCTAAAATACCCTTGACTTTTTTTTCTTGTATCAATTTGTTGAGTGTATCAAGATTAAAAACATATAAATAAACCATTTCAGAATCTAAAGCATTTTTAAACGTCATATCAGGTAAAGCTATCACCTGATCTGTAAAAGCTGCAATAAGATTAGTACTAAACTCTTTATTAAAAACTATACTATCTGTCATATACTCATCTGGTTGTTTACCAATAAGAATCGTTGAGCTCAAATCATTCTTAATTACAACGACTTCAGACTGCCAATGCGGAAAACATCCAAAAAAACAGAAAGAACAGACTGTTAATAACAGTACTTTAATTAAATTTTTCATTATATAATTATTTTTTAGGATAGTATTTACTTGTAGCAATTGGCGATTTTGGCCCAAAAAAACCAGAAGATAATATATTAGCCCGCACTTCTGTTAGAGAGCGTTTATGCTCTCCGCCTTTTTTATTAAGAATTTCATACGCTTTTGCCCGAAATGTTGATAAAAAGCTTATTGCCATAACACCTGCATTATAATTTGAGTTATTCGCATATTTATAATCTAAAAAATGTCCATACTCATGTTGTAAATCTTCTAAACCATTATCTTTCACACTCATAAATATGTCTCCAGTTGGGAACGTGACCCCCGCACCATCGCCCACTAAAGTTGCACTAATATTTACACCTGGGAAATATATCTTATCGCCACTTACATCAGTAAAAACTGCATATTTTCCAGCTCCACCACCTGTGTATTCAAAATTTTCAATCAATCCGTCTTTATATTTTATACGTCCGTTTCCATCAGTTATAGATTCGTCTTTTTTATTTGCAGCAACCTGAATTTCAGGTAATGCATTAACTATTTCCTGGCCATTGTCGCCTATGACTATATCTAATGGTTTTATAGGTGCCACACTCCCCGCTTTACTTGTATCCAGACCTAATGGATCGATATAAGACATTGGGTTATTTAACACATAATTATATGGATTCGTTTCATGATGTTTTTCAGCAAGTTGATCAATCACATTCCATCGTCCAATAACCGGATCATAGAAACGAGCACCATAATCATATTGCCCTAACTCATCCTGTAACTCTTTACTATTATATAAGTACTTATTAATTAAAGATATTGTGGCTCCAGATGACTTCCGCAATCCAAAAGGATAATAATCATCACTCTGTATCCTATCAGTCTTTCCAGTAACCGGATTTTTATAAAAACTGTATCTAACATTACCTAAATGATCTGTTAAATTGTATTCATAGCTATAACCTGATCCATTCCTTCTGGCAACTCCTTCATCCGTATGAATCAATTCAATTGCTGAACCATTGTATTCTATACCATTGATATAGTCACGAGTTGTTCCAGTAGTAATTTTCTTTAACTTGTTTCCGGTTGCGTCATAAATATAAGATAAATTCAGACCCGATTTTGTAGCAGTTATTGGCAAATTTAACACATTGTAAGCTAATGTGACTCCACTTCTACCATCAGTAGTGGTATTTCCATTCGCATCATAACTATAATCTCCGGTAGCTAATGGTCCTTTAGATATATTCATCAATTTATTACCTGTATAATTATAGATACCTTTAATTCCACCATCTCTACTCAATGTGTTAATGTTACCCATCAAATCATAATTCAATAGCTCACTCATCCCCCCCTCTTTACTTATTCCACTTAATAGCCTATTCAGTTTATCATATGTATAACTAAAGTTATTCGTGTTAGTACCATTGTTACCCCAATATTGATTGGAGATATTACCATTCCATTGTGGATTATCACCATCCTGATATTTTAACTCAAAACTAAATAGAGGAGAATTATTCGATTTCAACCAACCACGTTCATTATATGTGTAATTGTTACTCTGCAAATAGCTACTTCCATTATCAGTACTATGCAATGATTTTCGAACCATCTGTCCTGCCTCATTGTAATCCATTTTACTTAAGACTATTTCGCTGCCCTGATTGATCGATTCCATAGTGGCCAGATTCCTATTCATATGATCATAAACATAACGATTAGCTATAGTAGTCAATACACCCCCTGCATGATGTATTCTTTTATTAGCTAACAATGTACCTATAAAACTATAAGTACTTAATACCTCATCATAGTTACTTGTATCCGCTGATCCACCAAGATTATGCTGACTAAAGCTTTTTACCTTGTGTCCATCATCATCGTAAAAAAACAAAGACAAAAGCACTGGCTGACTTCCACCCAACACTTTCACTTTACTACCTGTCAGCAGTCCTCTGGTCATTATACTTGCCCCTTTATAAAAATAAGTATCTCCTCCTGGAAAGTTGTAGTCGTCATAGTAATTAGAAGTATAAACCTCTGTATCTGTCTGAGGGAAGGATAAATTAGTATAATCGGTTTTACCAGTTCTGGTCTCAGAAAAAATTGTTTTTGCATCTGCAATTTTTTGTAAAGAATCACGACTAAGTTTATTATTATAAAGACCAGTAATTACTAATCTTCCAATTCCATCATATTTATTGTATACCCATTGACCTTTTACTTTTTGATTTGCATCTTGAGAAAGCACAACTTCATCTCTGGTATTATAAACTATACTATTCCATTCTGTAGCACCTGGCAACCATCTTTCTATCAATCGCAGACGACCATCATAGCGGTACTGATAACAAAAATTTTCTAAAGTTGTCTGACTAATACTTCCCAAATCAGGGTTTGCTCCCGGAGGTAATACAAAACAAAGTCTCCCCTGGTTATCATATACATAATAAGTAGAAAGAGTCTCTATTAAATCCGCATCTGTTCTATTAAATGAGCGCTTAAGTACTATTCTACCTTTCCTATCTTTATATTCTTCTGTTGTACCAGCCTTATCATCCCTGCTTGTCCAATTTTCATTCTTATTAATAGTAAGAGACAATTCATTCGCATGATAAAAGCCAGAGTTTAACAATGTCCGATTAAATCCATTAGCATTCCACTTGACCTCGTATAATCTCACTGCAAAACCCGATTTAGTATAAGCAGTATCAATATTATTTGTGTTGTAGCTTAGCCGAATCGTATGTCCATTACCTGGTTGCCATGATACACCTGTTGCCCCCTGTTCTTCAACTCTGTTTAGTGGCGAATTGTCAAAGCGCGTTTCTGAGAAAGCAGCATTTGGTATTGCGACAACGTTTGGAGCTGATGCCCCAGCTGGATTTATATAAAAAGCAGTTTGCTCAGTTAATGCCTCACTTCTATATCCTCCATTATTATTGGCAATTGTATAAGGCAGATATTTTTTGTTTTCACGATCAAAAGCATCGTAAAAAGCAGGCTGGACAACATCCCTCAGATTACTGCTTCCCTGCACACTAACCGCTTGTGACAGTCGCCCTAGCCCGTCAAAATATTGTACAGTCTGATTAACTTCACAAACATTTCTCTGCACATCCAGATTATCATTATTAACCCCTGGCAATTTAAATATACGAGTACTCACGTAATTCTGATTTGAACTTGGAATAACTACTAAGGGCGTACAATTTCCAAAGCCGGCTGTAGTATAAATCCGAACACTTTTTCCTGGTACAGGCTGAGGAATATGAAAGCCAGACCTCAATGTAATGCTGCCTGTTGCTGTGATTTCATTCTGACCACTATACACATTATAAGTAATATTTTGTTGGGCATCTGCTATTCCAGTACCAAAGAATAAAAGGCACAAAAATGACAGAGGATGATATATATATTTTAACATGAGGCATTAATCTTTATAGTGATAGATAGTACTTTTAATAATGTTTCCTTTTTGATCCTTTATATTTTTCAAACGCTGGGTATTATCATATTCATAATAGGTAGTCTGACCTCTCGAATCTATCATACTTGTCATGCCAACTAATGGCTTGTAGGTATAAGTTTTAATTTGAGCCTCAGAAGGAAAAATACGTACATCATCAACCGGACCAGTCAAGGAAATATTTGTAATAAAAGGTTTGGAATTATAGACCCATACTGAACCTGATAAACTCCACCACTGAATAGTATACTCTCTACCATTAGGTTTTGTAAAATTGGTTGTATAATTACCATTATAATATCTTTTGCCTGTATGCGCATTTCCACTTACCGTACCTATTATCTGATTCTCTTCAAAATTTTCAACAAAGAATTCTTCCGTATTACTTGATTGCATGACGAAAGACGGATAAGTAAAACCGAGTCCGCCATAAGGATTAGGGTTTGTTGACTTGTTTAATGTAATTGTTAGCGTATAAGTACCTGGAAGCACATTTATATTAACATTCGGACTGGTTGAAGAGCAATTAACTGATGACATATTCGAAGAGCGAACAACGCATATATCACCTTTGCTTCCATTAGATAATGAATAGCTTAGAGAATATGATTGTCCTGGATCGCCTAAATAATTTGGATTTAGAACTACGACACCAGCTCTACTTACGATAAAAACAACACTTGAAGTTTTATTACTGCTATTAAATGATATGGCTCCTTGATTTGTAGCATCGGCTTTTGTCAAAGAGGAACTTTTTGCATTTTTTATTTCAGCGATCAGGTATTGAGAATCATAACCCCATTTAAGACTGGTTACTCCAGTTTTATCTGCCAATTGTAAGACATTAGCTTGATTATCATAAATATCATAAGTAGTAACGGATGGATTAAGATAAGATTCAAGGCCGCTATATTCAATATCCTTTTTCGGAAGAAATTTACCATCTACCTTAGCAAAGCTTCTATAAAGATTCTCTCCCCCTGTTGTTGTCGCCCCTGGATGCAGCGTAGTATATACGCCCCTTGCCCTGGCTGTAACGACTGATAAAAAATTGTCTGTCAGCATAGCAGTTTGTACGGTGTCCGCGCCACTTGTACCAGTATAAGATGGATAACTTACCCGTGATTCTTCTTTGTAGTTATAGCCACTTTTAACAGTTCTGTTTAACAATCTATTATCATTATACAACATATCTGTACGTGTGACTAAACTATCATTTGTATTGTAATATTCTACATCTGTTACACTATTTTGTAAAGACTCAAAGTCATAAATAGGATATTCTGCAACCATACGTTGAAGCTGAGATGACCACTTTGATTCAGCAGTAAAAGGATTAAGAACATAGATGTAGTTTCCATAGCCCTGAATTCTGGCGCCATAAAATAACCGTGACTTATAATTAGTATATTCCATTGTTAATTTCTTCTTCAGCTTACCTTGCTTATCCAGGTATTGAACTGACTTGACTGTACTGTTTTTAGGGACTTCCATATTTTCTCTTCCAGGAACGCTTATATTGGTTTTAGCCATAAATTGCACACTGTTATTAGGCAGGATAGTAACATTATTATTAAATGAGGTTATCGTCGTTCCTAATGAATTACCTGTTTGATCCAAATATTTACTAGAAACCTGATCATATCCTACTCCATTAATCGTAGCTAAAGAACTTGGACTATAGTATCCGTTAGCATTAAATTCTTCGACAAAATAAGTGTATGTTTCAAAATATGGATTTGGACCTTTATCTACATACCTCCCAGTACCGCTTGCATATTCGTAATTTCTATATAAATTTATTGGAAGAATTGTTTTACCCCCAGAATATTCGAATTTTTGAGTTTTTGAAATCGTATTATCAGGCTGTTTCCAGGATATTGATTTAATGCGCAAACCGTTACCGTGCGAAATGGTATTATCGCTAGTCGTGTAATCAGGAACCCAATTATTATCAAATGAGTTCAATTCAAAATCAAAATTTATAGACCCACCAGTAGGATATATTATTTGCTTCAACGATGATGCTTTCGCAAATGATTCGTTAGCAGAATGGTTATTCCCGTTATCGCCAAGTTCAGGTTTTCTATATTGAACTGGATTAGGGATTAAAGAGGTATTATTTAAACTTCCATTGTAATATCCCCATTGATCCTGAGCATAAGAAGTTTTATTTGGAAGAAGGATGGGATCATAATTAAACTGATATATCCCCCCTGTATTATCAGTAAAGGAATCCAGTTTAAGTCTTAATGAGGCTGTATTGCCAAAAACATTCTTATCATAAGCAAACTCGTTACCACCTTGATCCGATGAATTTAAGTAAGAATATTTCAACTTATAAACCTTAAGTGACTCATCGCTACTTAATCTAATACTATCAATCTTTTTACCTCCTACAACATCTTCACGATCAGAATTATAGAAATCTATTCTACCCAATGGGAAAGTAATAGAAGATGGTATAATGTGCGACTCTTTTTGAGTAAAAATATTAGTAGTTAAATTGGCTCCTGCATCAGTAGCTAAGACATTATACCAGAAAGCAGAAATCTGATTTCCATATGTTAAACTCGTTTGTGAATTTATCTTTGCCTTTTTCCATGTTTGCGAAAATCCAGGAATATGTTCAAAAGCATCTGTCTTCAGATAATTGAAGTTGATTTCTTTTTTATTGGCAGTTATAATTTTCGTTAAACTCCAGATTACTGTAGATTCAGGATTAACTGCATATGAAGGGTTAGAAAAGATTGAATTTTTTGTACTTGAAGATATAGTGCTACTAGCTATATTTTTTAAGGCAAAGAAATACTGAACTCCTGAAGGGACAGTAATACACCAGGAATCATCATTCAGATACTTAACGCTATATCCTGCTTTATTAAGAACAACTATACGCCCGCTTGCTGTAAAATCTTTTATAAAATTAACTGAATACCCAAAGAAATTAGCTTTAAAAATATCTGGTTCAAAATCGGAATCCGGACTTGTTAATAAATCAGTTCTATCAACACCGTATTCGCCATTGATAGGAAAGTAAGGCCCGGTGGCAATTGGAAATGTATAATCTGGTCTGACACTTCCAACAGTCAAATAGCTTATATCATTAACATATTCGTTCGGAAAAGGATGTCTCAAGGGCAATGCAGAGGGTATAGAAGAACCAATATAATCTAGTAAAACTTTTTTCTTTTTAGGGTTCAGATCATTTTCACTATTGATAATTTGCACAACGCTTCCAAATTGAAGGTTCCAGCCTAACCCAACGGAAGTCGACTCTTCGTTCACTGTGATCCCCGAAGCATGATAATTCAAAGTTACCGGTACTTTTACCCCATCTACATTTATTTCGTAGATCGGAACAGAAATCTTCGGTATTCCTGAGTATTCACTAACAGGCAGAGCCGTATACTTCAAAAATTGGTAAGCTGTCGGAGATAAAGGTTTAGATTCCTCTAAATAACTTTTTTCTTGTGACTTGACTATACTTATAAAGGAGAATACCAATAAAGTATATATAGAAAGAATTTTCATTTATTTTTCGTAAAAAATTGTGTTGTAATTAAATGATATTTCTTTAACTGCAACAGTATAAGTATACCATGAATCAAGGAATAGCTATATATTGTATGTTAAGAGAAAGGAGATTATCCTGATATTGACTGCCATTTAAACGTCAGCACAAAATTACAGTTAGTTTAATTTTGATAATGCCCATAAACAGGTAATAAATTAATTTGCAATGGGAATCCTGGAATGAGATGATGGTTATCAAAGAAGTTAAGAGGCGTCAACAGATTTGTTTTTTAACTATAATTTACTGTATAATAATTCAAATATTGAAATTACATACTTAATAGTCAAATTATTATACAAATATTTTTTTTTCTCACAACCCTTAAGTTAATAAAAAGACAACCTAATTTAAAATCTGCCTATAAAAAAACCGATTGACCGGCTTTTTTATAGGCAGATTTTAAAAGGATTAATCTATACGATCGAATCCTGTGTATTTCACTAAAACTTCTGGAATGATAATACCATCTTCTGTTTGATAGTTTTCCAGGATAGCAGCTACAATACGTGGTAAAGCTAAAGCACTACCATTTAACGTATGCGCTAATTGCGTTTTTCCACCGTTTCCTTTGAATCTTAATTTCAAACGGTTAGTCTGGAAAGATTCAAAGTTAGAAACAGAAGAAACTTCAAGCCAGCGTTGTTGTGCAGCGCTCCATACTTCCATGTCATAGGTCATAGCTGCGGTAAAGCCCATATCGCCACCGCATAAACGCAATACGCGGAAGTGTAAGCCTAAATCTTTCAGTAAAGACTGTACATAAGCGCTCATCTCTTCCAGTACTTCGTAAGATTTATCCGGGTGTACCACCTGTACCAATTCTACTTTATCAAATTGGTGCAATCTGTTTAAACCACGTACATGCGCGCCATATGATCCTGCCTCCCGACGGAAACAAGGCGTATATGCTGTATTTTTAACTGGCAATTCTTCTTCTTTTAAAATCACATCACGATAAAGGTTGGTAACAGGGACTTCAGCAGTAGGGATCAGAAAAAGGTTATCTACTGTAGAATGATACATTTGTCCTTCTTTATCCGGCAACTGGCCTGTTCCGAAACCCGAAGCTTCGTTGATCATCAATGGCACCTGCATTTCTCTATACCCCTGTTCTGTAGCACGGTCCAGAAAGAAATTAATCAGTGCACGTTGTAAACGGGCTCCTTTACCTTTGTATACAGGAAAACCTGCACCGGTAATTTTAGTACCCAGCTCAAAATCTATAATATCATATTTGGTAGTCAGCTCCCAGTGTGGCAAAGCTTTTCCATGCAGTTCAGCAGGAGCACCATGCGTCAGTACCACTTCATTCTCCTCTGGTGTAGCGCCCGCAGGAACCAGTTCACCAGGTAAGTTAGGCAATTGTACTAATGCATTGTATAAATGCTGTTCTACCACATTCAATTGATCTGAAAGGGTTTTGATATGTTCTTTATTAGAAGTAGTCTCTGCTTTAATTGCTTCAGCTTCCTCTTTTTTACCACTTCGCATCAGTTCACCAACCTGTTTAGCATTGGCATTTGCGATTGCGGATAAGTTATCCAGCGAAGTTTGAGTCTGTCTGCGTTCTTCATCTAATTTGATAATTTCATCAACCAGTTCAGGTTGTTTGAAATTACGGACGCCTAAGCGTTCTAAAACTTTCTCTCTATTTTCGCGGATATAGTTAACTTGCAGCATTATTTAATTTTTTTAACAAATATAACAAGAGTTTGGAGAATACTATGGGCGGTAAACTATTTCTGGTTCCTACACCAATCGGTAATCTGGAAGATATGACTTTCAGGGCTGTCCGCGTTTTAAAGGAAGCAGATGTTATCCTGGCTGAGGATACCCGTACAAGTGCACCTTTATTGAAGCATTTCGGCATTGATAAAAAAGCTTATTCGCATCACCAGCACAATGAGCATAAGGCTACTTCAGAAATTATTAAGTTTCTGAAGGAAGGTAAAAATGTAGCGCTGATTTCGGATGCCGGAACACCTGCAATCTCCGATCCGGGGTTCTTTCTGGTCAGAGAAGTGTTAAAAAATGATTTACCGGTAGAATGTTTACCGGGTGCAACTGCTTTTGTGCCTGCGCTGGTCAACTCTGGTTTACCTACAGATTCATTTGTCTTTGAAGGATTTCTACCTGTTAAAAAAGGCAGACAAACCCGTTTAAAGAAGCTGGCTGACGAAGAGCGAACTATTGTTCTTTATGAAAGTCCGCACCGTTTATTAAAAACACTGGAGGAATTCGCCCAGTTTTTTGGGGAAGAAAGACAAGCCTCAGTAAGCAGGGAGCTGACTAAAATGTATGAAGAAACCGTTAGAGGTACACTGTTAGAAATAAAATCACACTTTGAAAACAATATTTTAAAAGGTGAGTTCGTAATTTGTGTGGCTGGTAAAGAAGAAACTAAAAAGGAAAAGCGCTCTTACGAAAAGGATTAAACCTGAAGAGCTTAAAATAAAATAATATGATTTTAATAGATAGATTTTTGAGCGATGAGCAGGATCCTAAAGCTGTTGAAAAAGTTTTAGGCAAGCTGAACGATATGCTAACGACTAATGAGGAATTGATTTACCTTGCGGTACAAAAAAGACCAGCAGTAAATCTTCTTCCTGATTGTATCGTAGTCAGCAATAAACGTATCTTTTATTGTGAGCCGGCAAACTTTGGTATCACGATGAACTTCAAGGATATCTCCTGGAAAAGCATTAAAGAGATCTCTTTCAAAGAAGAAATCTTTGGTTCTAAATTCATCTGTGTACCGCAGCATGGAGAAAACATCATTACAGAATACATCCCTAAAGTACAGGCCAGAAAATTATATCAGGCCGCTTACGAGCAACTGGAAGCTTTCAAAGAACAACAAAGACAAAGTGAACTGGAAGAGAAAAGAGCACAGCAGCCAGCTCCGGCAGCTCCTGTTACTCCGGTTGCAGACCTGCCTGTTCAGGAAAACATCCCTGCCGAAGAGCCCGTGGACGTTTATGTAGCCCCTGTAATTGCAGAAGAACCAGAAGATGAAACGACTTTGAAATTAAGAAAATTAAAGACGCTTTACGACAAACAACTGATTACCCAGGCTGAATACGAGGCTAAAAAAGCCGATATACTAGATACTTTTTAAGCGCATACCCAATCCATGAAAGCGATACAAACCTACCTGCTTGCCCTTTTAAGCGCATTTTTATTATGGCTGGCATGGCCGCCGCATACTTTTGCTGCTCCTTTATTATTTGTGGGTCTTGTGCCTCTTTTTATCGCACTCGACCAGATCATTGTCAAAAGAGCGCTAAAAACAGGCAAAAAGGTTTTCCTGACTGCGGGTTTAACTTTCCTGGTCTGGAATACAGCTTGCATTTATTGGGTATATAACGCAATCACTGCCTATAACAATCCGGCAGTCGCCTTAGTGATCTCGCTGATCCCTTATGGACTTGGTGCTTTACTGATGACTTTTGCCTTTTGGCTTTACTACCGCTTCAGAACCGTGGTGAGCAATCAGCGGATCGCCTACCTGGCTTTGGTCAGCTTTTGGGTGGGTATGGAATATTTACATGCCACCTGGGATCTTGCTTTCCCGTGGATGACATTGGGTAACGGCCTTGCCGGAATGCATCAGCTTGCACAATGGTATGAAACTACCGGCGTATACGGCGGATCAATCTGGATACTGGTTAGTAATATCCTTGCTTTTGAAGCTTACAAAGCCTTTAAAACAAATACTGGCTATCTTAAAATCAGACCCGCACTTGGCTGGCTGATCTTTCTGATCGTACCTGCCGGGATTTCCCTGATCAAATATTACGGTTATAAAGAAAAGAACCTGCCTATCAATGTCGTTGTGGTACAGCCAAACATTGATCCTTACGAAAAGATGGGGGGCATCACCCCTGCCGAACAATTAAAGACCCTTGTTCATCTTTCAGATTCTGTAGCACAGGTCAATACTGAGTATTTTATATGGCCTGAAACGGCTATCCCGAGTTATGCGAACGAAGACCGTATCCGCAGCACTACAGAGTACATGGCTGCACAATCTTTCCTGAATAAATACAAAAACGGAACGCTGATTACAGGTATAGAGAGTCTTAAATTCTACAATGATAAAAGCACGCTTTCTGCTAAATTCGATCCGAACGACAATCAATATTACGATAATTTTAACTCTGCAATGCAGGTGGAGAACTCTGCAAATGTTCAGTTCTATCATAAATCCAAACTGGTACCCGGCGTAGAAAAAATGCCTTTCCCAAAAGCCCTATCCTTTCTTGCACCGGTATTTGCTGGTCTTGGAGGAACAGTTTCCGGCTGGGGATGGCAGGAAAACCCTGGTGTCTTTTACTCTCAGAATGGTGTAGGTGTTGCTCCGGTAATCTGTTATGAATCGTTATGGGGAAGCTGGATTGGAGAATCTGTTAAAAATGGGGCCCAGTTGATTGCCATCATCACTAACGATGGCTGGTGGGGAAATACTTCGGGTAAAGACCAGCATTTCCTTTACGCTAAACTTCGTGCCATAGAAACCCGCAGATGGGTAGTACGCTCTGCCAATACAGGAATCTCTGGTTTTATCAACCAACGCGGAGACATTGTCAAACAATCCAAATGGTGGACACGTGATGCCTTGAAAATGGACGTAAACCTGAATGATCAGCTTACCTTCTATGTAAAAAGCGGAGATATCATCCCTCAGATCCTGAGTCTGATTGGTATTGTACTGGCCTTGTTCATTCCGTACAAAACTTACTTCAGAAAGAAAAAAGCACAATAGTTACAAAGGCGGAACAGGTTTGATACCGATGGTGTGACTGGTATAATTCAGCATAAACGAATTCTCTAAAAAGAAGCTTATCCCCAGAATAGACACCGATTTACTTTTACGTGAATCGAGTGTCGTTTTATAATTGCTATTGTTAGCAGCATAGTCATAAATAGTACCTTCATCACTCACAAACCGGATAGCGATACCAGCATTCATTTTTCCCTTTTTAGCCGCATCCGGCTCATAAATTACCCCACCAGCAGGATTCCCGGAATCAAATAAAACGTAAGACGGCGAAATAACCAGGCCACTATAACTAATAATCCCTTTTACGTAAGGATAAAAACGGCCATTCATTGTCTGCTGCCGATGTAATACAAACCCTTCCTTTTCCTGTTCAGTTATTCCTATAGTCAATAAAGGCACTATTGATGTTCCTTCCATAGAAGAAACCCGCTCCCATTTTACCCGGTCAAGTGGCGCAAGGATAAATCCCGCTTCTACACGGTTTCCAAAACTCAGATAATTGAAAGGGCTCACTACATTCTCCCGTTTCATGACTAAACCCGCCTTCATTTCACCACCAGAACTTACTCCTGCAATTCCATCACAATGCTGATCCACCTGAGCGGGCTTTCCGGTAAGGTCATAAACCCCATTATAAACTAAAATAAAAGGCATTCTTTTTGTCCTCACCTGCCCCATCTTATCGCCTATCACTATAGAGGCATAAGCGATATTACCAGCATAAGAGCGTGTACCACCGTAGCGGGATTTTGTTTTAGTCCGGGTCACAGTGATTCCATTCAAAACCAAAGAATCCTTATTCCCCATCACAATTCCAGTATCCGCCACCAATGCAGCCGGTAGTAATCGCTTAGCATCCAGAATAAGCCCCTGAGAGCCTGTATCAAACACAACCTTAAGCTTTACCTTATTTGTACCAATATAGCGTATCGGAAGATACAACCTGCGTCCAAGCGTTTTCCTGTTTTGTCCCGGCATTAAATTAATCCTCACCGGACTAACAATACTTTGTACAGAATCTTTAGGCTCAAAAGCCATAGATTTTGCACACAAAAAGGACAAAACAACAATAACACCGGATAATTTATTCATCACAAAACATTAAAATGACCCGCCACTAATTAAGCAAAAAAACCCTAAGCTAAATACTTCCCGACAATTGGCATCCTGCGGCCGCTTCCAAAAGCCTTTGGAGAAACCCTCAGAATCGGCGGCGTCTGATATCTCTTGAACTCCGCGCCATTGACCATTTTAATAATCCTTCTCACTAACCCCTCCTCATAACCCATCGCAATAATATCCTTCGAACTCTTCTTCAACTCAATAAACTGAAAAAGGATCGTATCCAGCGTATCATAATCAGGCAATGAATCAGAATCCTTCTGACCCGGTCTTAACTCCGCAGAAGGCGGCTTAACGATCGTATTTTCAGGAATCACTTCCCCATCCTTATTGATATAATGAGCCAGCTCATAAATCTGAGTCTTATAAACATCACCAATTACCCCAATCGCACCACACATATCGCCATACAAAGTACCATACCCTACCGCACACTCACTCTTATTCGAAGTATTCAGTAAAATATAGCCAAACTTATTAGACATCGCCATCACTACAATACCCCTGCTTCTCGCCTGGATATTCTCTTCCGTTAAATTAAAAGGCAAACCTTTAAAAGCACCCGCCATCATACTGTCAAAAGCATCCGCAGCCTCTGCAATAGAAATAACCTCATGCATACACCCAAAATTATCTACTAAATCCATCGCATCCTTAATAGAATGATCCGAAGAATACTTGCTCGGCATCAAAACCGCCATCACATTCTCCGCACCCAACGCCCGGCAAGCCAGCGCACAAACAATAGCAGAATCAATTCCGCCAGATAAACCTAACACCGCTTTAGAAAACCCGGACTTCACAAAATAATCCTTGATCCCTAACACAAGCGCGTCATGAATCTGGGCAATATCAGACATTGGCTGATGCTCCATAACACTGCCTTCAATCTTTCCGTCGGCAAAAGTATAGCTCTTCAGCTGCTCCTTGAAATAATCCATTTCATCCAGCATCTTCCCATCCTGGTCAAAGACCATAGAACCACCATCAAAAATAAGCTCAGTCTGCGCCCCAACCTGGTTCACATACAACAAAGGCAAATTATACTTCTTCGCATTGTCTGCCAATACAACCCTGCGTTCATCATCATGCTGATAAGAAAACGGAGAAGCTGCAATATTAATCATCACATCAGGATTCTCTTTAATCAGTTCATCCATCGGATTAAAAACATACAGCGGATTATTATTGATATTCCACAGATCTTCACAAATCGTTAATGCAATTTTAACCCCTTTAAAATCAATACACTCAAAAGAGGTAGCGGGCTCAAAATAACGGTATTCATCAAAAACATCGTAATTAGGCAACAATGCCTTACGTGCAATAGACTTAATTTGTTTTTCTTCTATAAAATAAGCCGCATTGTATAAATCTTTACCTGCTACTTCTTCATTTCTAACCGGCAATCCGACAATACAAGCAATCCCTGTACAATGTTCCGCAATCTCTTTCCCCGCTTCCTCGCAAAGAGAAATAAACTCTTCAAATTCCAGGAAATCACGTGGAGGATAACCACAAACAGCAAGCTCTGCGAATACAACCAGATCAGCCCCATCAGCCTTTGCCAATTGAATATGTTCAATTATTTTTTTTGTGTTCAGCTCAAAATTACCAATATGGTAATTCAGCTGCGCCAATGCTATCTTCATAATCTGCTAAAAGAATACCCCGAAATTTAAACTCATATAATGGTTACGTACACTTCTGCCCGCAGCAGAAGAAATATCGGTAAACCCATTATTTAATGTTAACCCTGTAGTTACACTTGTATTTTTTGCAACATCATATTCCAGTCCGGCGCCAACAATCAGCCCCGCACGGTAAAAGTTTGTATTCTTCTTGATGTGATCATCCTGTACAATAGTTTTTCCGGCAACTGATACATCCTGTCTCGCACCAATATTAAAACCATTAGAAAGACCGAATTGCCCATACCAGCGTACATCTCCTATCTTTTCAGTTTTCAACTTTAAAGTCAAAGGGACCTCCAGGTACTGCATTTTGTACTTCAGATCGTAAGCTGTCGCATTCGGATAAGCCGCAGCATCATAATAAGGACTTGGATTAATCTCGGTCGTTTTACCATTGATGGTTGTAATCGTCAACCCTGTGGAAAGACTATAGTTCTCTGCGAAATTCAGATCAGCCAGTAAACCATAAGAAAAACCCATACTGAAACCATTGCCCTTACCATTTTCAGGTTTAGCCCAGCCAAAAGTAGGATGTGCTGTTAAGCCTAGTCTGAAACCATAATAAGGATCAGCTCCTTGTTGTGCAAAAGCAGTAGTCGTTAAAAATGTCAGTAAAAGTCCAGTCAATATTTGTTTCATTTGTATCATATTTGTTTGTAATAAGTGTTGGAGCAGTGCAAAGGTAGTTTCAATCTTTTTTTGAAGCAGGCCTATGCTGGTTTCCTCCCCGATCTGTTTATATTTGTTACCAATGAACTATAACGTTAAACATCTCCAAATCTATCTAATTTTTCTGTGTGTCGTCACATTTTTTTCCTGTAAACAGGCAGAGAAGCCTAATGTGGATGATATAAAGCTTGATATTAAGGTCGAAAGGTTCGATCAGGATTTGTATGCGGGAAAGAGTAAAAAACTGGCAGAAGCAGATTTAATACTGCGTAAAAAGTACAATTACTTTTATGACGATTATATCCACAGAATGGTCGGTGACAGAAGTTACAGCGATGCTGAAATCTTAAGTACGTTGTATAAAGATCAGGCTTATACAGACCTGAATCAGGAAGCAGACAGCGTGTTCAGGGATATGAAACCTATAGAGAAGGATTTGACACAGACTTTCAAATACATTAAATATTACTATCCTAAAACCAGGATCCCCCGGTTCATTTCTTTCGTTTCCGGTTTCGCCGTTCAAACTCCCATTGGAGATGGATATATGGGCATAGGCCTGGATATGTTTTTAGGTAAAGACAGTAAATTTTACAGGGCAATTGTAAAAAGTGTACCCTTATATTTATCAAGGCGGTTCACCCCTGACTATGTGGTACCCCGCATCACGGAGACTTTTGCCAGAGAAGAACTCTTCCCTGAAAAAGATGAGGACCATTCCCTGTTGGCCAAAATGGTCGAAAACGGAAAGATTCTTTATTTTATGGATAAAGTACTGGATGACAAAACTCCGGATACACTTAAGATAGGCTATACCGCAAAACAGCTGGAATGGTGTAAAACTTTTGAAGGAAATATCTGGGCATACCTGATTGAAAATAAGCTATTGTTTGAAACAGACAATCAGAAAATACAGATGTATGTGAGTGAAGCGCCTTTTACTCCGGGTTTAGGGGTAAAAAATGAATCTGCTCCTAAACTGGGTGTATGGATAGGCTGGCAGATGGTCAGGAAATATATGGCTGAAAATCCAAAGGTTACTTTGCAGGAGCTGATGAAAGAGCCAGATCCGCAAAAGATATTAAATGGGGCAAAATATAAACCCAAAATGTAAGATTATGAGGAAGAAAGTAGGACTTGTTTTATCGGGAGGCGGAATTAGGGGCATTGCTCACCTTGGTGTTTTAAAAGCATTAAAGAATGCAGGAGTGACCTTTAGTCATATCAGCGGAACAAGTGCAGGTGCGATAGTGGGTGCTTTTTATGCCGCAGGAATTGATCCGGAACATGCATTGGACCTGTTTATCAAAACCAGGCTGCTGCGTTTTGTAAGACCGTCTCTAGGTGCATTGGGGCTGGTGAGTATTGAACATACCGAGCAGTTACTGATGGAATATTTTCCGGATAATAAAATTGAGAACCTGAATATCCCGCTAACTATTGCCGCGACGAACTTTAGTGAAGGTAAACTGGTCTATTTTACAGCAGGACATTTAATTAAAGCTGTACAAGCTTCCTCTTGTATTCCGGGAATCTTCAAACCCATTATGATTGATGGAAAGATGTATGTAGATGGTGGAATTCTGAATAACTTTCCGATTGAGCCTTTGCTGAATAATTGCGATTTTATTATCGGGTCTTCTTGTAATCACCTGAAGCCGGTAAATGTGATGACCAATATTACCGCTTTAATGTCCAGAGCAGGATTAATGTCTGTCAATAAGGATATGGAACAGAAATCTGCCTTCTGTAACCTCTTGATAGAGCCTAAAGGAATGGGTGAAATCGGTACGTTCGACATGAAGAAAGCTGAAACCATTTATTGGCTGGCTTATGAAGAAACACTAAAAACCATTCAGCACAATGAAGCTTTTAAAGAGTTAATCAAAGAAATTAATACGCCGGACGAAGACTTATAAACCTGCTTTTAAAGCAACCAGCTGGTCACCTTCCAGTACAGGAATTGCCTGGCAAATATTGGTCTGCAAACAGAATTTCACATCTTCTTCAATATTCAGTGCAACCATTCGGTGACTGTGAGAAGATTTATGGATATAAGCCCTTAAATCATCCTTAGCCAGCAGATAAAGATCTTCTGCGGCTACACTTGCATCGTCATAATGCGTAAATCCACTGCGGAGCTGGTTCACTACCGCGCCCGCAAAAATAGTGTCTTCCAGGTTAAACTGGTCTTTCCACCCTGCGCACAGCAGTAATACATCTTTTTCCTGAGTCTTAAGCCATTCACATAATGCCTCTAAATTCAGAAAAGAACCAATCACCACCTGACTTGCACGTTTTCTGGCCAGATGAAGCGCCTTAGTACCATTGGTGGTCGTCAGGACAATAGTTTTACCCGCAACTTTTTCAGCGGTATAGGAAAACGGGGAATTACCGAAGTCATAGCCTTCAACTACTTCCCCGTTTCGCTCTGCTGCCAGCAAATAATCTTTACCTGCATAACTCATGCATTCTTCTACCTGCGCTACCGGGATAATTGCCTGTGCACCGTTGTCAATTCCATAAACCATGGAAGAGGTTGCTCTTAAAATATCAATGACTACGACAATACTATTTTCAATAGCGTATAAATCAATAAGGGCAGGTGTCAAACAGACTTCTATCTTTCTTTGCATGGTAAAGGAGGGCGGCAGTTTATTTATAAAATGGGAACTTTACTACTTTTGCTTTAATGGAAGTATTACGGATGCTGATATAGATCTCGTTACCTTCTTTAGCATGTTCTTTAGCCACATAACCAATTCCGATTGCTTTTTGCAACGATGGAGACTGTGTACCTGAAGTTACTTTTCCGATTACGTTTCCTTCTACATCAACGATTTCATAGTCATGACGGGGAATACCACGGTCAATCATTTCAAAACCTATCAGGCGACGTTTAACACCAGCTTCTTTCTCTGCAAGTAAAGCTTCAGAGTTGGTGAAGGCTTTAGTGAATTTAGTCACCCATCCTAAACCAGCTTCAATTGGAGAAGTTGTATCATCGATGTCGTTTCCATATAAACAGAAACCCATTTCCAAACGTAAAGTATCACGTGCACCTAAACCAATTGGCTTAATGTTAAAAGCAGCACCGGCTTCAAAAACAGCATTCCAAACAGTCTCTGCATGCTCATTATCGCAATACAACTCAAAACCACCAGCACCTGTATAACCAGTTGCAGAAACAATCACGTTATCTACACCAGCAAACATGCCTTTAGTGAAAGTATAGTATTCCATAGAAGCCAGGTCAATATCAGTTAAGCTTTGTAAAGCTTCTGCTGCTTTAGGCCCCTGAACTGCTAATAAAGAAGTTTTATCAGAGATATTGTGCATTTCTACACCTTGTGTATTGAATTTCTGAATCCAGTTCCAGTCTTTTTCTATGTTCGAGGCGTTAACCACCAGCATATAAGTTTTTTCATCAATTCTGTAGATCAATAAATCGTCTACAATACCGCCATCTTCATTTGGAAGATAAGCATACTGAACTTTACCATCATATAATTTTGAAGCATCATTGCTGCTTACACGTTGAATCAGGTCTAATGCATTTTCACCCTTCAGGATGAATTCACCCATGTGGCTTACGTCAAAAACGCCTACGGCTTTTCTAACTGTAGCATGTTCTGCATTAATGCCTTCGTATTGAACGGGCATATTGTATCCTGCAAATGGAACCATCTTGGCCCCTAATGAAATATGTTTTTCTGTTAACGCGGTATTATTCATGCGATATTGCTCTTAAAATTGAGGGCAAAAGTACATAAAAATTATGCATTTACTAACCGCTGATAGACATTCAGCATCCTTTGTGAAATAGTAGCCAGGTTATGATCTCTTTCGGCTGTTCTGCGGGCATTCTCGCCGATTTCGCGCCACCGGTTCGGATGAGTAATACATTGCAGGATGCAGCGGTAAAACTCATCAGCAGTGTCCGCAATCAGGATATCCTTCCCGTTTTCACAGTTCAGTCCTTCTGCTGCGTAGGTGGTGGCAATAATACATTTCTTCATCGCCATCCCTTCGATAATCTTTACCCGCATCCCGCTACCTGAAAGTAAAGGTACGATCATGATCGCTTTGGAATTCATAAACTCAATAGCGTCGAAAACTTCCCCTTCTACGACCAGGTTATCTGAGTCATACTCATAAAAATGCTGTGGCATACTTTTACCTGCTACATAAAACCGGAGTTCAGAGCTGAGTTTTTCTATATCCGGCCAGATCTCTTCTATAAACCATTCCAGCCCTTCTTTATTGGGCCGCCAGTCCATTGCCCCCAGGTGAAATAAAGTAGGGAAACTCGTTTTGGAAAGGTCAATGGTATATTTCTCAAAATCCAGGGCTACGGGGAATACTTCAATCCCTATTTCGCAGCCAAAAGAAAGAATGCTCTGCCTGTCCGGATTACTGATCGCAAAGATCTGGTGAAAGCGGTTAATTTGTTCGGTCTCATAGATCTTCAGCCTGCGCGCTAAAAACTGAAGGTATTTACGTCTTGGGGTAAACCGTTCGGAGGTTGCCAGGCGTTCCCATACATCAAAGACAATATTGTGTGCCCGGTAAATCAGCTTAGCCTTACTGTAGCTTTTAACCACCTCCAGATAAGGCACGACAAATAACCCCTCGAACTGGATAATATCGAATTCATTTTCCCGGAGGATGTTCTCCAGCAACTTTGCCGCATCATCATCATAAAATCTGGAAACGTTGTAAGACTCGTTGGAGAAGATGTTGAAAAACGCACCCCACAAATTAACTTCTGTATCGAGATCAAAAGAATGAAATTTGATCCGGTCATAAACCGGATCGTAAATATCATCCACATCTACCCGGTGTTTATTGGTGTTGATACTGAACAAAGTAATATCCACCCCCAAATTGAGCAATCCTTTCATCGTATTATAGACTACAATCGGATAACCACTGTTTGGAGGAAACGGGACTCTGTTGCTAAGTATAAGTGTTTTCAATAAGTGAAAATACGAATTATCCCGCGTTATCTATAACGAGAATTCTTTCAGGATCACTTATTGCAAAAGTTTTACGGTGATAAGGAGTTAGTCCGTGCATTAAGGCAGCAGAACGGTGAACTTTAGTCGGATAACCTTTATTTTTCTTCCATTGATAAACAGGAAACTGATCTGCCAGATTATCCATGTATTCGTCCCGGTGTGTTTTTGCCAGGATAGAGGCAGCAGCAATATTTAAATATTTACCATCTCCTTTGATGACACAGCTATGTGCGATACCGGGATAAATTTTAAAACGGTTCCCGTCGATACTTAAAAAACCAGGCTGAACAGTAAGCTTTTCAATTGCCCTGTGCATGGCCAGAAATGAAGCATTCAGGATATTTATTTCGTCAATTTCGTGGTTATCTACAGCGCCGACAGCCCATGCAATTGCTTCTTTTTCTATAATTGCTCTTAAAGCGACGCGCTGTTTATGTGTTAGCTTTTTCGAGTCGTTCAGTTCTCCGGCAACAAAATCCAGTGGTAAAATTACAGCGGCTGCATAAACAGGCCCGGCTAAACAGCCTCTGCCGGCTTCATCGCAACCTGCTTCTAAAAATTCTTGTTGAAAACAGTTTAATAACATCCCGTAAAGTTAAGGGATTTTTTAAACCAGTGTACCTGGAGATTTCACTTTAAAAGCGTCACTTAATCCGATAGCCATCAGATTAAAGGCATAAACGGTAAGCATAATTGCCATTCCGGGTAAAATTGCGAGGTAAGCAGCATCCATTACGATATAACCATAGTTTTCTTTGATCATTCCTCCCCAGCTAGCCATGGGTGGCTGTGCGCCAAAACCTAGAAAACTCAAACCGGTTTCCAGTAAGATCGCTGAAGCAAAATTAGCGGAGGCGATAACCAATACAGGGCCGGCAATGTTGGGTAAAATATGACGGGTAAGGATACGAAAAGTTGGAAAACCCAATGCTCTGGCTGCTTCTACAAACTCGGCTTCTTTCAGCGCCATCACCTGCCCGCGGACTAACCTGGATACATCTACCCACGTAGATAAGCCAACTGCGATAAATATCTGCCAGAAACCCTTTCCTAAAGCAAAAGAAATCGCGATCACCAGTAACAGTGAAGGTAAAGACCAGATGACATTCATCAGCCAGCTGATTACTGAATCTGTCATTCCTCCAAAATAACCTGCCATTGCACCTAAACTTAAACCGATACTCATGGAGATCAGTACGGCCAATAAACCTACCGATAAAGAAACACGGATTCCCAGAATCAGGCGGCTCAGTAAGTCTCTTCCGTAGCCATCAGTACCTAACCAGAAGGTCTGCTGATAAATGTGCTGTTTTAAATAGGACTGATGACTGGCGGGAAGCAGAATACTGCTTTCAGCAGCATCTTCGTCATCACCAATGTATTCTTTGATCCATAAATGATTTCCTGCGATCCTGTAGCCTGTAATCGGGATACTTTTGAATTCAGCTTCCTGCCCGTAAAGCATCTTCTCCAGGAAATTGACTTTCCTGAAATCCGCGTTCTGGCTGATGACCAGAAACTGGAATGACCTTCCCGGTTTTTTATTGCTTAATTGTAAGTGCATGGTATTAGCCATTGGCGTCTGATCTGGCGTAATCAAATAGCCGAGTATACCCATCACCAAAAGCAACAGAATAAATATTAGTCCTCCAACGGCAGGTTTATTTCTTTTAAACCTGCCCCATATTCTTTTTGAGGGGCTAACACTTTGTTCCATTATTTAACCATTCTACCCTTCCAGTTATATTTACCTGAATTACCAGCCACACCAATGTAAATGATATACAAGACATGCAGTACATTCAATACGGGTAATAAAACCATCAGACTTCTTCTTTTAGCGAATTTAGTCACATCCATCAGGAATATAAATTCCACAATTATTTTCAGCAGCAACTGGATCAGTGCAATTTTAAGGAAACCAATAAAGAACAAACCAACCAGCAGGTTTAACAGGATACTGACATTGAAAAACCAGATAAATACACCCAGTACAATGATAGATTTATTTTTATAGCGGGTACTTTTTGAAGCCCAGCGTTTACGTTGCTGTAAAAATTCTCCAAGGTTAGGTTTGGCATGTGTGTAAACCATGGCATCCGGATTTCTAAGAAACCCTATATGATTGTCATAACGGGCAGCAATTTTATGTAAAAGCAACTCATCATCTCCCGAAGCCAGATCATCTATTCCCTGAAAACCACCAACTTCATAAAAAGCTGCTTTTTCATAGGCTAAATTAGCCCCGTTACAGGTAGAAGGTTTTTTATTTCCTATCGTAGAAGCCCCTAAACCAATCAGGTAAAGGAATTCCAATGATTGTGCTCTTTCGAAAAAGCTTTTCTCTTCATCATATGCCACTGGCGATGAAATCATTTTATAACGATTCTGCTCGTAAAAAGCGATGATTGTTTTAAGCCATGCGGTCCCCATCCGGCAATCTGCATCTGTGGTAATGATTAAATCACCGGTAGCCTGACCAATCGCGGTCTGTATCGCTTTTTTCTTATAAGAATTTAAGGCCTGATTTTCTTTCAGAGAGATCAGTTTTACGCCCGATGCAGCATATGATCTGACAATTTCTGCTGTATTGTCTGTCGAGTGATCATCAATAAAGATGATTTCTGTCAATGCTTTATTGTAATCCTGTGCGAGCAGGGATTCTATAGTGCGGTGAATATTATCAGCTTCATTACGGGCGGCAACAATAATAGAAACAGAAGTAGTGCCCGTAGTTTGCTTATACCTGAAAGGGATCAATTTATGCCAGCCACGGATAAATCCGGCAACAACGAGAAGATAAATGAGGGTTAAAAATGCGGATAGGTAACTAACGACGATTAAGACTTCCAAAAAAATTTAATTTAAAAACAAAATATGAACCTAATATAGCAGGAATAATAATATTAATGAGCCAGATGCTTGCAGTACATGCAATCACAGCGACATCCTGTTTGGTTACAAAGCTAAAAAAATAAGACGCAGTTGCGCTTCTTATCCCAATATCAAATAAATCCAGAGAGGGCAGCGTAGATTGTACAAAAAACAGGATACAAACCATCATCAGGATGTCCAGATAATGAATATCAGCAATCAGCCAGTAAAACATAATAAAGTATTGCGTGCTAAACACTATGTAACGCGCAAGGCAGAACATCAGTATCTGAAAAAGTTCTTTCTTATGGTAACGTCCAAGAATACTGTAGAATTTTTTATATTTTCTGGTAAAACGCATGGAAAGCAATAAGCCATTTAACCAGCGGATATTAAAGAAAAATGTTAAGAAAAACAGGCAGAACATAGCTGCAAGTACTATAATCGCATAATTGAGCCGATAATCGAGATGCAGGAAACGCAGCAGAAAAACACTCAGCGCAATTGCCCCGAAAATATTTGTCAGTACCATCTGGCCAATATTCCCTACCGCCATCGCTACAACGCCAATAATCCTGCGTTTAGGAGAAAGGAAAAACACCCTGCCACCATATTCGCCCAACCTGTTCGGCGTAAAGATCGCCAGTGTTAAACCACAGAATACAGATTCTATGGATTGCCATAAACTCAGCTTTTCTATTTTTCGCAACAGCCTTTTCCATTTGAGGGCTTCCAGTCCCCAGTTCACCAGCATTAATAACAATACCAGTGAAATTACGGCAATGATTTCGGTACGCGGGATGGTAGAGATGATCCCCCTGAAACTTTCAAGGTTAGCATTTGAAGTGAGTTTATGATAGATGAACCAGAATGCGAAAGCAACGATAGTTACTTTTATAGCATAGGAAAATATACGTTTATAGTCAGATCTCAAATTATCGTTTCTTTTATATTGTGCAAATATGCTTAATATTGTTCTATGTTGGCTGAAAAAAAGGAGCGGGTAATCATGGGTATCGACCCTGGAACCGCAGTGATGGGTTACGGTGTAATCCTGGAGAAAGGGAGTAAGATAGAACTGATAGCGATGGGCATCGTAAAGATGAATCATCTGGATGATCATTTTCTGAAATTACAACGTATTTTCGCCAAAACGGTAGGTTTGGTAGAGCAGTATAAACCAGATGTCATGGCACTGGAAGCTCCGTTTTATGGAAAGAATATACAAGTTATGCTTAAACTGGGCAGAGCACAGGGAATTTGTATGGCAGCAGCATTATCCAGAGATGTACCGATCACAGAATATGCGCCAAGAAAAATCAAACAAGCAATTACAGGGAACGGAAGCGCAGGAAAAGAGCAGGTTGCAGCTATGTTGCAGCAGTTACTGAAGTTCAGAGAAACTCCTGAATTTCTGGATGCCACTGATGGACTGGCTGTTGCAGTATGCCATTCTTTCCAGCGGGTACCCACAGGTGGCAGCGGTAAATCTTATTCCGGATGGGATGCTTTTGCAAAAGACAATCAGAAAAGAGTGAAATAGTAGTACATTTGAATTTAATCAATTTCAATTTTGGATAATAACATATCAAAACTAACCTTATTTAATCCCAGCAAATTACGGACGTTATTGTCACTGGGATTTAAGGGATATTTAGCAGATCAGGGCTGGTTTAAGGCCCGTGAAACGAAATCAGCAGTAGATCAGAATGGAGAAGCTATTCCTTGGGTAACTTATGCTTTTATTGATTTTATTAAAGACAGGATCACTAAACAGCATGACATTTTTGAATTCGGCTGCGGAAATTCTACGATCTTTTACGCAAAAAATGCCAATTCTGTAACCGCCGTGGAACATGATAAAGCATGGTATGAAAGAAATGCAGCGATCAAAATCCCGAATGTAGAAATGATTTATTGCGAGCTGGTTCGTGGAGGTGCTTATTCTAAAAGTGCAGTAACGACTGGTAAAAAGTTTAACATTATTATTGTAGACGGCAGAGACCGCGTTAACTGCTGCAAAGAATCGGTATTATCTTTAACAGAGGATGGAGTAATTGTACTGGACAATTCAGAACGTCCGGATTATGCAGAGGCCTTTACTTTTTTCAAAGCAAAGGGATTTAAACACCTTCCTTTTACAGGTATGAGCCCCGGAGTAACAACTTCAAACTGTACTTCGGTATTTTATAAGAGCAATAACTGTTTAGGGATATAATCAGAAAACCTTAAGCATAAAAAAGCCTTCTGTAAGTTATTTACAGAAGGCTTTTTTATTTATATTTTCCGGGATTATGAACCTAGTATTTTGAATACTGCTTTACAGCAAATAAATGCACCAAGGAATAATACGATCCATGATACCAGAGATAAAGTAGTTGAGTCAAATGCGAAACGCAAATAAACTCCTAACATGCTCACAACGATACCCGCAACCAATAATTTATATATTGATGTTTGATTTGCATTTTGCATGCTTTTAGTATTGTGTTTTGGCGTTTGCTCCATTTTTTTATTTTTTAATTCTGCTGCAAAATTAATATTATTCCAGCAAAAAAAGCATGTTCAACTAAGAATTTATTGAATAATGTTCCTAATAGCTTTTTAAGCCCTCGATTCTTTGCTTTGATCTTTCTGTTTCGCTCAAATGACCACCTTTATATAATAGTTTTTCCCAATCGCCATACATTGGATTAGGCAATACAATGAAGTGATTCCCAAATTCTTGCTGCGCTCTATCGACTTCCTCTTTCGTATTCTTTCCTTCTCTGTAAAAGACATTGGAAAAGTCACTCAGGTTATCTCCGCAAAGCAGCAATATATTGTATTTTCCAAGCACCTGCTGTCTGCGTGCTTCCTTATCAGAAGTTCCTTGTTTAACCATCAAATGCGCCTCGTCAGCGTAAGGAAATCCTAAGCGCTGTAAGTTAGTCAGCGTAGCTTTATAATCCACCTGATCGCGGTTGGTGATGTAAAATGTTTCTACTTTTTGAGTCTGTGCATATTTTAAAAATCCCAATGCTCCAGGTACCGTATCAGCCGCTGCTTTAGCTGTCCATTCCGACCAGTCTTTAGCTGCATAACTTAATCCTTTTTGAATTTCATGTCCCTGAAAAGTAGAATTGTCCAAAACAGTTTCATCTATATCCACCACCACACAACTTGGTTTGGTTGTATCCACATCTTTTAAGCGCTCCTGCAAAGAAAGTTTAGCAAAATTATATGCCTGAAAAGACAGTGCTCTGTACTCTCCTGAATGTTGTTGCCAGGCTACAGCAATGGTATAGTCTTTTGCCGCCTCAGCAGCTGGATTGGTTTGCGCCATTAAACCTAATGGAAGCAATAAAGCTAAGGCAACCGGAAAAGAAATCTTGATCATGATAGAAATGTTTCCGCAAAACTAATTATTCAGAACCCGCAAAAAGTTATTTATATGTAAAAAGGCCGTTATCTAATGACAACGGCCTTTTTATTATAGTTTTTAACGTGAGTATTATCCGTTCAATGCAGCAGCACCACTTACAATCTCTGTAAGCTCTGTAGTAATTGCAGCCTGACGTGCCTGGTTGTATGAAAGTTTTAAAGCTTTCAACAGGTCACCCGCGTTTTCTGTTGCTTTATCCATTGAAGTCATCCTTGCTCCGTGTTCTGAAGCATGAGAATCCAATACCGCTTTGAATAACTGAATCTTAATCGACTTAGGAATTAATTCTTTAACGATTTCCTCTTTTGAAGGCTCAAGAATATAATCTACCTGGTGCTGATGAGTTTCTTCTGCTTTTTCGTTTTGTGGTAAAGGCAATAACTGTTCAGTAGTCAAAATCTGTACAGCAGCATTTTTGAAACGGTTATAAACTAATTCTACTTTATCATAATCACCGTTTTTAAAGCCGGCCATAATTGAATCAGTAATTTTAGTTACGTTTTCAAACGTTAATGCAGTATAAACCTCGTTATTGTTTCCAATAACATTGTAGTTTCTCTTTTCGTAGAAATCCTGAGATTTTTTTCCAATAGCTAAAATACTTACATTTCCATTTTTGTACTGCTCACTGTATTTCTCAGCGATCAGGTTGTTAGTAGCCTTGATTACATTCATGTTGAATGCACCAGCTAAACCACGGTTTGAAGATACCACTACGATTAATACTTTATTAGGCTCGCGTTCCTCAGTATATGGTGATGAAGATCCTTCCAGGTTGGCAGAAAGATTCCCTAAGATCTCTTTTAGCTTCGTAGCATACGGACGTAACTGTATAATAGCATTAGTTGCACGCTTCAGCTTAGCTGCCGAAACCATTTTCATGGCTTTGGTGATCTGCTGCGTAGACTGCACTGATGATATACGAATTCTTACTTCTTTTAAATTAGCCATTCTTTTTTAATCTTCTTTAAGCCTGTTTAAAAATTAAACAGGCTCTTTTATTTTATTTAGTATTTACCTGCTAATTCTTTAGCTACAGTTTCCAATACAGATGTAATTGCATCATCCAGTTTACCAGCTTTTAAAGCAGCTAATGTTTGTGGGTGACGTAATTCCAATTGTTGTAAATATTCAGCTTCAAATGCTCTGATTTTATTTACAGGAACTGAACGCATCAGGTTTTTAGTACCAATATAAATGATCGCAACTTGTTTCTCAACAGTCATTGGAGAGAACTGACCTTGCTTTAATATCTCAACGTTTCTTGAACCTTTATCCAGTACAGATTTTGTTGCTGCATCTAAATCAGATCCGAATTTAGAGAAGGCCTCTAATTCACGGTATTGAGCCTGGTCTAATTTCAAAGTACCAGCTACCTTTTTCATTGATTTAATTTGTGCGTTACCACCAACACGTGATACCGAGATACCTACGTTGATTGCCGGACGTACACCTGCGTTAAACAAGTTAGATTCTAAGAAGATCTGTCCGTCAGTAATCGAAATTACGTTTGTTGGAATATAAGCAGAAACGTCACCAGCCTGAGTTTCGATAATAGGTAAAGCAGTTAATGAACCACCACCTTTAACGATACCTTTCAGAGATTCAGGTAAATCATTCATCGCTTGTGCGATCTCATCGTTAGAGTTGATTTTAGCAGCACGTTCTAATAAACGACTGTGCAGGTAAAACACGTCTCCAGGATAAGCCTCACGTCCCGGTGGACGACGAAGTAATAAAGATACCTCACGGTAAGCTACTGCCTGTTTAGATAAATCATCATAAACAATCAGTGCCGGACGACCTGTATCACGGAAGTACTCACCAATTGCTGCACCAGAGAACGGAGCATAAAACTGCAATGGAGCAGGATCAGCAGCCGAAGCAGAAACAACAACTGTATAAGCCATTGCACCATTTTCTTCAAGCGTACGCACAACGTTTGCTACAGTACTTGCTTTCTGACCACAAGCAACATATATACATAAAACAGGGTTACCTGCTTCATAAAATTCTTTTTGATTGATGATAGTATCAATACAAACAGCACTCTTACCTGTCTGACGGTCACCAATAACCAGCTCACGCTGACCACGGCCGATAGGAATCATCGCATCAATAGCTTTGATACCTGTTTGAAGAGGCTCATTAACTGGCTGACGGTAGATTACACCAGGAGCTTTACGTTCGATTGGCATTTCGTAAGTCTGACCAATGATTGGTCCCTTACCGTCGATAGGTTCACCTAATGTATTAACTACACGGCCCAACATACCTTCACCAACTTTAATAGAGGCAATTTTTTTAGTACGTTTAATTGTATCGCCTTCTTTGATCGTGCTCGATGGGCCTAATAAAACCACACCAACATTATCTTCTTCAAGGTTCAAAACAATACCCTGCAAGCCTGTTTCAAATTCAACTAGCTCACCTGATTGAACTTTAGTCAAACCATAAACACGGGCAATACCATCACCCACTTGTAATACGGTACCAACTTCTTCAAGTTCGGCTTCTGATTTAAAGCCCGACAATTGTTGCCTGATAATTGCCGATACTTCGTCTGGTCTTACCTCTACCATAATTTTATATTATTTCTTTTGTAATTCTGTATATTGTTATCGGACTAAACCACGCCGTGGGCCAATTCCTTTTTTAATTTGTTTAGACTACCAGCAATACTGGCATCAAATTGTTTGTCACCAACTTTAAGAATAAAACCACCGATTAATTTATCGCTGATCTTTTCTTTGATGATAACCTGATTTGCGCCAATCTCTCTTTTAACAACGCTGATAATCTCTGCTTTATTCGCATCAGTCAATGCTATAGCTGATAATACTTCGGCAGTTACAATACCTTTGATAGTATTATATTGTCTGACAAATGCTTTCGTAGTATCAAATAAAATAGCAGCACGACCTTTACTGACAAGCAATTTCAGATAAGATATAGTAATCGCGTGAACGCTCTTACTGAAGATCCCTTCCAAAATAGAATATTTTTTATCCAGAGGAATCACAGGATTCTGAAGAATAGCCTCTAGCTCACTGTTTTGATCAATAACCTGCTCAATAAGAACCATATCATTCTTCATCTCTTCCAAAGCATTTTGCTCTGTAGAAAGATCAATTAATGATTTGGCGTATCTTGATGCTGCTTTATTTTCTGACATGTTATTTTAATTTGTTGGCAAGGAATTAGTTCAATTCAATATCTTTCAATAAATCAGCAACGAAATCCTGTTGCTTAGCTTTATCAGCTAACTGATTGCGCAATACGCGTTCAGCAATATCAATTGATAATGATGAAACCTGATCTTTCAATTCAGCTAAAGCAGCTTTCTTTTGATTTTCAATTTCAATTCTTGCTTTTTCAATTAATTTAGCGCCTTCAGTCTGTGCTGAATGTTTCGCTTCATTAACGATTGAATCTTTTAACGTTTTCGCTTCTTTCAGCATCAAGTCTCTTTCTGCACGGGCTTCTTTCATCAATTCCTCGTTCTGTGCAGCTAAGCGTACCATTTCCTGTTTCGCTAATTCAGCTTTGTTTAAAGCCTCATCAATATTATGCTCACGTTCTTTGATAGCCGCTAATACAGGTTTCCATGCAAACTTGGCCAAAACAAACATCAACAATAGAAATGCTATTGTCTGAAAAACAACTAAACCAATTTCCGGTACTAATAATTCCATCTAAGTATATATATTAAATCTTTATTTCTTAAATCATAGTATGTACTTTGCAGCAATCCTGCAAAGTACATGACCATTTTTTTTAGTTGGCAATTAATGCAACAACTACTGCGAAAAGAGCAACCGCTTCAACGAAAGCAGCAGCGATTAACATCGCAGTTTGAATTTTAGAGGCTGCTTCTGGTTGACGAGCAATACCTTCCATAGCTGAACTACCGATTTTTCCGATACCTACTCCAGCGCCAATAGCAGCTAAACCAGCACCAATTGCAGCAATACTTCCTGTAATCATGATTATATATATTAATTGTTGTTAAAAAATTCTAATTAATGGTGTTCTTCTATCGCCATTCCAATGAATAACGCAGATAACATAGTAAAAATAAACGCTTGTATAAAAGCAACAAGCAATTCGATTGCTCCGATAAACAATGCAAATGGAACCGATACTAACGAAACATAAACAGAGTTGAAAACGAAGATCAAACCAATCAGTGATAACATCAGAATGTGACCAGCGGTGATGTTTGCAAATAAACGAATGGCAAGTGCAATAGGTTTAGTGAATACACCAATGATCTCAACAGGTACCAATACGATATATAACCACCATGGTACATCAGGAGTAAAGATGTGCTTCCAGTAATATTTATTACCGTTGGTTACCACAATGATTAAAGTGATCACTGACAATACCGCAGTAACTGCAATATTTCCTGTTAAGTTAGCCCCTCCCGGAAGGAATGGAACCAGACCCAGCATGTTGTTGATCCAGATAAAGAAAAACACAGTTAACAGGTATGGCATGAAACGCTCATACTTGTGTCCTAAGTTTGGCCTTGCGATATCATCACGTACAAACAGGATAAGCGGCTCAACCCAGGATTGTAATCCTTTTGGAGATTTACCTGCTCTCTTTTTGTAACCGTTGGCTACATTAAGAAATACAAGAAGCATAACAACTACCGAAAGTATTAAAGTACATACGTTCTTAGTGATAGAGAAATCAAGAGGGCGTGCATTTGCTACATGGTGATCAGCACCAAGTTCTACATATTCTCCTTCTGCGTTTGCAGTTTCAGAGGCATAGTAAATCTTTTCGTGCAATTTCACAAAACGCTGGCCGGCACGTTCGATTACTAATTTCGCTTCATCATCTCCATGAAACTCATTAGAATTAAACATCACCAATCCACCTTGCGTATACAAAATGACAGGCAGGCCAATAAAAGTATCCCCGATTACATGCCAGCTATGCGAATCCGCAATGTGGTGTAAGGCGAACTTACCTAAATTGAACTTCTTCTCAGCCTCTGGTTCGGCGTGAGCGGCTACGGTTGCTTTCGATGTGTCTTCCTGTGCATATAACAGGGGTGTTACAAAGAATAACGCTAAAAAAAGCGTAAAAACAAGGGTTAACCTATTAACTTTAAAATCAAAAACGTGGCTACAATCCATTTACTGGCAGATTTTTACTTATTATTTTGGTGGCGCAAGTTACATAACAGCGAGTATATTTCAAAGAAGCTGAACAATAAATATAAAGAAAAAAAGTTGAGGGCGAAAACCAACCCCTTTTCTTTAGTGTTCAGGCTGTAAATCAGTACAAAAGCCATAGAAAATATCATTTTCAAAACAATTGATCCCATAATCGCCATAATACCTGTCTCCGGATCCATTTTTATCCCCAGATAAGCCATCACATAGGCTATATAGGTGAGTCCTCCTATAAAACCAAACAGCAACCAGAACTTCTTAGCGAGTAAGGTAACATTTGGAAATAATACAGGTAAGGCAAAAGCGACCCCGACAAGGAGCAGCGAATAAATCAGATAGTACAACGTAAACTTTAAAACACTCAAAATACTTTTTTTTGACAAAAGTATTAAAATTAACAGACAATATAGGTGTTAGTCTTTACTATTCAGTTGTCTGATAACCTGATATAAGGAAATGATCACTCCCAAAAGGCCGAGCAGCGCCGTAAAAATCATTTTATCAGTATTTCTATACTGGTCAATTTTATAACCCGCAAAAGCAAATATGCCAATGGTAGCCAGCATCTGGAAACCCATCCCGGTATACTTTACAAAATTTGCTGATTTTTTCTCTTTTGGCTCGTCATTCATGAGGTTAATGTATTTAGCGGCTATAAAATAGAAGGAGGTAATAAATTTATAACAGCTTCTTAAACGGGCTCTTATAAAAAATTAATAATTTGCACAGAAATATTGATGAATAAAATATTTTTGCATACATTCTATCATATTTTAAATGTTGACTCAAACTACTTATTTGAAGAATCTCCGACGCTCCAGTTTGAAATTGTTATTATTTTACCTGGGAAGCTCTTTATTAGTGGCTTGTAGTACGCCTAAAGATACGGCAACAAGCAGGGCTATGCAAAATTTAACTGCACGTTATAACTATATTTATAACGCGAATGTTATTCTTAACAATTACGAGGAAGAATCGTATACCAACTATATAGACAACTACAGTGACGTTTTACCCATCTATACTGATCCTGAAAAGTTCAGTTCAGAAAGCGTCCTCCATGCACCAGCCAATGACAGGGCACTGGATGCCATCATCAAAAAATCAAGAGCCATTATTGCTGATAAAGCTTTCAGTAATTATATAGATGATGCTTACCTGCTATTGGGTAAAGCCTATTATCTTAAAACCAATTATTTCGTAGCCGAAGAATACTTCGATTATACCGCCAAAACCTATACGAAAGACATGAATGTGCTGATTACGGCACAAAACTGGAAAGCAAGAAGTTTGATGCAGCTCAATAATATGGATGATGCCGCAATTATTCTTGATACCGTTTATGATAACCTGGAACTGGTAAAGAAAAAAAGATCTGAACCTTACGGAACTATTGCGCAATCTTATATCTATCAGAACAGATACAACGACGCCATCCCGATTCTGGAAAAAGCAGTCAAAGAAAGTCAGCTGCACCGCAACCGTATCCGCTGGACTTATATCCTGGCGCAGTTGTATGAGCGTCAAAAAAAGTACAAAGAAGCTTTAGCGCTTTATACTAAAGTACAAAAAAGTAATGCTGGCTTTGAATTATACTTTAATGCGAACCTGAACAGAATTAAAGTTACGGGGATCCTTAACGGAGAACACCTGAACCGGAAGAAGGAATTGCTGGCTTTACTTAAAGATGATAAGAACCTGGACTATCATGACCAGATTTACTATCAGATTGCGGAAGACTATGCCGAAGAAAATAATATCACCGAAGCAGAAAAGTTCTATAAGTTATCTATCCGGAACAGTACCAGGAACAATTATCAAAAAGGGTTATCTTATTTGAGGATGGCTGACCTTAATTTTAATAAGCACAAAGATTTTCTGAAAGCAAAAGCATACTATGACAGTACAGTAACGGTATTGCCAAAGAATTATCCCGGATATGCACAAATCGTAAAAAAGAGTCAGAACCTGGAATATATCACTGACAGGTACGATGTTATTGCTTACCAGGACACCCTGCAAATGCTTGCTAAACTTCCTGAGGCGGAGCGTATCGCCAAAATCAAAAACCTGACGAAGATTAAAGTGGCTGTAGCTGGAAATAACGGAGCTTTCAGGAATAATCTTTTTCCGGACGCGACGCGGCGTAACAATGCGGGCGCACCAGCAACAAGTTCCTTTTACTTTAGTAACCCAGCTGCTTTAAGCAGAGGTTATACAGACTTTCTGACTAAATGGGGCAATAGAAAACAAGAAGATAACTGGAGACAGAGTATCAAATCATCTTCACAAACCACTTCCGAAAGTATTGCTAAAGTAGAGAATGATGGCTACCCGACAGACAAAATCGGGATGGAGAAAACGATAGCTGATAAAGATACGACAGGTAAAAAATACATGGCTGCCGTTCCGCTGACTGTTGAAGCGGTCAAAGCTTCGAATGAAAAAATAATTGACGCTTATTACGAAATTGCAAGTTTCTATCAGCAGGAACTGGATGATCAGCCTGAGGCCATCCGGATCTATCAATTGATATTAAGCAGATTTCCTGATAACAGCCATCTGGGTTCTGTTTATTATAGTTTATACCTGTGTTATCAAAAAACAGATCCTGCGAATGCGGCTAAATATAAAGCATTGGTACTGGACAAGTTTCCAGGTAGTGTTTACGCAAAAACGATCCTTGATCCGGACTATTCTATCAAACAGTCTGATCTTGAAGCCGCAGGAATTAAAAGATACAACCAGGTATTCGAATTGTATGAAGGAAAAGCATTTCCTTCGGTGATTACTGAGGTGAATACTACGGTTCAGCAATATCCGGCTGGTTCGATCAATCCTCAATTGAGTTATCTGAGAGCTATAGCCATTGGAAGAACACAACAGATTGATAGCTTAACAGCAGCATTTAAGGCGATTACCAACGCTTATCCGGACGATAAATTAATCGTCCCGCTGGTTAAAGAACACCTGGCTTATATTGCTACACACCAGGGTGAATTCCGTAAAAGAAGAGTTGCATTACCAGACTTTGATCCGGCTGAACCTCGCTTCTTTACTTCAGCTCCTGTAGCCGAAAAAACGGTTCAACCGATTGCTCAACCTGATCTTCAGCCCATTGCAAAACCGGTAAAGGAAGACGTTACTGCGGCTGCTAAACCAAACGTTACTCAACCAACTGTGATTAAGGAGCCGTCAGCCATTACCAAACAGGTTCCGGTTGTTCCACCGGTAACTACTAAAGATATCCCGGTTACTCAGCCGCAGGTAGCCGTTGTTAAAACCGATGTTCCACCAGCTACCCAACCTGTACCTGTTCCGGAAACACCTGTTGCGGCTGTAGTTACTCCGGAAATCACAACCCCTGTTCCGGTAAAAACGGCAGAAGTTCCTGCTCCGCGTCCGGTTATTATAGATAAAACATTCAGTACAGAAATATCTAAAGTCTATTATTTTGTGATTGATGTGGCAGATGCCAGCCTGACCTTAAGCTCTTCACGATTTGGAATCGGCCAATTTAACCGCGGAAACTTCCCGGGAGCAGGTTTGAAACATCAATTAACAGAATTTGACAATGACCAACTGATATATGTTGGGAACTTTCTTAGTTTTGCAGAAGCAAAAAGTTACGCTGACGGAATAACTCCTCAATTAAAACAGATCATGAAAGTCCCTGCTGGCACGTACAGCAGTTTCATTATCAGTAAGGAGAATTTCGAAAAGCTCCGGAACAAGGATCTGGTAACTAAATATTTAGATTTCTACAAAAACAATTACTAAAAATGACCAAAAATATTTCGGCGGCAGAGATAAAAAGCTATAATATTACGCTCTGGAAGTTACTGATAGGTGCAATGATCCTGTTTGCAATCTTTATTGTTGCAATCGGCTTTGGGCTATTTGGAACGCTGCCTTCTTTCAGAGATATTGAACACCCTAAAAGTAATCAAGCTACTGAAATATTAACTGAAGATAAAAGGGTATTAGGTACCTATTTTGTACAAAACCGCTCTAATGTAACTTATCCCGAAATTTCTCAGAATGTAATTAATGCGCTGATTTCTACAGAAGATACCAGGTTTAAAGAACATTCAGGAATTGACTTCAAGCGTACTTTCACGATTATATTTTACAATTTAGTGGGTAAAAAACAAGGGGCAAGTACAATTACACAACAATTAGCCCTTAACCTTTTCTCGGAAGAAGGCCGTCAAAAGAATTTCTTCAAACGTTTAATGCAGAAATTCCAGGAATGGATTGTCGCGGTAAAACTGGAACGTAACTTTACCAAAGAAGAGATTATTACGATGTACCTGAATACTGTGGATTTTGGTAACCAGGCTTATGGAATTAAATCTGCGGCAAGAGTTTATTTCAATACCACACCAGACCAGCTAACGGTAGCACAGGCAGCTACGTTGGTCGGGCTGCAAAAAGGAATTACCCGCTACTCTCCTACCCGTAACCCGGAAAGATCATTAGCCAGACGAAATACAGTCATGTCAAATATGGTTAAAGAAGACCTGCTGACCCAACAACAGTTTGACGAAGAAAAAGCAAAACCTTTAGCCCTTAAATTCAGTGCAGCAACTGTAAATGATGGAATTGCTCCGTATTTCAGAGCGGTATTGAAAAATGATATTAAGAAAATCTTCCAGGAACGCTCTATCTTAAAAGCAGATGGTACGCCATATGATCTGGACAGAGACGGACTAAAAATTATCACGACCATCAATTACGACATGCAAGTCTATGCCGAAGAAGCGCAAAGGGATGCGATGAAAGTTTTACAGGCACAATTTACAAAAGGCTGGAAAGGTAGAAACCCTTTCAAGGACAAAGAAATGCAGATTGAGCAGGGTATTAAAAGATCTGACCGCTATAAAGCTTTACAGCTGGAAGGAAAATCGGAGTCAGAAATTAAAGCAGACTTCAATACCCCGACCGAAATGAGCATTTTCACGTGGAAAGGAAATCTGGATACGCTGATGAAACCGGTGGATTCGGTAAAATATTATAAACTGCTGTTAAGAAATGCCATGATGGCAATGGATCCGAAAACAGGATACGTTAAAGCATGGGTTGGCGGTATCAATTACGAACATTTCAAATACGACCAGGTTAAAATGGGAACCAGGCAAGTCGGTTCAACAGCTAAACCTTTTACTTATTCGGTAGCTATAGAAAATGGTTATTCGCCGTGTTACCAGGTCTTGAATGAGCCGGTAACAATTGAAGTTCCGGGCAGTGCGCCATGGACGCCAAAATCGGGCGGTACTCTACCGGGTTACATTACTTTGCAGAAAGCCCTCGCCTTCTCTCAGAATTATATCGCTGCTTACCTGATGAAGCAAGTAGGCCCTACTGCGGTCGCTACATTGGCTAAAAGAATGGGGATCACTTCAAATGTACCTGCTTATCCATCTATCGCGTTAGGCTCATTTGATGCCTCTGTATTTGATATGGTAGGCGCTTATAGTGTATTTGCAAATAAAGGTGTCTGGACGCAACCAACTTATATTTTAAGAATAGAAGATAAAAACGGAGTGGTACTGTTCTCTCAAACGCCACAAAAACACCCTGCAATGAACGAAGATGTTGCTTATGTGATGACACGTATGCTGGAAGGTGTAGTGAAAACCGGTTATGGTTATGGCCTGATCAGTAAATACGGGTTGAAAAACCCTATTGGTGGTAAAACCGGAACGACACAGAATAACTCTGATGGATGGTTCGTAGGGATTACCCCTGATCTGGTTGCCGGCGTGTGGACAGGTTGCGAAGACCGTGCATTTCACTTTATCAGTACCAGAGAAGGTGAAGGTTCTAAAACAGCCATGCCTATTTTTGGTGGTTTCTTAAAGAAAGTCTATGCCAATCCTAAATTAAAAGTAGGCAAAGGCGACTTTGAAGTCCCTAAAAGCGGTGTATCTATCACTTACGATTGTAACCAATATCAACAGCAACAAACGGATACTACAGAACTGGACAAGAAGCTGGGTTTTTAAATGAGCATTTTTGATTACAAAAAGGCATTAGCCGATATTCCGCATAAACCCGGTGTTTATCAATACTGGGATCAGGAAGATACGCTCATTTATATTGGCAAGGCCAAAGATTTAAGAAACCGTGTCGGCTCTTATTTCAATCAGGACAACCAGATGAATGGTAAAACGCGGGTATTGGTTTCCAAGATCCGCAAGATTACTTTTACCATTGTTGATACTGAAATTGATGCCTGGCTGCTGGAAAACAGCCTGATTAAAAAACATCAGCCAAGGTATAATATCATGCTGAAAGATGATAAGACCTATCCATGGATTATTATCAAGAAAGAACCCTTTCCGCGTTTATACTGGACACGGAAAATGATCAAAGATGGTTCCACTTATTTTGGCCCTTATGCCTCTGTAGGGATGATGCATACCATTCTTGACCTGATTAAAGAAACCTATCCTTTACGTACCTGTAATCTTCCGCTAACGGACGAGAACATCCATGCCGGCAAATTCAAAGTCTGCCTGGAATATCAGATTGGCAATTGTAAGGGACCTTGTCAGGCTTATCAATCGGACGAAGATTATGATCAGAGTATAGCGGAGATCAAAGATATTCTGAATGGAAAAATCGGTAATGTAATCAAGGATGTAAAGCTGGTCATCAAAAAAGCAGTCGACGAACTAAATTTTGAATATGCCCATCAATATCAAAAAAAGTTACTGGTCTTAGAAAAGTATCAAAGTAAATCAACTGTAGTCAACAGCTCAATCACCAATGTAGATGTGGTGAGCATTGCTTCTGATGAGCGTTACGCTTTTGTCAATTACTTAAAGATCATGAATGGAAGTATCATTCAGACGCAAACGATAGAGATCAAAAAACGTCTGGACGAATCTGATGAAGAACTGCTTACCCTGGCTATTACTGAATTCAGGACGAAGTTCAGCAGTACTTCCAGAGAGATTATCGTTCCTTTTGATATTAAACTGAAGGATGAAAATTTAAAGTTTACTGTTCCCAAGCTGGGTGAAAAGAAAAACCTGCTGGAACTTTCCCATAAAAATGTATTGTTCTTTAGACGTGAAAAGCTGAACCAATATGAAAAGCTAAATCCTGATTTAAGGTCTGAACGCATTTTAACACAAATGCAAAAAGATCTGATGCTGACCCAGCTGCCTGTTCATATTGAATGTTTTGATAACTCGAATTTCCAAGGTGCTTATCCTGTTTCAGCAATCGTGGTCTTTAAAGATGCCAAACCATCTAAAAAAGATTACAGGCACTTCAATGTGAAAACAGTAGAAGGCCCGAATGATTTTGCGACGATGGAAGAAGCTGTTTACAGGCGATATAAGCGCATGTTAGAAGAAGAGGAGTCATTACCTCAATTAATCATCATTGATGGTGGTAAAGGCCAGCTATCGTCCGCAGTAAGCAGTTTAAAGAAATTAGGGATAGAACATAAAGTTACGGTCATCGGTATCGCTAAAAGACTGGAAGAATTATATTATCCGGGAGATAGCTATCCGCTGCATCTGGACAAGAAATCGGAGACGTTAAAGGTTATTCAGCAGCTCCGTGATGAGGCCCACCGTTTTGGGATTACTTTCCACAGAAAGAAAAGAGATCAGGGCACTTTAAAGACCGAACTGGAGGATATTCCCGGTATTGGCAAAACCACTGCCGATAAGCTTTTACGCCAGTTTAAATCGGTTAAAAAGATCAGAGAAGCTACAGAAGCTGAATTGGAAAACGTACTGAACAAAGCACAGGTTAAAACCTTACTGGCTCATTTCGCTCCGAAGACTACTTAAACCCAAAGAAAAAGCGCCGCTATCTAATGATAACGGCGCTTTTATATTTTTATTTGATCAGGATCTTAGTATTCCCACAAACTTTGTTCGTAGTCTGCCATCCCTTTTTTAATCCTTTCAGATTCGTATAATTTTCTTGGATCTTTAGGATCAGTCTGATTCAGGATCTCCACGATTGTTTTATTGGCAGGGTTTGTCTCTTTCACAATATTACTCGAGAACAGCCGTCTGACAAAGAAATCATCGAAAGTTAATACTGACGCATCATTGGATGGATCCTGTAATTTTTTCTTACTTAATATAGTCCGGGCTTCATCGTAATAGATCCAGAATACGGGCTGCCAGTTACCTTCTACCATTTTCATAGGGGCAAGGCCGACAATACGTGGTTCAAAGATTGATCTTTTAACATCCAGAATCCAGTCTTCTTTAATTCTGTATTTTAAGAATTCATCCGCTCTTAAGCGTTTCAATACCGGATCTCCTATTTTACCTTTTTCATCAGCTTCTCCTTCAGAAGTCCCTCTTGCATTTCTCAATGCTTCGGCCGAAGTCAAAGCAATCTTGAAAGAGTCATTATCTTCCAATACTTTTCCAGCAGTGGTATCTTTAGGGGAATAAGCTGTTAACTCCTCATTTCCAATTGCTTCCAGCAGGATTTCTATCAATTTAGAGCTTTCAGTATTCAATACTGAATTGATAGTATCACGTAAATCAATTTCTCTCCAGATACGTTTAGAATAAAACACATCTTCTTCTCTGACATCTGCGTAAGGAACCATTACACTGCTATCTACATCTTTTCTCGCAAAGAAACCATCTTTTGGAGGAGTCTTAATCTTCGATTTTTTAAGCAAAGGTGTTGTCGCTGCCGCCGCTGTTGTAGCAACCGGTGCATTAACCGATGGTGTATTTACGGCCGGGGTGTTTACAACCGGTGTATTCACAGCAGGGGTACTAACTACTGGCGTATTAATCGGTACAGCTGTTTCAGGCGCTGGTTTAGCTGCATCTGTAGCAGGTACCGTAACCGCGTCTGTAGCAGGAGCCGATTTTGTTGGCTTTACCTTCGGACGCTGACTAACGATTGGTTTTACAGGTTTGCTCTGAGCGAACACCCCGGTTCCCACGAACAACAGGATAATCAGATATAGAAATTGTTTCATCTTGATTCTATTTAGCTGTAAATGTGATACCATCTAAATTCTTTTGTCTGCCGTCAGGTCCTTCAGCGATGATATCTTTAAAGATTACTGTCGCTCCTGGTTTAATCGAATTCAAAGCACCTTTGATCTGACCGCTAAATGAACCGCCACTATTAGGGATATTCACCGCATCCGATCTTGGATTAATAAAAGTAGCGTTAAACCTGATTACTTTATATTTAATGTCAAACACGAAATCATCCAGCTGTGTCTCAATTGCGCCAGATCTTGCTAACCATTCCAACTCAACATTTCCACCAGATTTACCTTTAATAAAGGCTTTTGGTGTTGGTAATGCTTTTACTCTGAATTCTTGTGAGCCTAAGTTCACAGTTTTACCAGCATTATTTGCAGTTACATTGATATGAACCGTTTTACCGATCTGATCACCTCCAACACTCACTGAATATTTACCGTTCGAGCCACTCATTGAGCCGCCTGAAATACTTGCTTTCACACTTTCCAAAGGAAAACCTGCCGCAGAAACAGAAAACGGATTTGGAATACCGGCATAAATTACGTTCATCTTATCAGGTGAAACCGTAGCCGATGGTTTGGCCACCTGGTAAGTTTGTTCCGGAGTTCTGTATTCTTTAATCTGTCCGTCAGTTTGTTTAACACGGATTGTTCCAACCCATTTAAACACCCCTACAGAACCTGTTCCTCCTGTATATGTTCCTTTACCGTCTTTAATGGCCAATCTGCCACCGCCAACACTAATTTCAGGACTTGATTTAGAATCACTTGCTGTTAAAAATACTTGCGCACTGTAAGGTTGTCCCTGAATTACATAAGAGGTCGGTGCAACTGCTACAGCTGCAAACTGATCCAGATTAACCAGTGACTTATCCATATTCCCAAACAATTTCTTAACAATTTCCGCTTCTGCATTTCTTGTATCTGACTGAATCTTTGTCAACACTGTGTTTGCAGCAGTTAAAGGTGTACCTTCTCCGAAGTTAATATCTTCCCATTTCTTTTTACCCTCTATACTTTTTTCTGCATCCTTCGCTTCCAAAGAAAAGGAAACATGTTTACGGTCTTCAGCTTCTAAAAGGGCAATTAATTTTTCGCGTGTCTCATTAATCTTTGCTTTAAGCTTTTCGCCTTCTTTAGCATTGATCATGATGCCCTGGGCGATATCCTGATTTCCTCTTTCTTTCAGGTCACCTGTTTCAGGATCGATACCGCCACCGGCAGTATTAAATTGTTGTTTCAATTGCAGAATGTAACCATTCAGGTCATCCGCATATTTTTTCGCCTGATTGGCTTTATCCCAAATCGGCTGTGCCCTTCCAGGCTCCTCTTTAAGTTTAGTATTCTGAAATGCAGTGAACAACTGGTCAATGCTCGTGCTTACATTCGTCCGTGACGAATCCAAACTGTCATTGATATTCTTAAAGGCATTCAGTATAGTATCAGATACGTTTAGCGCAAGCATAGCCAACAATACCAAATACATGATATTGATCATCTTCTGCCTCGTTGTTTCTTTTCCTCCGGCCATTAGTTATGGTTCTCTGTGGTGATTAAATAAATTGATTACCTGATTATGGACGTGGCTGGTTCATCGCTGTTAACATATTGCCATAAATAGCATTCAGCGAAGAAAGGTTTTTAGCCAGTTTACCTACTTCTTCCTTAAATTGTTTCGAATCATCCATCGACTCATTGAAATTATTCATCGTCGCAGAAAGGTTCTGATAGAATTTATTCATTGACTTAAGGTGTGTAGTAGAATCTTGTAATTCTAATTCATAAACCGCATTTAAGGCAGATAAATTTTTAGACAGGTTATTTACCTGCTCATGGTAAGATTTTGAAGCATTACCGCTTTCGCCGAGTTCTACCAGTTGAGAAGTCGCTTTACTGAATGCACCATTCAGCTGATCAAAACCAGCAGAAGCTTGTTTTACTTTTCCTGTGAAATCATTGGTTGCCACTGCTGCATCAGCAACTGTAGAAATAGTCGCTACTTTGTCTCCGAAGTTACGCAGTCCATTACCCAGGCTTTCAATTAATTCAGGGCCGATTTTAGCATCACCCAGCATTTTATCTAAAGCTGCTGTAGAAGAAGCTCCCGCCGCAGCAACTGGTCTTGCAGTAGCCACAGGCAATTCGCCTTTAAAATCATCTCTTAATTCAGGATATACTTTTTCCCAGGCCAATTCTGGCTCTGGTGGAAAAAATCCGGTGATAAAGAACAAAGCTGCCTCTACACCCAGACCGATACCAATTGCATAGCTTCCCCAAATACCTCCGATGTGAAGGATTTTACACAATGCTCCCAAAATTACGATACTCGCACCCCATGAGATTGCCGAGTGTAACCAATTAGAATTCTTTTTAGCTGCCATATTACTACTAGATAGATATTATTTTAAAAACTTTATAATTGAGATTGAATCAACTTAATTTTTGAAGTGAATGTCGGTACCCGCGTAAGAAGCAACACATCTGAAACCGATGTATGATCTTGCCTGATCCTGGTATTCATAAGTACCCACTGCGTTCTGAAGGAAGAAACCTATGTCTTTCCACGATCCGCCTCTAACTACTTTACGTTTAAGGTATTTACTGTCTGTAGTTTTAGCTACATAAGTGAAATTCGGGTTGAAATCCAGCAATTGAGGTGCTGCCGAATTGTTGTAAGCTGTTACTGTCCATTCTGCAACGTTACCGGCCATGTTGTACAGCCCGTAATCGTTAGGGAAATAAGATTTCACATTTACAGTATATAAACCGCCATCATCAGAGTAATTTCCTCTGCCTACTTTGAAATTGGCTTGCATACATCCTTTTGTATTTCTTACATAAGGCCCGCCCCATGGGTATTTTGTTTTCACATTACCACCTCTTGCTGCATATTCAAATTCAGCATCAGTAGGTAATCTGTATTCAGGGCGTGAGCTTAAAGGAATTTTTCTGGAAGCAGCAACCGGTTCATATAAGCGGGTACGCCAGAAGCAAAATGCATTGGCTTGTTCCCAGGTTACCCCTACTACAGGATAATTATCATAAGAAGGGTGATTGAAGTAAGATTTCACCATCGGATCATTCTGAGAATAAGAATAATCTATTTTCCAAACCATGGTGTCCGGGTAAACATTAACCGAAGGAAACTGGTTTGGGTTATTCGGATCTGGTGAATCTACATAACTTTCAATAAAGTCTTTACGTTTTTTCGTCGGATCTTTTCTTCCGGCTTCTGCCAGGTCAAGATTCACGAAACTATAAGAGTATCTTAATTTTCTGATGTCTAAGTCATTGCGACCAGGTAATGCGTCATCACCTGCATAATACATGTCCTTGAATTTATTGCTGAGGCCACCTTTTTTGTCGTTCCACATGGCAGAACCGTTACCAACTTTTTTCCAGTCAATATTTTTCTGTCCTGAGGTGAGGCTGGCTCCACCCGCAGTCTGGCCTTTAGGTGTAATAAAATAACCTGGAGCTCCGCCCGGGCCAACGCTGGTTAAAGCGACTGAATCTCTTACCCAATTCACAAACTGTCTGTACTTTGCGTTGGTGATCTCAGTTTCGTCCATATAGAACGCACTGAATGAGGTCATCTTACTGGGCGAAGTCTGTGAGTTGTTAATATCCTCGTCAGACATACCAATAAGCGTTTTGCCCTGAGGGATGTAAACCATTCCTCTTGGCATTTTCTTGTTGTTAAATTTTTTATTGTATACACCAACCAGCTCTCCTTGCCCACCTTTTCCGCAGCTTGAAAACAATGCTGTAATTAATAAAAAACCCAGTGTGTAAATTTTCCTCATAAGCCCTGGAGCAATTTTACAACAATTTTATCAAATATGATTGATATAAACAATTATTATGAGATAAATATAAGTCTTAAACACAAAAAAAGCAAGATGTTAATAATTATATAACATCTTGCTTAATAGATTTAAAAGAATTTAGCAGGCCATTCGATTCCCCAATTTGGGAAAATTTATCAACAGTACTATTTTACTTATTTGATTTCTTAATATAATTTTCAATAGCCATGATCATCGAAGGTGATTCCGGTGATGGTGCGGCTATGTCTACGATCAGATTATTATCCATAATCGCCTTATGTGTATTTACTCCAAATGCAGCAATCCTTGTGTTATTTTGCTGAAAAGTAGGAAAATTTGTATACAACGACTGAATACTTGACGGGCTGAAAAAGGCAATCATGTCATAAGTCACTTCAGCAAGATCCGAAAGATCGCTTACTACGGTCTTAAACAATACTGCCGGGGTCAGATCGTATCCATTTTTCAACAGGAAATTCATCGTATCTTCCGTCGCTACGTCAGAACATGGGTAAAGGAATTTCTCCCCTGCATGTTTCTTCAGTACTTCTGATAAATCGGCAGCAGTCTGCTTACCGAAAAAGATCTTCCGTTTCCGGTACTGGATATATTTCTGAAGATATAGAGCGGTTGATTCTGAAATACAAAAGTACTTCAGATCTGCGGGCACTTCGTACCGCATTTCCTCACTAATTCTAAAAAAATGATCTACCGCATTCCTGCTTGTAAAAACTACAGCAGTAAAATCAGCTAATGTGATCTTGTCTTTTCTGAAGTCCCTTGCTGGAATACCTTCCACATGAATGAAGGATCTGAAATCAATTTTTAAATTGTATTTCTTAGCCAAATCAAAGTATGGGGACTTCTCTGTTTCGGGCTTTGGCAAAGTTATCAGTATACTTTTTACTTTACGCAACCTATCTTCTGTTTTTTCTTGCATTTTACCTAATTACAGCTCCAATCCTATGGCCTTGATTAATATCAAAATAGGACATATTTCGAGGGCACAAAAGTACATAAATAAATAGAACTTCGAAAACCGATAATGAGATAAAATATTTATTCCTGCTCTTATAAATTGAAACGTGAAGATAATCCCCAACAAAATAAATGAGATAACTATGTAATATATACCATATTTCATTGGCGATAAGGCAAAAGCGACAACCAATGGAATGAAGATTAAAGAGATGTTAAAATAACTCAAATATAATATAGAAACGTACTCGTGGACGGCTTTCTGGATGTTAAACAGATGTCCGAGCACACGCAATAAAAGAATTTTCATCGCATATAATACAACAATCAGAATGGAAACACTGACAAAAAAACGGAACCCCTGGTGTACGTAAGCGAGCTGATAATATTGTGCAACGAGATAAAAAAACATCCCGATTGTGAAGCCAAATTGTATAAATAAAAATAAAAATGGCCACGAACTGAACACATTATCTTCTTTATTCAGGTTATTTAGTCCGCGATTACTGTAAAAAGATTGAATAATATTCTGTAATTGTTTGGCAAAAGAGATTCTGAGGATTGCAAAAACGACCAGCAGAAGGACAATAAAACCGAGCACCCAGGTCCGTCCTTTAGGCAAGGGATTGCCTGTTCTGAACTTACTCGCTTTCTTTAGTTTACTATACTTTTTAAACCAGGCATCAAGATCAAGTTTCTCAAAAACATTGGCTTTCATGATGCTGTCCATCAAAATGTGTTTGTTGATCAGGGAGTCCGGAAGGATCCAGGTATGCGTCATGATAGAGTCGGTAACGAACTTTTGCCGCGCCAGAAATGCAGAGTCTCTGACCACACGGGGTTTATAAACCCTGCGCTGTACGGTAGAATCTCTGACAACAGCCAAATTCTGCGCATTCGCCTTTCCAAAGCCCGCTATGCACAGCAGGAAAAAAGTCATCAAAAAGTATTTATACATCGACCTATTAAAGTAACGGGATTATTCCTTTGTGCAAATCTAAGATATTATTATTTCACATTCATGCTTTGCTACAGAATAGCAAGTCTTGATGAGTAGTATCATCGTTATGTATGTATCCACATCAAGTCTGCTTCAAGTCCATAGTGAGTCCACGTATTTTCCGGAAAAGGTGGACTCAACGTGGACTCACTGTGGACTCACCATGGACTCATATACAAGTTAACCAGGCGAGTATTACTACCAGCTCTTTACAAAAGCGGAGAGTAATTCATGAATAAATTGCAGGAAAATATGGGGGTTTAGAAAACCGGGCAGTCAGCACCAGGCAGGATTCCTTCTTTGTCAGTTTTCAGCACTTTGTCTTTACCACTGCCGGTAATGATCCAGATCGAATCGAAATCGTTCAGATTCCAGTTTAGTTTCTGATGTTTGATTCCGAGTGCTTTGGCCAGCGCAGGAATGTTGCCATGGTTCCAAACCAATAGTACCGTTCCTTTTTTATGTTTGATTTCTTTGGCGATGCTGGCATAATCTGCCCCATTAAAGCTGCTGTTGATACTTAAATTATATTTAACAGCAAATGGGGTAATGGTTTGAAACATACGCGAATGAGTAGTTTGGTTCCCGTTGCCTAAAGACGGTACATAGATCGCCGTTGGAACTCCAATCTTTTTAGAAAGTACGCTGGCTAGCTTTAAAGATCTGTTAAGCCCCTTACAGTTCAGGTTTTCATTCTGTTCTTGCTTTTCTCCATGACGGATGATGACAATTTTAGCTTGCGATTTTACAATTAATGGTAAAACCAGGACAGATAATATATACAGAAAGGTTAAGGCAGTTTTTTTCATTACAAAATGCTAATTGACGTTATAATTTCTTTCTCCATCAAAGAACCACAAAATCAGAACCACTTTATGGTTTACTTACCGCATAAAAAAGAATCAGAAGAGAAACCTTACAAAATATCATAAGAATTAACACTTGACAAACAAGGCATCTTTAAATTCATAAACACAACAAAGTCAATCTTAACTGAAGATTAAAAATGAAATTACACAAAAAAAAGCATTTTATTACCCATACTGGTAACATGGGCTTAAAACATATAGAAACGCCTTTATATCCGGATTTTTATACTAAACATTATTCACTTAAAACATATATTAAACAATTTATTATGACATATAATTTCTCTATTTAAAATAAAATTATATATATTTATAATCAAACAAGTAAACACTTTACCTTAAATGTCAATTAATTAACATCAAAACCCGGAACAATTATTATTAACCTGTATCTAAATAGATGCTCAGTATTGTAATATTAAATCCGGGAGATTATAAAGAGACCAAAGCTATTACGATTCAACAGGAACTACTATTTAAAGATAGCCAAACTAGATTATGAGATATGTGGATACCTAGATTAAAATTCATTATTACGCTTTTAGTGACCTTTTCTTTGAAGAGTTCATTTGCCCAACAATTAACACTTTTCGGACACGTACATAATCAGGAACAAAAACCACTTTCGTATGTCACAATAACATTAACCACGCTGGACTCCATAGAAGTTAAACAAACATTAACAGACACGAAAGGATATTTTTCGATAAATGCGCCTAAGGGAAACTTTCAATTGGTTTTGTCTCAATTTGGGAAGGAGCTTCACAGAGAGTCAATTACACTAAACACAGATCGCCACCTCTCTCCTATAGAGGTTTATGATATTTACGCTTTAAAAGGAGTAACAGTTAATGCTAACCGCCCCTTTATCAAAACAGTAGGGGACAAGTTGTTTTTTAACATTGAAAATAGCCCGCTTGCAAAAGGGAACAATGGAATCGAACTATTAAAGAAAAGTCCAAAAATTAGTATGGGAGCCGATGGCCACCTACTGTTGATGAACAAAAGCGTATTAGTTATGATTAACGGCCGAAAGATTAATCTGGACGGAAAGCAATTAGAGGATTATTTATCCGGCATCAGCTCGGAAGATATTAAAAGAATCGAAATACAAGACCTGGCCTCTTCAGATCAGGAAGCCACAACAGCTGGGGGAATTGTAAATATCATTTTAAAAAAACCTCAAAGTGGTTTCCGTGGAATTGCCAAGTCCTATTACCAATATAAAAATAAAAACTATGACCGGTATGGAGGTGGTGTAAACCTAAATTTTGGTACTGATAAATGGAATGCATATTCAGATATATCTTACACTAAAAACGAGGATCTTGGAATTACCAGAAGTGATTTTGATTATTTTGATGGTCGCAAAAATCACGAACTAGGCAGATTTTCTCAAAATTATAAAAGCTTAGGTATTAGATCGGGAGTTATCTACTATCCAAACAAAAAGAATGAAATCGGTATCGAAGGCTATTTTAATGAGAACAAAATGGATATACTGCTCTCGGGAGCACTTGATGTTTATAAAAGTCCGGAAGAAGGCCAGCACAGTATTAACAAATCACAATCAAAAACTACGAATGACCTTTGGTATCTTACTTTCAACTATTCCTTAGCGACCGACACCATTGGGAGCTCTTTCAAAATTATAACTGACCTGGGCAGGAATAGCGCTAATCCTTTTAATGATGTGCTGACAATATATCCGTCAATTGCTTCATTAGACAACCACTATCTCTTTGACACGCACGCAAGCTCATTTTATTATACTACCCAAGCAGATATGATCCAAAAATTTAGTACAGACTGGGAACTGAATGGAGGAGTTAAAATCATGCATATAAACAGAGATAATAGCCTGAATGTTAAATTCTTACAAGAAGAAAAGTGGAATGATGACGAAGCTCAAAAGCAAAATTTTGATAATAGAGAAAATACCTTAACCGGCCATGCTTCGCTTAGTAAAAAAATTGGAAGACACTTTTTTAAAGCAGGACTAAGAGTAGAGAATACTTCTATTAAAGGATTAAATAAAATTAACGAGAATAATATAACACAAAACTATACTAAGGCCTTTCCCGCATTATACTACCGATATAACATTTCTAATCAGAAGAGTATCAATCTGAGCTACAAAAGGAGTATCTCAAGGCCGTCATTTGTTGATTTAAATCCATTTGTACTCAAAATAAATGACTATTTATTTCATATTGGTAATCCCGGTCTCCAACCTCAGTTTATTGACCGTCTAGACATTGGATATAGTTTCCCAAAGCATTTTATCTCCTTATATGGGGTGAAAATAAATGAAATTATACAGAAGGTATACTTCATGAACGAAAATAGCATCAATTACTATCAGGCACAGAATTTTGGAAATTATAAATCAATGGGTGTTGATCATTCTTACACTGACAACTTATTCAAATGGCTCTATTTGAGTCTCTCTTCTGGTATTTATTATAATACATTCTCAGACAACAACAACAGGGAGTTCAGTGGAGCATCATTTTATAATAATAGTTATCTGCAATTCAAGCTATACAAGAAATACCTGCTGGAACTTACCAGTAACTATCAGCATAGTTATAGTGATGTTAACATCAAAAGCAGATATAAATATCAATTTGACATTTCTGCCAGCAAGTCATTCATAAAAGAAAGTCTATTGGTGAAAGTGATGGCAGTTGATCTCTTCAATACAAAATTTGATGAAAACACATCGTTCTTTCCTGATTTCAATTTTAATTTCTATCAGAAAAGATTAACAAGGGGAGTATTTCTGCAAATTCAATATACCCTGGATAACAAACGTAAGGTTAAAAAAGGGATGGTTAAATCGGAAAATGAGAGTCGGGGAAGACTATAACTACGCTTTATCAGCAAAGTATCCGTAGTGCGCAATACAGGAGAAAGCTTATAAATAAGCACCTTCAAAAAAGGTGAGGTCTAATTTTTAAATCTTAATCTATTTTAAAATGAGTACTAAAAAAATCAAATCAGAAAAATTCCAGGAAATGGTACAAGACATGCAAATTCTTGAAGATGCCGAAAAAGGAATGTTAAAAGGTGGTTTCTCTAAAAGTTTTGCTTTTAAGACAGCTCCTTCGAGTGTTGTAGGTAACAATTGTAATTGTACCAACAACAGTACAACATGTAACGCTATAGAAGAACCAACTATAGGAATTTGACAGTGTTTTTTAATTTTCGTTGGTAACCTCTTAAAGAGGTTACCAACTTTTACATCTAATCATTATGAAATCAAGCACATACAACAATTTTTTTCACTTTGACGGAAAGAACATCTGCTATAATTTAATTAACGACAAGTTTGTCATCTTAGAGGATGACGTAAAAGAACTTTTTTTGGCTGCCGAAAGACAAACGGAAATGGATGAATTAGATAAAATACATCCTGAATTTTTCAAGTATATGGTAGATGAGGGATTTATTATAGAGAATGAAACTGATGAATTCAGCCAGGTTGTAGAAATTAGTAAAAAAGCTGACAACAACGAAAATCAATTTCTTCTTTTTATTAACCCGACTATGAACTGTAACTTCAAATGTTGGTATTGTTATGAATCTCATATTAAAGATTCAAAAATGGACACTGTAACTATCGACAAAACGATACAATTGATAGATCAAATTACGAAAGGAAGTGAAGGCATGGAGCAGTTTGCTATTTCATGGTTTGGCGGAGAGCCATTACTTTACTTCGATAAAGTAATTGTCCCTATCTTAACTCAGGCAAAGCAGATTCTTGATTCACGCAACATCCAGTTGATGACAGGATTTACAACAAATGGCTTATTATTTGACAAGAAGAAGATTGATTTCCTCAAAAGTTTTTATGTTCAGGAAATTCAGATTACACTGGATGGCTATGGAGAAAATCACGATCAGGTTAGATTTATTTCTAGTACAAAAGGTTCTTTTCACCAAATTGTATACAATATAATATTACTTGCGAAGAATGATTTCAACGTTGTTATCCGGATTAACTGCTCAGATAAGAATATGGATGATATCGACAGAATTATGGAACTTTTTGGCGAATATGATGATAAGATCAGGAAGCGTTTAAGATTCTCCTACCATAAGGTTTGGCAATTGGAAGATGCCCTTGAAAATGATGTAAGAGAATACATAGACAAATATAAAAGTTCAGGTTTTTACGTGGATGGTGCAGTTTACGATTCAGTACGCGGATCATGTTATGCTGATAAAAAGAATCAGGCATTTCTAAATTACAATGGTGATGTTTTTAAATGTTCAGCGAGAGATTTTAAAGTAGGCAACAGATTAGGAGAATTAAATCAGAATGGTGTTATTGAATGGAATCCTGATGCTACGGTTAGAGAAAATGCAAAATTTAAGAACAAACCTTGCCATACATGCTCAATATTACCCATTTGTGGTGGTGGTTGTAGCCAAGCTGCCTATGAGAATTTGGGAAAAGACTACTGTGTAAATGATTTTGATCCCGTTAAGAAAATGGAAATTGTTAAACGTGTATTTGAGCAGAAAATTTTAATAAATGCTTAAATTCTATTTCCAATATGACCAGATGGACTGTGGAGCTGCATGTCTTGCCATGATATCATCGTATCATGGAAAAGACTTTGGTCTGCAATATCTGCGATCAAATATGTTTATTTCCAGAGAGGGTGTATCTTTATTAGGCATTAGTGACGTAGCTGTCAAAATCGGTTTTACAACAGTTACAGCAAAATTGACCCCAAGAGAGTTCAAGCCCGAACTGTTACCTTGTATTCTTCATTGGAAGCAAAATCATTTTGTGGTACTTTATAAGATTTCAAAAGACCTATTGACAGGAAAAATGAAATATAAAATTGCAGATCCTGCTCATGGTTGGATTTGGGTTTTTGAAGAGAAATTTTTGGAATCCTGGTGTCCGGAAGAAAAGCATGGTGTATCCTTATTCTTAGAACCTACTGAGAAGTTTCATACTCAGGTTCCAGCAAAATCAGAATCGTTGTCTGCTGTATATCTTTTCAGAATTTTGAAATTATATAAGCGCCACTTCTTAGGTCTGTCAGTTTTTATGCTGCTGAGTTCTTTAACGATGCTGGTTTTGCCTATTCTAATGCAAAAACTTATAGATGAAGGCGTAGTCAAAAAGGATTTGCAAATGATTACTTACATTTTACTGGCTCAGTTGTCATTTTTTTTAGGGAATATAATTTTCGATATTTTTCGTAATCGCATCCTTCTTTTCGTTGGAAATAAAATAAATATTCAGATTATTTCAGAATTTCTGACCAAACTCCTATCTCTTCCGATTCGCTTTTTTGACACCAAGTTAATGGGAGATTTTAATCAGAGGATACAAGATCATGAAAGGATCGAGCAATTTCTAACTTCTCAAGCATTACTCACCGTATTTTCTATGGTTAGTTTTTCTGTATTCTTTGGTGTACTATGGTACTATGACCATCAGATTCTATTAGTGTATTTGATTTTAACCACATTATCTGTAGTCTGGTCGCTAGTTTGGTTGAAAAAGCGCAAAGTTTTAGATTATTCGCGTTTTCATCAAAGAGCTGAAAGTCAGGAGTCTATTTATGAAATCATAAACGGTGTATCAGAGATGAAACTTAATCAGTTCGAGATATACAAGAGAAATGAATGGGAAAAGATACAGCAGAAACTTTATAAGGTTAATACGAGCCTGCTTAAATTGGATCAAATTCAACTAGCTGGTTTTGAATTCCTGAATCAGCTGAAGAACATCATCGTTACATTCTTAACAGCCTCGTTCGTGGTAAACGGAGATATGACCATCGGAACTTTGTTAAGTGTGTCCTATATCATAGGTCAAATGAATTCACCAGTAAATCAACTCGTTAACTTCTTCCGCTCCTTGCAGGACGCAAAACTAAGCCTATCCCGGCTCAACGAGGTCCATTTACATGACGACGAAGAAAAAGGAGAATTTACTCCAATGCGTGTATCCGCATATCCCGCCAATGATAGTCTTTCAAGTAAAGGAATAAATATTAACAAGCTTTTTTTTCAATTTGAAGGGCCAAAATCACCATTTGTTTTGGAAGACGTCTCGCTCTTTATTCCTGATGGTAAAATTACGGCCATTGTTGGAGCGAGCGGTAGTGGTAAAACGACATTGATGAAATTGCTGATCAGGTTTTATGATCCGACACATGGAACTGTTTGCTATGATGATAAGAACATGCTTTCATTATCTCCAAAAAGCATACGGGAGCACTGTGGCGTGGTCATGCAGGATGGTTATATTTTTTCTGATACTATTGAGCGAAACATTGCTACAGGAGACGAGAATATTGATAGAGAGAAACTTTTGAACGCTGTCAGGATAGCCAATATTGGATCTTTTATTGATAGTCTCCCACTCGGATTCAAAACCAAAATCGGAGCGGCAGGAAATGGTATATCCGGTGGACAAAAACAACGTATCCTGATAGCCCGTGCGGTGTACAAGAACCCGTATTACATATTTTTTGATGAAGCAACCTCTGCATTGGATGCTGAAAATGAAAAGATAATTCACGATAATCTGCAATCCTTTTTTAGAGGAAAAACGGTTCTTATAATTGCGCATCGTCTATCTACCGTAAAAAATGCTGACCAGATAATTGTATTAAAACATGGGACAATTATAGAAAGAGGAAGTCACAGCGAATTAGTAGCGTATAGAAACGAATATTACAATTTGGTTAAAAACCAATTGGAATTAGACTAGCAAGACCGACAGACTTAACACTTCCAAAGAACTCACTGACCTCTTGTAAATTCCAAATTATGATCCTGATATAATACATGGGTATACCATTCACCAATAGCTATAAGATATTTATACGTTCGTGAAAAATATAAAAATAGCAAGTACAATTTTCATTACAGGTACCAGCAGCGGGCTTGGTAAATTAACCGCAATACACTTTGCAAAAAACTGTATAATTTCGGATTGAAGTCATCTTTACAAACAGAGGTGCCTCAAAACACATAATTGCACTTACCTTTGCCCCATGGCAGGAATTTATATCCATATCCCCTTTTGTAAACAAGCTTGTAATTATTGTGATTTTCATTTCAGCACCTCTCTGCAGCACGTAGATGAAATGACTGATGCGATTTGCAAAGAAATCCTTTTAAAAAAGAGCAGAATTTCTGATCAGCAGATAGGGAGTATCTATTTTGGTGGTGGCACACCTTCTCTTTTACCGGAGAAATCACTGGCCAGGATCTTTGACACTTTAACCTCCAATTTTTCTATTTCGGCCGATGCTGAAATCACTATTGAAACTAATCCAGATGATTTAGATGCAAAGAAAATTGCACAATTGCGTCAGCTTCCCGTCAACCGCTTCAGCATTGGCGTACAATCTTTTTTTAATGAAGATCTGGTTTGGATGAACAGGGCACATACTTCCAATGAAGCAGAAACCTGTATTAAACGCAGTCAGGATGCGGGATTCGAGAATCTGAGTATCGACCTTATTTATGGGTTCCCTTTGCTGACCGATGAAAAATGGTTGAGCAACATCAACAAAGCGATCAGTTTGCAAACTCCACATATTTCGGCCTACTCGTTAACGGTTGAACCTAAAACAGCCTTAGCCGCAGCGATAAAAAAGGGAAAGCAAATCCCTGTGAATGATGAACAAAGTGCGGCTCAGTTTATCACATTGACAGAAAAACTGGCTATTGCAGGCTTTGATCATTATGAAATATCAAATTATAGCTTACCCGGCCGCCATGCGGTACATAATACCAATTACTGGAGAGGTATCTCCTATTTAGGGATTGGCCCATCTGCACATGGCTTTAATGGAAATGTCAGGTATTTGAACATCGCAAACAATGCTAAATATATGCAGCAGTTAGCGCTGGGTAAATTGGCAGAAACGATAGAAGAACTGGATATCTACGATCGCTTTAACGAATATATCATGACTTCGCTCCGCACCATGTGGGGTACAGATTTACAAAAAATAGGCAATGAATTTGGTAAGCTTTTCCTGGAAGATACACTAAAAAACATAGTTCCATTTTTACAACGTGACTGGCTGAAAAACGAAAATAACAGGTTAATATTGACACCTGACGGCAAATTGTTTGCTGATTATATCGCTTCAGAGTTATTCCTTTTAGACGAACATCCGGAAGATTAATCCTGAATAATTAATAAAAAAACAATGAAGAATAAAGTAATCTGGATCACAGGAGCTTCTTCGGGTATCGGCGAAGCACTTGTTTATGCTTATAACAATTCAGGGGCAAACCTCATTATTTCTGCCCGTAACAGAGATGAACTTTTCAGGGTAAAAGGAAACTGTAAAAATCAGATCAATGTCCATGTCCTTTCTTTTGATCTGGAAGATACTGCGTTATTAGCAGACAAGGCCAGAGATGCACAAAAAATATTTGGCCATATTGATATGCTGATCAACAGCGGAGGACTGAGTCAACGGTCATTAGCACTGGAAACTGCTTTAAATGTGGAACAAAAGCTGATGAATGTTAACTTTTGGGGCACAGTCGCTTTGAGTAAGGCAGTATTGCCTCAGATGATCGCTAAAGGTGGAGGCAAAATTGTCTGCATCAGTAGTCTGACTGGTAAATTCGGAACTGCATACCGTTCTGCTTATGCCGCTTCCAAACATGCTTTACATGGATACTTTGATTCATTACGTTCAGAGGTAGCTGATAAAAATATCCAGATCACCCTGGTTTGCCCGGGTTATATTAAAACAAATATCTCGCTGAATGCAATGACTGCTGATGGCCAGCTGCATAGCCAGATGGACGAGAATCAGGAGCATGGTCTTGCCCCGGCTGAATGCGCAAGTTTAATCGTTAAAGCTATCCAACAAAACAAAGAAGAAGTCTATATGGGCGGCAAAGAAGTGAAGGGAATTTTATTCAAGCGCTTTTTTCCGTTAAGGTTCTCCAAATACATGAGAACAAAAAATTTGGCTATTCAGAAAACCAAGCACTAATATTCGCCGTATCTCCTGCTATAAAACAAAATCATGAAAAGATTCATCTTACCTGTATTTGTCATAGTAGCTATGGCATTTTCAACTTCAGTTTACGCTCAAAAAAATCCAATGGTTGGCGGTGCAGCAATGTATGCCAATAAAGATATTGTTGACAATGCGGTAAACTCAAAAGACCACACTACATTGGTTGCTGCTGTTAAAGCTGCCGGTCTTGTGGAAACTTTAAAAAGTGCCGGACCTTTCACTGTATTTGCGCCAACAAACGAAGCTTTTGACAAATTGCCAGCTGGTACTGTGGAAACAGTTTTAAAACCAGAAAACAAAGAGATGCTAACTAAAATCCTTACATACCATGTTGTTGCTGGAAAAATGGATTCAAAAGCAATTGCTAAAGCAATTAAAGCAGGTAATGGTAAAGCAGAACTGACTACTGTATCTGGTGGAAAATTATGGGCTTCTATGGACGGAGACAAATTAATTTTAACAGATGAAAAAGGTGGAACAGCTACCGTTACTATTGCGAATGTAATGCAGAAAAATGGTGTGATCCACGTTATTGACAGCGTGTTGATGCCTAACTAATTCTTTTAATTTATTTTTTATAATAATGAAAACACAGCATAAGTTGCTGTGTTTTTTTATTGTCAGAATTTTTTATTTTCCATTGACCTATTGGTAAGAAAAGTCAAATTCTATAATTTTACATGAATTAACATTATTTTAACATGAAGTTTGATTTAACTCAGATTGATTGCGTTGATGATATTTCCAAAGAGGATTTTGAAAAAAACTATCTCAATGCACGCAGGCCATTAGTCATTAAGAACATGGCTAAAAACTGGCCGGCATATGAGAAGTGGTCTATGGATTACATGAAAACTGTAGTTGGAGATAAATTAGTACCGCTCTACGATAGCTCTAAAGCTGATCCTTCCAAACCAATTAATGCTGCGGCTACAGAAATGAAGTTTGCAGATTATATTGACCTGATCAAAACTACCCCTACCGATCTTCGGATCTTCCTGTTCGATCCTATCAAACAGGCCCCTAAGTTACTAAATGATTATATCGCTCCAAAAGAGTTAATGGGCGGTTTTCTGGATAGTTATCCTAATATGTTTTTTGGTGGAAAAGGCTCTGTTACTTTCCTGCATTACGATATAGACATGGCTCATATCTTCCATACGCATTTTAATGGCCGCAAACATGTCATCTTATTTGAGAATAAATGGAAGGAACGTCTTTATCAGATTCCATATGCAACTTATGCATTAGAAGATTATGATATTGAAAATCCTGATTTTGATAAATTCCCTGCCTTAAAAGGAGTAAAGGGTATAGAAGCCTATCTGGAACACGGGGATACGCTGTTTATGCCTACGGGTTACTGGCACTGGATGAAATACCTGGACGGCTCATTTTCTATCAGCTTAAGGGCATGGGACAAGTCATGGGCAGTAAAAGCAAAGAGTCTATATAACCTGATCATCCAGCGTAAGTTCGATGACTTCATGAAAGCAAATTTCAGAGAGAAATACATGGCATGGAAAGAGCGGCTGGCTATAAAAAGGGCGAATAAAGCACTGGCAGAACATGCCCCATCCTAATTAAGAATCAGTTTAATTTCAGATAGTATATTTTTTCTGCGTCATACCTTGCCTTTTTATATAAATAAATAGATTTAAATTTACACTTTTGTTCTCAAACAAGATCTTTTTTGATTATGAGCTTTATATTAAAGCCGGTAGATACCGTTGAGAATATCAGTCCCGCAGATTTTAAAAAAAACTATTTAGACCCTAGAAAACCTCTAATCATTAAAGGTTTAACAAAGAGCTGGCCTGCAAGAGAAAAGTGGACAACTGAGTACCTGAAAGAAATTGCCGGTAACCTGGAGGTTCCTTTATATGACAATGCAAAAGTAGACCCTTCCAAGCCTATCAATTCGGCGGCAGCGCATATGCGTTTCGGCGATTACCTTGATTTGATTAAGTCAGAGCCTACAGAACTCCGTATATTTTTCTTTAATTTATTTAAGCATGTACCGAGCCTGATCAAGGACATTGTATTGCCTAAAGATCTAATGGGTGGTTTCATCGAGAGTATGCCCGCCATGTTTTTTGGTGGTTCAAACTCTGTGACCTTCCTGCACTATGACATTGATCTTCCACACCTTTTTCATACACACTTTGGTGGCAGAAAACATATCATCTTATTTGATAATAAATGGAAAGACCGTCTTTATTGTATTCCAAATGCTACTTATGCGCTGGAAGATTATGATGTAGCCAATCCTGATTTTGATAAATTCCCTGCACTCAAAGGCGTAGAAGGATATGAAGTTTTCCTTGAACATGGCGATACCCTATTCATGCCTACAGGAATGTGGCACTGGATGAAATATCTGGATGGTTCTTTCTCTTTAAGTTTAAGAGCATGGGATGCTTCTCCAATCAGAAAAGCACAAAGTTTATTTAACCTTGCTATTAAAGGTGGTTTAGACAGTGTTTTGAAAATGGCATTAAAAGCTCCTTACGCAGAATTCAGAGAAAAACTGGCTATTAAAAGAGCAGAAAAGGCATTAGCTAAAGGCTTACCAAAAAAATAAGGGCACACCTTTGTGTCATAATTCCTTTCCGATTACGGCTTATACCCAGCCTTTATATCAAAAAACCAGTATTCAGCGTACTGGTTTTTTGCGTTTAAGCTCCGGAGGGTATTTTTACAAGCAGGTAACATTAGTTCTCTGGCAAACTTTTACCTTCGATATTCCGTTATATACTAACATATGAGAGGTTTCCATTTTTCTAATTTTCAAGCAGATGACAAGCCTAAGGGCGGGTTTGATGAAATGCTGAAGTTATTTACCCAGCTATTGAATTACACTGCGGGTGATGCAGGTGAAACATTGGCCTGGATGAATGAACTGGACAAGCAATATAAGTTTACCACGGGCGATTACGGCATGGGTGATTTCATTGATGAGCTGAAAGATAAGGGTTATATCAAAGAAGATTCCAAGGATGGCAATATGGAGATTACTTCCAAAACCGAACAGGTAATCCGCAAGTCTGCACTGGAGGAGATATTCGGCAAGCTGAAGAAGGCCGGAAAGGGTAATCACAATAGCAATATCTCTGGTATCGGGGAAGAAAAGAATGCAGACCGCCGTGAATATACCTTTGGTGATAGTCTGGATCAGATTGATATGACTGCGTCTATACAAAATGCTCAAATCAATCATGGTATCGGTAATTTCACTTTAACTGAGGGTGACCTGGAAGTAGAGGAAAAAGACCACAAAACGCTTACTTCTACGGTGCTGATGATTGATATTTCCCACTCTATGATTTTATATGGGGAAGATAGAATTACGCCGGCCAAAAAGGTAGCGATGGCGCTGGCCGAACTGATTAAAACGCGTTATCCTAAAGATACACTCGATATTGTAGTATTTGGAAATGATGCCTGGCCGATTACGGTGAAGGATCTTCCTTATTTACAGGTTGGGCCTTACCATACCAATACCCTTGCGGGTTTAGAACTGGCCGCAGACTTACTGCGTCGCCGGAAAACACATAACAAACAAATTTTCATGATTACTGATGGTAAACCGACCTGTCTGAAAGAGAACGGCCGTTACTATAAAAACAGTATGGGACTGGATAGAAAGGTGATTAATAAAACCCTGAATATGGCTGCACAGTGCAAGCGCCTGAATATCCCGATTACGACCTTTATGATTGCCCAGGATCCCTATTTACAACAATTTGTAAGGGAGTTTACAGAAATAAACGGGGGAAGGGCATTTTACAGCTCCTTAACTGGTTTAGGCGAGTACATTTTTGAAGATTATATTAAAAACCGAAGAAAAATAGTCCGTTAATCCGGACAAATACACCTATGGAGCAAACCTCAATTAAAACTCTTGGCGAATTAAAAGCCTCAAATTACATCTCCTTAACAGTAAAAGACGAATTGCGCAAGAACCTTATACAGCAGCTTCAAAATAAAGATGCTGGTTTTGAGGGTATCCTTGGTTATGATGAGACTGTTATTCCTGAACTTCAGACTGCGATTTTATCCAGACACAACATCTTACTATTAGGTTTAAGAGGTCAGGCCAAAACACGTATTGCACGTTTAATGGTTAACCTGCTTGATGAATATATCCCTTATATCACGGGAAGTGAAATCTTTGATGATCCTTTGAATCCGATATCCTGGTTCGGAAAACAGGAAGTTGCTGCACATGGTGATGCAACCCCGGTCAGCTGGCAGCACCGTTCAGATCGTTATACGGAGAAATTAGCAACTCCGGATGTGACCGTGGCTGATTTAATTGGCGATATGGACCCGATTAAAGCCGCTACACTGAAGTTAACCTACAACGATGAGCGTGTGATCCACTTTGGATTAATCCCAAGAGCACACCGAAGCATTTTCGTAATCAATGAGCTGCCGGATTTACAGGCAAGGATACAGGTAGCTTTGTTTAACATGCTTCAGGAAAAAGATATTCAGATCAGAGGTTTTAAATTACGTCTTCCGTTAGATGTACAATTTGTATTTACAGCAAACCCTGAGGATTATACCAACAGGGGATCAATTGTGACGCCGTTGAAAGACAGGATAGAAAGTCAGATCCTTACGCATTATCCTAAAACGATAGCGATATCCCGTAAAATTACTTTCCAGGAGGCAAAGATCACTGAAGCACAAAAACTAATCGAAGCGGATGGTTTAGTGAAAGATTTGATTGAGCAAGTAGCTTTCGAAGCGCGTAGAAGTGAATTTATCGATCAGAAATCTGGTGTTTCGGCACGTTTAACGATTTCCGCTTACGAAAACCTGATCAGTACTGCCGAAAGAAGAATGCTGGTTAACGGAGAAAAGAAAACCTTCGTGAGACTTGCTGACCTGACGGGAATTATACCAGCAGTAACAGGTAAAATAGAGTTGGTTTACGAAGGTGAGCTTGAAGGGCCTGCTAAAGTTGCCAATATCTTAATTGGTAAAGCGATCAAAAGCCTGTTCAACCGTTACTTCCCTGATCCGGAGAAAGCAAAGAAAAGCAAAACTGCAAATCCTTATCAATTGATCACAGACTGGTTCACAGATGGCAACACATTGGATATTGCTGATAACCTGACAGAGTCTCAATATAAAAAAGAGCTGATGCAAGTTGGCGGCCTGAATGAACTGGTTAAACAATTCCATCCTAAGCTGAGTGCAAATCAAACCCTTTTATTAATGGAGTTTGCCTTACATGGGCTGGCGGAATATTCTCAGTTGAACAAAAAATACCTGAGTGGTGGTTTCGGGTTCTCTGATATGTTTGACAGCTTATTTAATACCGATCCTGAAGAGGATGAAGATGATGACATTGATTTCAATGCCTAGTCTGTTTTAAAGTATCTTTTAATATTTAACATAAATAATGGGCAGATTACCCTTTCTTATTGCAGGATGTCTTTTAATCATCGCATTTGACTTTTATTTCGTCAAGGCGATTTTATCTGCTTTCAAAAACTGGAGTGATAAAGCAAAAATCAGGTTTACCCGAATTTATTGGGCTATCACCATGATACTAATCATTGGTGTTTTTGCAGGTATCTTCTTAAATCTCTTTTTATCACTGCGCGCAATCATTTTAGTTGTTTTTTTCCTGACCACAGCCTGCAAAATCGTGATGCTGCCCTTTCTGCTGGTTGATGACCTGCGCAGATTCAGCATTGCTATGTTCAGACGTATCAAAAGACCGGAAAACAACAACGCAGCAGTATCAGGAAGCTTAAAAGATCAGGATAACGCAACCGGTTTATCCCGTAAAATAAGCACCACCAATAAAACCGGTTTAGCCATCGAACAACCGATCAGCCGTTCTTCCTTCATTGTCAAAGCAGGCTTAGTTGCAGCGGCAATTCCCCTCACTTCATTGTCCTGGGGCATTGTATCAGGAGCTTATGATTACCAGGTTCGCAGAAAAACACTGATCCTCCCGAACTTACCTGCTGCCTTTGATGGCATCACTATGGGACAAATCTCAGATATTCACTCTGGAAGCTTTTACAATAAAACTGCTGTAAAAGGAGGCGTCGAAATGCTCCTTGGCGAAAAACCAGACTTCATCTTTTTCACTGGCGATATCGTCAACGATATGGCAACAGAAATGCGGGATTATCAGGATATATTCAGTAAAATAAAGGCTCCTCTTGGTGTTTATTCATCCCTGGGAAATCATGACTATGGCGACTATTATTTTGGTAAAGAATCTTCCCCTGCCAAAGTAAAAAACCTGAAAGATGTGATCAAAACCCATGAACTTATGGGCTGGGATCTCTTAATGAATGAAAACCGCCGGTTAAAAATTGACGGTGAAGAGATTGGAATCCTGGGCATCGAAAACTGGGGTATGGGGCGTTTCCCGAAATACGGCCGTATGGATCTTGCAGTTAAGAACACCGATGACCTTCCCGTAAAGCTTTTACTTTCTCACGACCCTTCACATTGGCGTGCCGAAGTCCTGCCCAAATACCCACAGATAGATGCGATGTTTAGTGGCCATACTCATGGTATGCAATTTGGCGTACGTACCGAAAAGTATCAATGGAGCCCTATAGAGTATATCTATAAAGAATGGGCCGGGTTATACCAGGAGCAAAGGCAGCAGCTCTACGTTAACGTAGGTTACGGCTTCCTTGGTTATCCCGGAAGAGTAGGTATCTTACCGGAGATCACCATCTTCACGCTCAAAAGAGCATAAGAAAAAGAATACAAAAAAACATCCCTGTAATTTCTGACCCCGTTATATAGTCCACAAAAACGAAAACCAGAAATTACAGGGATTTTGTGTATACGGGAAATATTAAACAAAGACAGAATACAAGAGTAACTCACCCAATATATCTATAGAGAATAACTATAAAGGTCTAACAACGAAGTTTTACTATCATGATGTGACAAGTTCTTCTAGTGTGTCTAATAAGTCTTCCAGAGAGCTTCCTTATAAAACTATTTCAAATAAGCTTTTCAACAAATTCTTCTATCTGGTCATCCAATAACCTCCATCTATGTGTGGATATCGAAAAAAAACAACATACTAATGTGAGGACATTCGTTCCGGGCCTCTTCAGGCGAAGGCAATGTCGGCCGAACATAGTATGTTGTTTTTTTTCGAAGCCGGACACACACTCCTCAACACTGTTAATAACTCACTAACAACTTAATCAAAACCGTTAAACTTAATTTATTACATTATAAATAAATTAAACATCATGAAAACTCACTTTATAACCTACGGAGACGATAAATACAGAGAGCAGAGAAAATTTCTCAAACAAATAGCTATAGATTCCACTTTTTTCGATGAAGTAAAAGTATACAGTCCATCTACCATAGATCCAATCTTCGCAAAACACTTCAAATCAATTCTTGAACAAGGAAAAGGCGGAGGATACTGGATCTGGAAACCCTACCTTATTAAGAAAATATTCGACACACTTCCGGAAAACGATATTTTAATTTATGCTGACGCAGGATGCATTATTAATAAAAGAGGTGCCCGGCGTTTCCACGAATACCTGACCCTTCTCATAGCAACCGATACCGGTATACTCGCCTTTGAACTCCCTCACAAAGAAAATGAATATACCAAACAAGAAGTATTTGATTACCTCAAAACCCCAGCAGAAATTATCAATTCTAATCAATTGATGGCAACTGTTATCATGCTGAGAAAATGTCAGCACACCACACAACTCATCGATAAATGGTACGATACACTATATGAAGCCCCGTACCTGTTTACAGACCAGAAAAACCCGGCCATTCAGCAAAAAACATTTATAGAACATCGCCATGACCAAAGTATATTCAGTGTACTAAGAAAAACACATGGAGCCTTCATTATACCAGACGAAACATATTTTGCGAATTTTATAGAAGATGGAGCAAATTACCCCTTCTGGGCTGCCCGGTTGCAAGATGGTATTTAAACAAAAATAGCGCAGCTCCTATAAAAAGACTGCGCTATCAAAAATACTGTTAAAAAACTATCCCGCATTAAAACGGTAACCAATACCCCTCACAGTCTGTAACAACTGAGGATTATCAGGATTCAATTCAATCTTCTTTCTCAAACGAACAATATGCATATCAAGCGTACGCGTATTCACATCAGAATTATATCCCCAAACAACCAGCATTAACTCATCACGGTTAATCACCTTATTCGGATTTCTCAGGAAATACAATAAAATCCTGTTCTCCAATATCGTTAACTCAATCTTTCTTCCACTCCTGTAAAGCGTATGGATATTAGGGTGATGCTCCATATCCCCAAAACGATGGATCTCTGACTTATCATTATTCAGCAAAAACTTCACCTTACTCTCCAGCATCGCCACCAAAACATCCATATTAAACGGCTTGGTTACATAATCAGACACACCAAAAGTATAAGCATCGATCTTATCCACATCCTGCGCCTTAGCAGTCATCATAATAATCAAGTTCTCAAAACCCTGCTTACGCACCTCCTGACAAACATCCGACCCCTGTTTACCCGGCAACATCCAGTCCAGCAAAACAATATCAGGCTTTTCATCCATGATCGTTTTTACCGCCAGCTCACCATCACCAGTTTCCAGTACATCGTATCCCTCAGACTTTAGCCTGTGTACCACTAAAAACCTTAAATTTTCATCATCCTCAACTATCAGTATTTTAATTCCTTTAGACATATCATTAATTATTATAAGGCAGTACTATTTTAAACTCTGTTCCTTTATTTACTTTGCTCTTTACCGAAATCTCACCCTTCATGAAATTCACTAACTCCTTACAAAAAGCCAGCCCCAAACCAACACTACCATTCTGATTATACTGATTCTGTATCCGGTAAAACTTCTTAAAGATATTATTAATTTCTGGTGTAGGAATACCTATCCCCTGATCCACAAATCTGAATACAACTTTTCCCTTAATCATTCTCGCCACAATATGCAGCCGCTTATGCTCAGGACGTGAATACTTATAGGCATTCTCTGCTAAATTGTCAAAAAGGCTGCCCAGCAATACCGGATCCGTGATAAATGTCCCAAAACCAGAGACCTCATAAGTAACCACAAAATCAGGATGCTTCAACGTATGCGACTCAATCGTACTCTCAATAAAATCCACGATATTGATTTCATCATGATTTAACTGAATAGCCCTGTTTTCAATCTGCGTAAAAGCCAGTAGCTTGTTCATCAGCCCATTTAACTTGTCGGCCTCCTCATCCAGGATTTTACCATATAACTTCAGCTCCCTTTCAGTCAGCGCACTCGCACTTTTAATATTATTACCTGCGATCTTAATCACGCTTACCGGTGTTTTAAACTCATGCGTCAGGTTATTCACAAAATCATACTGCAATTTAAACATCTTATGATTAATATTCAGATTTCTGTAGATCAAAACAGTCACCAATACCAGAATACCATAAAAAAGTAACATCACCAATGCAATAGGCATAAAATAACTCAGGATCTCCTGAGACACAAACGACTTTGCAGAAATAAAATAGAGCTTATAATCTGAAAACGGGCCGGGTAACGTAATCTCTGTAGCCACATAATCCGTTGAAGTATTTAAAGGATCATAAGTAAGCGGTTCAATCCTTATATTTTGATACAATAGCGGTCGCGTATTGATAATTTTAATCTTATAAGGATCAAGATGAAAAGATAACATATCCTGCTGATAAACCGGAGACGGACTCAGCTGCTGCCTTAACATCTGCTTATAGACCTTTAAATCTTCAAACCCCGGAATATTCAGGTAAGTAATTTTGTTCGAACGGATAATACTGAAGTTAGTAAAAAGCTCTTCCTGACTAGGCACACTAGTCGTATCCAAACTCTCAATATAAGAAATCAGCTTAATCCCTAAAGCATTAAAATCATCACCCCTGCTGAATTTTTTCGTATCATCCCTGGAAAACAATTTGACCGAATCCAAAGGCACCAGATCACCAAACTGATAAATATTTTTAGGGCCAAAAGAAAAATGTCCGGTATTTAATCCATCTCTGACTGGTGTATTTCCAATCTCTGAATCATAAAAGACCACCTTTGAAACGAATGGATAGGCATTAATAATTGTATCAACAAACTTTGATGCCGTAGCAGAATCAAGATACCCATTGTAATAAGAGATTTCAGGAACTTTATTCTGGAAAAACTCATTGTAAGGCTTGATACTTTCTTCCAGCACCTTTACCTTTTCAGAGACAAACTCATTTTCTATAAACTTCTTGCTGAAATTATAAGCCAAGAACAGTGACAAGATGAACAATACAGAGATCAGCACAATAAATGTCACGATCAGTGAAAAGTTTTTACGATAGCCACTAGTCTTTTCCGGAGCCATATTACCCATCTATTTCTTAGACAAATTTACAGATAAAAACTGCTCCAGTGAAGCATATAACTGTTGGCGCACATCTTCACCCTGCGGAGAAAACTCATTATATTCCTTTTCCAGGTAAGTTACGTTCACATTTCTTTTTTTAAGTTCTTTCACAAACTGAACAGCCTCTCCCGAATTACTCCTTGGATCCTTTGGGCTTTGCGCAAGAAACACTGGAACTCTGAACTTATCTGCATGAAAAACCGGAGATACCTGGCGCATCCGGTCACCTTCAGTTACAGGATTACCAATCACCTCATAGTACATCTGCAAATTCGTCTTCAAAAATGGAGGAATTGACTTCAGATAACTGAACAAATTAATCACTCCTGAATTAGACCCGCCACAAACATACATCCCCGGACTCGAATATAAACTATTTAACGCGATATAACCGCCAAAGCCAGAACCATAAATAGCTATTTTCCTTGGGTTAGCAATCTTATTCTCAATGAGCCACCTTACCCCATCATTAATATCATCTTTGATTTTGCCTCCCCATTGACCAGATCCAGCAGCAGCAAAGGACTTCCCGTACCCGGATGAACCTCTGTAATTAACCTGGAACACTGCATACCCTCTGTTCGCCAGAAATTGTACTTCTGCCTTATATCCCCAGGAATCTCTGCGCCCCGGTCCATCATGCGGCAAAACAACTACAGGAAGGTTTGAAGAAGGTTTATTAATCGGTAACGTAAGATATCCCTGTATTTTTAATCCGTCACGTGCCGTATAAGAAACAGGTTTCATCTCGCACATTTCAGCTTCCTTAACGTAAGGATTAAAATCACTTAGTTTTCTGATTGTACCTTTATTGGCAATATATAAGTAATAAGATCCCGGATTTCTATCCGTAAACGTTCTTACAATAAATGTATTTTCTGCTTTATCTCTGTCAATAATCCTTGATTCAGTACCAGGTAATAATTTATCCAGCTTTTCATATAGCTTTTTAACAGATGGATCAAGATAATGCTTCTCCTTTTTCCAGGTTTCACAGATTACAAAAGCTATCGTTTTTTTAGACTCAGAATATTGAGCATCCACTACATTGAGCGTATCATTACTGAAAAGCACTTTGCTTTCTTTTCCCGTCAGACAGTTCAATTCTATCAACGCATTTTTATCCCTGTTGACATTAGAGATCGCATAAACAATATTTGGTCTCGTGTCTGAAATCGCAATAGGCGTGAAAGTAGTTTTAAAGTTATTGGTTACGACAGCCCTGAAGGCTTGGTTTTCAGTCTCTCTGTAGAGTAAAGTCTGGTTTACCCCATCACTTGTAGTGGCCAGGCGAATTTGTCCTTTTGAATCTGTTACCCAGTTGGTAATGTTTCCAGGGTTCCTCGCAGCCATATCCATCTGGCCATCTCTTACATTTAAACGGTAAACATCAAATACCGTAGAATCTCTTTTATTAGATGAAACCAATAAGAATTTACCATCAATCAGCTGATCTTTAAGTACGTGCATCCTGCTTTTTCCATTATCACTCAGCTGACGTTCATTTTCCCCGTTTTTATTGATAATAAAGATATCAGATAACCGCTCTGCACCGGCCTTCTCTTTGTAATAAACAATTTCATCATTACTTACCCAGAAGTAATAATTGATATTTTTCTCATTCAATTGTGTGATTTGTGAAGACCTCCCGGTAGCCAGCTCTTCTACAAATAAATTTTGCTTTTTACCCTGCAACTTCAGATAAGACATGGTTTTGCCATCCAGAGAAATTGCATAAGAACCCTTGTCCTGTGCCTTAAAGAAGTCTGCTACAGGAATAACCCTCACCTGCCTGTTTTGCCGGCAAGCACTGAAAAGGGCTAGAAGAACAATTAATAAATATCTTTTCTTTAAGGTCATAGCATTAGGGTAGCCTGCAAAAATACGCAACACGAGCTGTCTATATGGACAATACACTAATATTGTTACCTTAACAGCAAATGAAGAGCGTCTCAAAATAGGAATATTTTATCGCTGATAAAGAAATGTGTGGTAACATTTAAAATACGGGTAATCCGGAATGATGGACAGCCACAATTTATTATCTTTATTTTTGATAACAGTTTATTGCTGTTCACGTTGATACAGGACATGATGATAAAAACAATATTGGCAATCCTACTCTGCTTTACAGGCTCACTATCATTATTTGCGCAAAGTAATAATGATAATGAGATGGCGATGCTGTACTATCAAAATGGAGATTATCAAAAGGCTTCCGTATTGCTGGAAAAGATAGTCTTCAAAACAAAAAACGAGGCCTATTCAGATCTGTACTTCAATGCACTGCTCAAATCAAAACAATATGAAGTTGCTGATAAAGCGGTTAAAAAGCTGATCAGGCAAAATCCTGAATCATCAAAATATCTGACTATACAAGCCCGGGTTTATAAAGAAAAGGGAGAACTGGAGAATGCAAAAAAGACTTTTGATCAGCTCTTGCACTCCCTTCCTGAAGATGAATCCAAAATAAGGGCATTGGCAAATGATTTATATCAGATGGCCGAATATGATCTGGCAGCGGATGTATTTCTGCAAGCCAGGAAAAACCTGAAAAACAATCAGATCTTCACTTTCGAACTCCTGAGTATTTATCGTTTCAAGAAGGACAAGAATAAATTGGGAGAAGAATATTTGAATGCGTTGTCTACCATGCCGCAAATGCTCCAGCAGGCTGAAACAGTACTGCCTTCTGTTTTTGAAACCAATGCCGATTATCTGACCCTTCAAAATTCATTATTCAAAAGGATACAAAAAGACCCTCAGAATGAATCCTATTCAAAATTGCTGATCTGGCAATTTTTGCAGCAAAAGGAATATGATATGGCGTTGCGTCAATTAATTGCGCAGGATAAAAGGATTAAAGATGACGGAACGATCTTATTTGAGCATGCACAAATATTTGCCTCCAATAAGGCCTATGATACAGCTATAAAAGCTTATACTTATTTAGCTCTTAAAGGCAAGGAAAACCCGTATTATCTGCCTTCCAAACTGGCTTTGATAGATGCCAGTTATCAAGCACTTTTATTGGGTAAAAATGAGCAAAAAGATATTATAGTGCTTGCAGGTCAGTATCAGGAAATTCTGGATGAATATGGCAAAAATGCGAAGACACTTTTTGCCCTTAGAAAATGGGCAAATTTACAAGCTTATTATCTGAAAGATCTTAAAAAAGCGGAAGAAGCGCTGGAAGAGGCTATAAAATTTCCGGGTATTAGCAGTGCAGATCTGGGTGAAATGAAACTTGAACTTGGAGATATCTACAGACTGACACAACAACCATGGGAAGCCATTTTAATGTACGAGCAGGTGGCTAAAGAGTTTGAAAATCAAAACATTGGGACTGAGGCCAAATACAGATCTGCAAGGTTATCATTTGAGCAGGGAAACTTTAGTTATGCCAAATCTCAGGCAGATGTACTGAAAGCTTCGACGGAACAATTAATAGCAAACGACGCGCTAAATCTCAGCCTTTTAATTTCTGATCATCTGGAAACCAAAACAGATACACTGGCACTTCAAATGTATGCTGCTGCTGAATCACTGCAATTCAGAAATCTCAGCAAAGACGCAATAGCTAAAGTAGACAGCATTAGCCTGTTATATCCCAAAAACAGCCTTACTGATGATATTTTGATGTTTAAATCAAATATTTATATCAAAAACAGAGATTTTGCTCTTGCTGTCCCTTTGCTTAAAGAATTGATCGGACATCAGCAAAAAGGGAATTGGGCAGATGAGGCCTTATTTATCCTTGCCGGCATTTATGAAGACCAGCTGAATGATGCTGAGCAAGCTAAGGCTTTATATCAAAAACTGATTGCAGACTTCCCCGGCAGCATGTTTGTAACCGAGGCGCGTAAACATTTCAGAAAACTGAGAGGTGATCCTATGGAATCCTGAATTTATTCCTGCAATTTATAAAGTTACACAAGCTCTTAATGATATCTTTGTGCTATGTTATTATACAATGTAACCCTGATTATTGAAGAAGCTTCTGCTGCGGCATGGCTGCAATGGATGCAAGAAGAACATATTCCTGAAGTAATGGCTACCGGATTATTCGTTTCCAACAGATTATTAAAGGTGGTAGATTCACCAAATGAAGGTGTAACTTATTGCGCACAATACGTTGTACAGTCAATCGAAGATTATGATGCTTACCAGTTAACGCATGCAAATGCGCTGGCAGCAGAATTAAATAGCCGTTTTAAAGATAAATTTGTTTCTTTCACTACCGTAATGGAATATATAGCCTAAATATGAATATGATACAAACACCTATAGCCGATCTTTTTGTTATCGAACCTAAAGTATGGAAAGATAACCGTGGCTATTTTTACGAAAGTTTTAGTGCGCGCGCATTTGCAGAAGCTGGCATCCAGGCCGACTTTGTACAAGACAACCAATCTTTTTCACAAAAGGGTACTTTGCGTGGTTTACATGCTCAGAAAGCTCCTTTTGCACAAGGAAAACTGGTTAGGGTTATACAAGGTAAAGTGCTTGATGTTGCTGTCGACGTCAGAAAAGAATCTGCCACTTATGGCCAGCATTTCAGTATTGTCCTTAGTGGTGAAAATCACAAACAGCTATGGGTTCCGCCAGGGTTCCTTCATGGTTTCCTAACGCTTGAAGATAATACTATTTTCACTTATAAAGTGACTAATTATTATGACAAAGAGTCTGAATGTGGTGTAATCTGGAATGATGCGGATCTGAATATCAACTGGAGTGAAGAATTAACAAAAGAAGAGCTTTTGCTTTCTGATAAGGATTTAGTACTTTCTTCTTTTAAAGATTTCGTTAGTCCTTTTTAACAAAGGAGCTGCGTATTCTTTTCCTGAATTTTTATAAAAAAGGTCATCCGGATATCCGGATGACCTTTTTTATAAAATGATACCTTATTTTTTGATCAGGTTGTAAAGCTCATCCAGTTTAGGCGCCAATACAATTTCAATCCTGCGGTTTTTACTTCTTCCTTCGGGTGTAGTATTCAACTCTAATGGCTGGAATTCACCTTTTCCTGTTGCAGTAAGCCTTACCCCCGGAACTTTTTCAGTTTCTGTCAGGTAACGTACTACAGAAGTAGAACGCAATACACTCAGGTCCCAGTTATCTTTAATCTGACCCAGGTTAGTTATTTTCTGTGAGTCTGTGTGTCCTTCTACAGCAATGATAATCTCAGGCTGTTCTTTTAATACTTTAGCCAGCTGAGCCAATGCTTGTTTTCCTTTTTCATCAATAATGATACTTCCTGAAGGAAATAATAGTTTATCAGTCAGAGAGACATAAACTTTACCGTTTTTCATTTCTACAGTTAATCCGCTCTTCGAGAATCCAAGCAGTGCTTGTTCTAATTTCTCTTTTAATTGGTTAGAGGCTTCATCACGTTTACGCAAAACATCTTCTACTTCTTTAAGGCGTTGTTCACGCTTTTTAAGGTCTTCTGACAGCTTATTAATTGCAAAAGAGCTGTTATCCTTTAATTTGGCATAACTACCGTCAATCGCTTTATATTTCCCCTGAAGCTCATTGAGCTGTCCTCTCAGATTCGCTGTATCCCGTTGTAATTTAGCAATAGCGCTCTGTAGATTATCAATAGATTCCTGTGCTCCGCTCCAGCCGGTACTTAATGAATCCTGTTTAGCCAGTAAGGCTTTATATTTTTTTGGCGACAGGACTACACATGAACTAAATGCACTGGCCAATAAACCGATGCTTAAAAACAAAATAACTCTCTTCATAATTATGGTGCTATAGCTCCTCTCAGGAAGCGGACAAATGGGTATATTCCTGTAAAAGCCTTTTTTAAATGGTTAACTAATGTAGGTTTTAACAATTCCTGATCAGTAAGTGGTAAAACGGCAATAAAGCTTTTGAGTTTTAACAATCCGATATGAGGATGCTCCGGATCATAACCTTTAGGAGCTTTTTTCAGGGTATCTTCTGTACTCAGCTTAAACTGGTCAGTAAAACCTTTAGCTTCTATAATTTCAAGAAACTCTGAGGTATTGTAATCTATTTCTTCTCTTATTTTTTTAAGCAGCGATGCTTCCGGCATCCAGTAACCGCCGGCAAAAAATGATTTCCCCGGCTGAAGGTGCAGATAAAACTCCGGCCCGTTTCCATTCGAGTTTTTCACGGAGAAAGAAATTCCAAAGTTGTTCTTATAGGGATCTTTATTTTTACTGAACCGCACATCTCTGTAAATGCGCATTACACATTTCTTAGCTTGTGTTTCGAGTGGGAACTGCGGGTCAACAGTTGCAAGAACAGGAATAAGCTCCTCAACAAGGTGAATCACATCAGCCTTTGCTGTTTCATACCATTCCTTGTTCAGGGCAAACCATTCCCTGTTATTGTTTGCTGCTACTGCGCTTAAGAAAGCTAGTGTTTCTGGTTTAATCATGGTTTGTCGTAATAGGCGTTATAACTAATTTTAGGAGAGAGCCAATGTAATAAAATCACGCGTGAATAACGATAGTTAAAGGGTGCGAGAACTAAGCATCCACTAAAGATCACACCTACATACATCCATAGGGAATCAAATTCCAGATTACCACCAGAAAAAATATAGGTTGCAATACCCACGGCAATCATCTCCATTACATTCATTGCATAGCTTACATACATAGAGGCATAAAAGTAGCCCGGTTCTATCTCGTAGCGCTGTCCGCAATGAGTGCAAATATCATTTGTACGTTGTACATCGAAACCATATAAAGTACCAGTAAATATATCCCCCCTGCGGCAATGCGGACATTTACCATGTACTAATGCATATAGTTTTGTTGTTTTCTCCATCTAAACTGAAGGAGATCAGGAACGCAGGGAAGCTTGTGAACGACGGTATCTTTTATACCATAAAAAGCCAATAGCAGCAATCATCAGGTAAGGAATGGCCATCAGGTACAAAACACCCGTATTCAAGCCTACAGCTTGTGTATTCCCATTTTGAGTTCCCTGCTCTGCACTGATTGTACACATTGCACATTGTGCAGCAGCTTTCTGAAGACCAGCTCCTGCTGTTACAGCAACCAAAAGAATAAAGAAAATAATAGCTTTTTTCATTGGATTTTATCATTTATGAAGCTTACAAACCGCAAGCTTCATCAGGTTAATTATTAACTACAGCAAATATAAGATTAAACGCACAATTAAGCCTGACATTACATAAGTCTAATGTAAAAATGCCAGGCATTGTTTAAAAATTATAATAAGGTGAAATCATCAGGTAAACAATTACCCCGGTAACCGCTACATATAACCATACCGGGTAAGCCCATCTAACAATCTTACGGTGTCTTTCAATCTGCATGCTAAAGCCTCTCAGGAAACTGATCAGAATCAATGGCAACACCACAACGGCCAGCATAATATGTGTAATCAGAATAAAGAAATAAATCATTCTCGTTCCGCTTACGGCTGCCAGTTCAGCAACTGAAAGGATACCGTTATGGTCAATGTCCCCATATTTTGTATCCTTTTCATAAAGGTGAAACAGGATATAGAAGACAAGAAAAATAGCGGACAGGATAAACGTAATAACATTCGTTACTTTATGTGCCTGTATATTTTTCTTCTTGATAAAGATTAAAGAAAGGATTAGCAGTACCGAACAGGCTGCATTAATACCTCCAATTAAGTGTGGCAGTAAATAGATGAACGATGGTTTTGTTGTCGGTGGGGGTACAATCTTTAAAGCAATAACTACTGCAAGTACTACAGCAGAAACAATCCAGATCAGACGTAAAAAGAATTTATCATTAATATTCATGGTGTGTATCTTTATTAAGCATCAGGTAGCATGCAGGGCAGGCTTACCTTCCGTCTCTTACATTTCTAAGCTCTTCGGCAACGAGAACTTTTATTTCATCATTAAGCTTGGAGAGCGCTTCCTGATTAGTCGCATCATAATAACCTCTGATGCGGTGCTGGGGATCCAGAAGGACGAATAAATTGCTATAAGTGAATTTACGTTCCCCCTTTTCAAAATGCTGCTGGGCATCAATATAAAGCCCTTTATTGATCCAGTTATAAACCGCTGTACTATCTCCGGTCAGTAAGTCCCATTTACCTGCCTTTGCTTTTAATTTATCAGCATAGGGAAGCAGTTTAGCAGGAACATCTGTTACCGGGTCTATACTTAATCCTATAAAATGAATTAACGGGTTTTTGATATAGGTGTTCATATACACGTTCATTGCTTTGTTGGCAAATTCTACGGCATAATTATTTCCCGATGTGTAAATCAGGTTCAGCACAATAATCTTTCCTTCGTAATTTTTCCAGCTCACTGTATCTGCCTGCTGATTGATAAACCGGAAGTCAGGCAGCTGATGATAAATAGTATCAGGAATCTGTTTTCCTCTTTTGGAATGGAAAGTAGCGGCTACTTTTTTGGGGCCGAAAAAGGGTAACGGTTTATATCTGTTCTTTCCTTGTTCAACCAGTTCATAATATAAAAATCCCGGTACCGCTAAAATCGATACCAGGATTATTATTTTTTTTATTGAAGAAAACTTCATGAATTAAACAGTCATATGTATATGCAAATAACCACCTTCAATGAGCATCAAAGTTATAAAGTACGCAATAAATATAAATGCGAGCCCCAGAGATAACTGCAACCCGGTTTTCTCAAACTTAAGGTGCATAAAGTAGGCAACAATATAATATGCTTTTAAAAGGGTCAATAAGATATAAGCGATATTACCAGCAGTATGAGGAATCAGGTTCTTTGGTAAGATCACCAAAGCAATGATAAATTCAACTACAGTAATCCCTAATAAGATAAAGAATACCTGCCAGATTTTAGATTTGCTTAGGCCGGCATGCTCATCGTGTGCATGCTCTTCTGTATTTTGTAAGTTATGTTCAGACATAATATTTTTTTTGAGGAATTAAACTAAATAGAAGAAGGTAAATACGAATACCCAAACCAGGTCAACAAAGTGCCAGTATAAACCTACTTTTTCAACCATCAGGTAATGACCACGTTTCTCGAAAGTACCGTTAATAGTCATACATAAGATGATGATATTCAATAATACACCTGTAAATACGTGAAATCCGTGGAAACCTGTAATGGTGAAGAACAAGTTAGCAAATTGTTGTGCCGCAACGTTAGACACAGGCCCAACAAAGAATTCCTGTAATTTTTCTGGTTTTGGAATAGATGCCCACCAGAAACCTTCATGGTGAAGGTGAGTCCATTCTAATGCCTGGCAACCCAGGAACATGAAACCACCGATAATAGTTGCTACCATCCACCAGATCACTTCTTTCTTAGCACGTCTGTGACCAGCTTCAACAGCTAATACCATCGTTACCGAACTCATGATCAGGATAAAAGTCATGATACCTACGAACACTAATGGTGCTCCGGAATCCATTACACCTGGAATAGACTGGAATACCAAATCCGGATCAGGCCATGTAAATTTAGTGAAACGTTGCGCTCCGTAGTATACCAATAATGAAGAGAATGTAAATGCATCTGATAGCAAGAAAAACCACATCATTATTTTCCCGTATTCTACCGACCACGGTGAACGGCCGCCACTCCATGGAGTAGTTTTTACCTGATCTAATTGTGATAATGAATTCATTTTAAAAATTGTAATAGTTTGTTAAAAAGTCTAACTGTTCAAAAGTAAAAAAACATAAAGATATATCCATAATATATCTATAAAATGCCAAAATATAGAGGCTATTTCTATGCGATATACCGCATTTTCTTTAGGAATTTTGCCATATGCACCCCAAAGGCTATTCAGGATGAAACAAAGTCCTGCAAAAATGTGCAGTAAGTGCATGCCGGAAACAATATAAATCGTAGAAATTGCTGCGTTATTGTTAACCAGTGTTGCACCACTTTGGTATAGTGCCGACCAGGCATCTACTTGAAGATAGCCAAAAGCAATCCCCAATGCTAAGGTTGACCATAGAAATATTTTTTGTGTCTGTATATTCTGCTGACGGACTGCCTTTGCTGCGAAGAATAAACAGATGCTGCTCAATACAAGCACCGCTGTGCTGTACATAAAGACATCCGGAAGAACTAATCCATGTCCTTTACCCTTAGATGCTGCAAATACAATATAATAACTTGTAAATCCTCCAAACATAATAGTCGAAGAGACCACAAATAGCCAAAGAACGAATTTCTTAGCTTTAAAAGAGGTAGCTAATCTATCCTGCGCTACGTCTTCCGGTTTCAATGTGTGTACCATATATAAAAAACTATTTACCTATAAAATCAAACAATAAAATCAATTGTACCAGTGGTATGTAAAAGAATGAGCAGAACATCACCTTACGTGCGCTGTCTATATCCAGTTTTACCAGTAGTTTAAAGGCCAGCAGCGCAAAAATCACCCCGGCTATGATCGAAACCCCTGCGATGTAATAACCCCCGAATCCGAAGAATGTAGGCAGTAAACTCACAGGTATTAATATTAACGTGCTTAAGAAAACAAGAAATGCTGTGGTCTTGTCTCTTTTTTTAGTAGGTAACAATCTGAAACCTGCTTTTTTATAATCATCATCCAAAACCCATGCAATTGCCCAGAAATGTGGAAACTGCCATACAAATTGTATAAGGAAAAGAATTCCGGCTACTTCATAATCTACGTGCGTAAAGTTTGTAGTATGACCCAGCGCGGCTAAATAACCGATTAGCGGTGGTAAAGCACCTGGTATTGCACCAACAAAAACAGCAATCGGAGATTTACGTTTTAATGGAGTATATACAAATGCGTAGAGTAAAATAGAAAACACTGATAAAAGCCCTGTTTCAAGATTCAGTTTTCCTAATAACCAGGTACCAAGCATTCCCATGATCAAACCCAATACCAGACCCTGGCCTGTTGTCATTCTTCCTGCTGGCATTGGACGATCCATTGTACGGGTCATCAGTTTATCCAGATCCTTTTCTATAATCTCATTGAAGCAGTTTGCTGCCGCAGTCACTAAAAATCCACCAGCTACCAGAATCAACCAGTTCCCCCAGTCAATAGAAGGAACTTCTCCCCTGGCAACCTGCATCCTTGAGCCAATTAAAAAAGTAACTGACGCAGAAAACACAACCAGAAAAGTAAGTCTGAATTTGATGAGTTTAGATAAATCTGAGAAAAATAATTTCAATTCTATGTGTTTTAATATTATTGATTATAAGTACTTGTTCTGTATACCAGCAGATAAAGATAAAACTGGAGTGTAAACAGAACTGTTGAGAACACTAAATGTATAACCTGAGCTGCCGGTGGCAGTGCAAAGTTAGATAATAATAACCCACTCGCAATTTGAACCATCAGCACCAGTACTATTGAATTACCTAATTTCAATTCTGTTGCCTTACCGCCAAATTTATTCATTACGAACTGGTAAATAAATGCATTCAGTACCACTACAAAAATTGCCAGATCACGGTGATAAGAGAAGATATCTCCTATTTTCCCAATCCAGGTATGTCTTTCCTGGTATAACAGATTTTTTGAAATCTCATCAATAGCTTCCCTTACTTCTGTTCCTAAAACAATTTGCAATACACTCAGGAATAAAGAAACCAGTATCAGTACTTTTAACCAGAACACTTTAGAAATAACAACGGTCGGTTCTTTATGTAGTGATTGTGCATAGTAATGGGTATAAACCAGGATAGCGAGCATAACCAGAGCCAGCAGCATATGAACGGTCACCACCCAGGCCAGTAAATTAGTGGAAACCACAATTGATCCCAGCCAGGCCTGAAAAACTACCATAAAAAGATTCAGTATACTTAAAACTATAATCCTTTTAGCTTTACTCTTATACGTAAATGAAAGAACGGTAACCGCAATTAATAAAAATCCTGTAGCTGCCCCGGTAAGACGGTTAATATATTCAGTCCACGTTTTTGCTGCATTAAATGATTCCGGAACTGTTATACTTTGATCGTGACGGATACTATCTGCCACATCTTTCTTACCCATTTTATCAAGCATCAGCGCAAAACGCTCATTCTTTTTAACCCTGCCTGCTACGTATTTTTCTTTATAGTCTTTCGGAAGCTGATCTACCGACGTTGGTGGAACATATTGGTCAAAACATTTTGGCCAGTCCGGACAACCCATACCTGAACCTGTACTCCGTACTACTGCACCAGCTAAGATGAGTACTAACGTAACTATTAAAGTAATCAGGTTTAACCGGATAAATCTCTTTTCAGATTTAGGAACCATTGGTTTGATTTTAAAAAAAATGAGGTTATCGTTCTAAGTAGATACTCAAGCAGATAACCTCATTGTATAATTTTAATAAAGGAGATTAATCCAGTATTGCTTTTTCTTTTGCTTGTTTTTCTTCCCACTCTCTCTGGATGCGCTCAGATTCTGCATTTCCTTCGAAGTCATGCGGCATGTTAGAGCTCATTGTCTGAGAATAAGGAACAGTTTGAGGAATAAAATCTGCTTCAGAACCTGGCTTACTGTAATCATATGGCCAACGGTATACTGTAGGGATTTCTCCCGGCCAGTTACCATGGATATGCTCAACCGGCGTAGTCCATTCTAAAGTATTAGATTCCCAAGGATTCTGTGTTGCTTTTTTACCTTTGAAAATTGAGTAGAAGAAGTTGAAAAGGAAAGCAACCTGTGCCAATGCTGCAACGATAGCTGCCCATGTAACAAAGATGTTTACAGTAACCCATTTCTGCATGAATTCAAATTCAGTGAAAGCATAGTAACGACGTGGTACACCATCTAAACCTAAAAAGTGTAATGGGAAGAATACTAAGTAAGCACAGATAAACGTAACCCAGAAGTGAAGGTATCCTAATTTCTCGTTTAACATTCTTCCGAACATTTTTGGATACCAGTGATAAACACCGGCAAGCATACCAAAGATCGCAGCAGAACCCATTACTAAGTGAAAGTGAGCAACTACGAAGTAAGTATCGTGAAGGTTGATATCCAGAGAGGCATTACCTAAGAAGATACCAGTTAAACCACCTGAGATAAAGAATGAAACCATACCAATAGCACATAACATTGCAGGTGTGAACCTGATATTACCGCGCCATAATGTAGCCAGATAGTTGAAAGTTTTTACTGCTGAAGGAACAGCGATAATCAGGGTCGTGATCATAAACACACCACCCAGTAATGGATTCATCCCCGTTACAAACATATGGTGACCCCATACGATGAAGGAAAGGATAGTAATACCGATTAATGAATAAACCATCGCATGGTAACCAAAAATTGGTTTTCTTGAATTTACCGAGATAACCTCTGAAGAGATACCTAAAGCCGGCATAATTACAATATATACCTCAGGGTGACCAAGGAACCAGAATAAATGCTGCCATAAGATTGGAGAACCACCTTCGTTAGGTAATACCTGCGTACCCATAACGATATCAGATAAATAGAAACTTGTACCAAAACTACGGTCAAAGATCAATAATACAACACCCGCTACTAAAACAGGGAATGATAAGATACCTAAGATAGCTGTTAATAAGAAAGCCCAGATAGTTAAAGGCATTTTCCATAGGTCCATACCTTTAGTACGCATGTTTAATACAGTACTTACATAGTTGATACCACCCATTAACTGAGAAGCTACAAAAAGAACCATACTGATTAACCATAATGTCATCCCTAAACCAGAACCAGAAATAGCTTTTGGAATAGCTGATAATGGAGGATATACTGTCCAGCCCGCACTTGCCGGTCCTGTTTCAATAAAGAATGAACTCATCATCACGATACAAGCGATAAAGAACAACCAGTATGAAAGCATGTTCATAAATGGTGATGCCATATCCCGTACCCCGAGCTGAAGCGGAATCAGTAAATTACTAAACGTACCGCTCAATCCTGCGGTAAGTACAAAGAATACCATGATGGTACCGTGTATGGTTACCAGAGCAAGGTAAAAATCAGGTTTGATCCTTCCTCCTTCTGCCCATCTTCCTAAAAATGTTTCAAGAATAGGAAAACTTTTATCTGGCCATGCCAGTTGCAGACGAAATAAGATAGACAATCCCATTGCAATAACAGCCATAATAATACCAGTTATTAAAAACTGTTTAGCGATCATCTTGTGATCCTGGCTAAAGATGTATTTCGTTATGAAAGATTGTTCGTGATGCCCATGATCGTGACCGTCATGGTGATCGTTGTTATGTGTATCGTGTAATGTTATAGTTGACATAATGCGCTATTCCAGTATAATTATTTTTTTAAAGCCGGTTTATTCATTGCTACAGCAGGAGCACTGGTCGCAGCTTTAGCTGTACTATCAGCTGGTGCTGCCGCCGCTGGTGCAGCTGCTGGTTCTGGTACGATTGGCAAGTTAAATTGCTTTCTCAAATCGTTATTGATAAACTTAGGTTGTTTAACTATCCAGGCATCATATTCAGCCTGAGAAACAACTCTAACAACCTTTTGCATGTTATAGTGACCAGATCCGCAGATTTTCGAGCAATAAAACAAGAATTTAAATGCTGGATCATTTACTTTAGTCTGCATATCAGCAGTAGTAATTGTTGGTGTGAATTCGAAATAAGAAGTCATACCCGGAACAGTGTTTAACTGAATCCTGAAATGCGGCATGTAAAAACTGTGTAATACATCTTTACTGGTCAGAATCAATCTTACTGGTTTGTTGACAGGAATAACCATTTCCTCTGCCATCTGATCATCAAGATTGTCCTTATCATTAAAGTCCATACCCAAACTGTTCGTTCCGGTAATCAGTTTATAGTTTTTCTTACCTACAATTTTATCAGCTCCCGGATAACGGATAGTCCATGCGAACTGCTGAGAAGTAATCTCGATGCTCAATGGCTTATTATTAGGATCTTCGATTTTGTAGAAAATTGATCTCCAGGTAAGGAATCCCATTAATACCAATACCGTAAGCACTAACGCCGGAACAATTGTCCAGATACGCTCTAATGCATTATTATGTGGGTAGTAATAAGCTTTTCTCTTACCAGTATTCTTGTAGAAGTACGAGAACAGGAATAATACAAGGTGTGTTCCGATGAATACGATAGTAGTCAGGATCAACGTGATGTTAAACATCTGGTCAATCTTTGCACCGTGCTCTGAAGCAGCATCCGGAAGGATCATCTTTCCATGAACTGTATATTCAAAGTAAACACCGTATAATCCGACGATTAAGAAAATCACAAAAAGAACACCATTTACTGTATTCCAGTTGATGCCGGCAGGTTTATCCTGAGCTTCACGTGTCAATTCATATACCCGCATTGCTTTACCAACTATTGCTATAAATAAGCAAAGCAGTAAAAATAACAGGGTATAAAATGCTGCCGACTTATAGATCGGGAACATATCAATAGGTTTTTTCGCAGCCGTAGCGGCAGCACCGGCGGCAGCTTCTTGTGCAAATGCGCTCGTATTTGCAAACACAGTAAGAATTACTGCCAGGGCCGCTATTGTCTTATTGCTTATATATTTTCTTAAACTCATTTTCTTAAAAGTAGTACGATGTACTTCTACTATAAATTAATGTATATACTCTCTAACCAGTTACTACAAATGGTGATTCAGACTTTCCTGTAAGAAAGGGTGATTCTTTGCAATTAAAGGTTTCTTACTTAATGAAGATAATACTGTAAAGGTAAACAAGCCTACAAAACCGATTGCTGTACCTATTTCAATAATACCAAAACCATTATGTGATTCTACAGTTCCAGGCATAATCATTTGGTAATAATCTACCCAGTGACCGCATAATACAATTATACAAACACCAAGCATGATATTTTCCTGTCTTTTATTGTCACGGTCCATCAACAACAGAACCGGAGCAAGGAAGTTCATCACTAAATTCAAAAAGAACCAGAACTTGTAAAACTCAAATCGTTTGTAAAAATACACAGTTTCTTCCGGCATGTTGGCATAATAGATCAACATAAATTGTGCAAACCATACATAAGTCCAGAAAATTGAGAACCCGAAGATGAATTGACCTAAGTTATGAAGGTGACTATTGTTAACCCATTGCATATAACCTGCTTTTCTCAACAGGATGATAATTACAGCTATAGTAGCTAAACTGCTCACCCACATTGCTGCGAAATTGTACCATCCAAACATTGTTGAGAACCAGTGTGCTTCTAATGACATCACCGTATCAAATGCAAAGATTGGCGTAGTAAAGCCGTAGATAACTAAAAATATACAAGAGTATTTAAAACTTTTCGTGTATGAATTTAATCCGCCTTCTAAATCTTCGTTAGTTGATAATTTAGAAAGTAAGATAGCGAAGAAAGAATAGATACTTAAAAATACAACCTGACGTCCTAAAAAGAAAGGTACATTTAAGAAAGCAGACTTTCCATCGATTAATTTATCATAGTTAGTGGAAGACGGATCAGTTAAGCCCGGTGCATTCCAGTGGTGATAAAGATTGTGTGTGTATAGTCCCAGACTGATAACCACGATCAGGATTACTACTGCGACAGGCAATGTTCTTGCCATAGCCTGAGGCACACGTAAGATTGATGCAGACCATCCTGCCTGCGCTACAAACTGAACAGCTAAAAAGAATGCACCCGACATACATACACAGGCGAAGTAATAGGCCATAAGTAACAGGTTGGCAAAAGTCCGCTCATGAAGTCCATGATCAGAAAAACCATAAGCTATACTTGCGATACCAATAACGATCGCCGCTATGCTTAAAGTTTTAGCTTTTCCTGTAAACTCAAACTGCTCATTGAAATTATAATTGTGAGTTCCCATTTATATCTGCTTTTCTATTGTATTTTTTGTAATTGTTGAACATACATCACAACTTTCCATCTTTGATCTGGAGTAAGCTGAGAGGCATGTGACCCCATGTTATTTAATCCGTACATGATAGTGTGATAGATTTTACCTTCCGATAAATCTTTCATCAAGCCACCACGTGATGACGCTGCATCACCATGATAAGCTGGTACACCTGTAAATTTCTCAATTTGAACAAGGTGTCCTTTACCATCTCCTTTTTCACCGTGACAAGGTCCGCAGAATACAGTAAAGTAATGTTTACCTGACAATAAGTTCTGTGGTGTCTTAGCTAGAGGGTTGTGCAGATTTAAACCTGCGGCTTCATAACCTTCTTTAGTATTTGCATACTCATACTTTACAAATCCTACCGGGCTTGTATTCGCAGGAGGTGTTTGTGCAGTTTGTCCGTTTGCAAAATTCTTATTCGGCTGGTCAGGATCATAAGCAATATGATCATACATATTCCTCGCATATTCCAAACCTGGATTATTCTTATTCCTGCAAGACGAAAGTGTTGTAACAGCCAGGGCAAGAACAACAAATGAGGCTGCAACTATTTTATTCTTATTCATAGCTAATATACTTCCTTTCATTGTGCTTAACTTCTATAGCACCAGCTTCTTTTAATAGTCCGTCAATTTTACTGTGATCTCCATTTTCCTGAGCATCAACAGCTATAATAAATCTATCATCTGTGGCTCTTAAGTCCATTACTCTTGGCGCTCTTCCCGGGAAAAGGTGAGTAGATGCATAATAAGATCCTACTAATCCAAATGCACAGAATAAAATAGTTACCTCAAACATAATCGGAATAAAATCCGGTAATGCGAATGCTGGTTTACCACCAATATTATGTCTCCAGTCTACTACCGAGGTAAGATAGATCAGTGCAAATGCTGATACTGTTCCTGTTATCCCGCAGAAAAATGCAAGGATATCCAATCTTGATCTTTTAATTCCTAGTTTGGCTTCGATGCCGTGGATAGGCATAGGCGTATAAACATCATGGATCTTAATGTTGTTCTCCTGTAACTTTTCGATGCCATGCATCATTTCGTCAGGATCGCCAAAACTGCCTAAAATATATTTGATATTACTCATTGTTATATTTTTGCGTATTCTTCTTGTTTAACACTATCAAATTTCTCTAAAGACTCAACGTATTCTTTAACGTGAGTTTTGTCCAAATGACCTTCTTTAATCTGTGCAAGTTTAGCTTGCTCACTTGATGTTTTAAGTAATAGTTTCACCTCAGCAATTGCAATTGAAGGCAGAACTCTTAAGAACAACAGGAATAAAGTAAAGAATACCCCGATTGAACCTACAAAGACACTCACATCTACCCATGTAGGATAGAACATCGCCCAACTTGATGGAAGGTAATCACGGTGTAATGAAGTAACGATAATTACGAAACGCTCAAACCACATACCGATGTTTACCACGATAGATAAGATCCATGTTGCAGGGATGCTCAAACGGATTTTCTTAAACCACAGTAACTGCGGAGAAATTACGTTACAAGTCATCATCATCCAGTATGCCCACCAGTATGGACCAGTTGAACGGTTGATGAATGCATATGCTTCATATTCTGAACCTGAATACCAGGCAATAAAAAACTCAGTGATGTAAGCCACACCCACGATCGATCCTGTAAGAATGATGATCTTGTTCATCGATTCAATGTGGAACATGGTGATGTAGTTTTCAAGACCCAATACTTTACGGGCAACCAGTAATAAGGTTAACACCATGGCGAAACCAGAGAAGATCGCACCAGCCACAAAGTATGGAGGGAAAATCGTAGTGTGCCATCCCGGAATAACCGAGGTTGCAAAGTCCATCGATACAATCGTGTGTACCGAAAGTACCAGTGGAGTAGAGATACCGGCAAGGATCAGAGACACTGTCTCAAAACGCTGCCATGTTTTAACGTTACCACTCCATCCGAAAGAGAAGATAGAGTAAATTCTGCGGCGTACACCTGTTGCACGGTCACGGATAGTAGCGATATCTGGTAATAAACCCGTATACCAGAATAATAAGGATACAGAGAAGTAAGTAGAGATCGCAAACATATCCCACACCAGCGGTGAGTTAAAGTTTACCCAAAGTGAACCGAACTGATTTGGTAAAGGTAATACCCAGTAAGCTAACCATGGTCTTCCCATGTGGGATACAACATACGTTGCGGCACAGATAACGGCGAAAATTGTCATCGCTTCTGCCGACCTGTTAATTGAGTTACGCCAGTTTTGACGGAAGAGTAATAATACCGCCGAAATCAGTGTTCCTGCGTGACCAATACCTACCCACCATACGAAACCGGTGATATCCCATGCCCATCCTACAGTTTTGTTCAGACCCCATGATCCGATACCGTTCCAGAAAGTATAACTTACTGCAACTAACCATAAGGTTGCTCCCATAAGGGAAACTATAAAACCTATCCACCAGGCCCTGTTGGGCTTATTCTCAACTGGCATTAAGATATCATCCGTAATTTTTGCATACGTGATATCATTGCCGGTGATTAGTGGTTCTCTTAATATTGATTCGTTATGTCCTGACATAATGTGTTTTCTTTAATATCAGCTTACGCTTGTACTGTTGGTAATGAATCTGTGTTTCTAATTTTTGTCATGTAACCTACTCCCGGTTGTGTATTGATCTCTTCCAATACATAGTAAATACGCTCACTACGTAATGCTTTCGATACTTCCGATTCCGGATCATTGCCATCACCAAATATAATTGCATTGGCTGAACAAGCTTCCTGACATGCCATTTTGATATCTCCATCTTTCAATGGACGTTTCGCAATCTTAGCTGACAATTTACCAGCCTGGATACGTTGGATACACATTGAGCATTTCTCCATAACCCCTCTTGAACGTGTAGTTACATCAGGGTTAAGAACCAGCTGAGTAAATTCATTGTTCAGGTAGTTATCGAAACGTGAATCATTCCAGTAGTTAAACCAGTTGAAACGACGTACTTTGTACGGGCAGTTATTTGCACAGTAACGTGTACCTACACAACGGTTATAAGCCATATGGTTCAGACCATCCGAAGAGTGGGTCGTTGCCAATACAGGACAAACAGTTTCACAAGGAGCGTGATCACAGTGCTGACATAACATCGGCTGATGAACAACTGACACACGGTCAAGATTTTCCATGTGTGCAATTTCTTTCTCCTCAGATACGCTCTTATCGCCTTCTTCAAAGCTATAGTAACGGTCAATACGGATCCAGTGCATCTCTCTGCGTCTGCGAACCTCATCGCGTCCAACAACAGGGATGTTATTTTCTACGTTACAGGCAACAATACAAGAACCACAACCAGTACAAGCATTCAGGTCGATTGCCATTACCCAGTTGTTACCTGGTTTTTCGTATTTATCCCATAAATCGTAAGTTTTATGTTCACTGTCGTGTTTACCAGTACCCGCAGAAGGATTTTTCACATATTCCTTGAAAGTTGCTTCGCGGATAATGTTTCTTCCTTCAAAAGAGTGGTGAGTCTGCGTTTGCGCAAGCTCGTTGGTAGCACCGGTTTTAGTGATCGTGATCGTATTTGCATACTGTAACGTTCCATTGCTGAAAGTTACGAATGGATAAGCATTCTGACCTACGTTATCACCAGCTTTACCCACTTTAGTACGTCCATAACCTAAAGCTATAGAAGCAGTACCCTGTGCTTGTCCTGGCTGAACCAGAACTGGTAAAGTGATTTTATATCCGTTGCTTCCTTTAACGTCAACAACGTCGAATTCTTTGATTCCCAATGACTCAGCGAACTTAGGCGCAAGAGCAATGTAGTTATCCCAGGTTACTTTAGAAACCGGATCAGGTAATTCCTGTAAAAATGCATTGTTGGCATGTTTACCATCGCGCATTGCTACACTTTCATAAACCTGAAGCTCAATGTCCTTAGCTAAAGCAGCACTGCTTTTCACTACTGAAGGAGCAACAGCCGCTAATGAAAGGTTGAAAGTATAAGAACCTGCTGTTTTAGGTGCCGAAGCAAAAACGCCAGTCTCTAATACATCATTCCATGATTTACCGAAAGCCGGAAGTATATTTTTCTCCCAGTTGTTACGCACATACTGGTAGTATTCTTTAACAGGTGCGTTAGACCAGATCAGTAAACTTTCTTCAGCCTGACGTGAATTGAACACTGGGTTGATTGTTGGCTGAACGATAGAATAATATCCTTCGTAGCTATTTGCATCACCCCATGCCTCTAAGTAATTCTGATTAGTTGCAATCACATCACATAAAGTTGAAGTCTCATCCTTACGGTCTGAGAAAGAAACTTTCAATGGAACTTTACTTAATCCATCAGTAAATGATTTAGTATTAACCACATCGTAAGCAGGATTGTTATCCAGGAAGAATACAGCAGCAACTTCGCCTCTGTTCATCTCATTTAAGAATTCTGCAAATTCAGCGTCATTACCAGCATAACGTTTGTTTGGATTATCCAAATCTATAGTCGTACCATAACTGCCGATAGCAGAGTTGATCGCATTAACCAGGATTTGAGTAGAAACATCGTTAGAACCACATACTACTAAAGCTTTTCCTTTTTGCTGAACTAGTTCTTTAGCAACAAGTTTAAGCGCTTTTTCAGCAGTACCGTTCTTAGGTAAAGAACCACCAGCTAAATTGCCGTTAGTGATTGCATTATATAAGGTTATCAGTGCAGGACCCTGCTCTGATAATTTAACCGGGATACGTGTATCAGCATTGGTACCTGTCAAACTCATACCAGCTTCGAACTGGAAGTGACGTGACATTTTACCTTTTGCCAATGATTTGTGGTTTCTGTTAGCCACATACTGAGAAGTAAATTCTTCTCCGCTAATCCATGTTCCTAAAAAGTCAGCAGCAAAACTCACGATTAAGTCAGCTTTGTCGAAGTTATATTTAGGAATTACAGCTTTACCAAAGCTATTCTCATTTGCTTTGATGATACCAGTATAAGATACGGCATCGTACTGTACATGTTTAGTTGCAGGATAAGCAGCTATAAAGTCTGCAACTACTGCTTTAGTAGAAGGACTGTTTACAGATGAAGAAACGATGCGGATTTTCTTGCCCGAAGCTTTTGCTTTTGCCAGCTCTGAAGCTACAAATGCATCAACCTTCGCCCAGGTAGTCTCATCATTCTTTAATACAGGTGCTTTAAGTTTCGAAACATCGTACAAATCTAATACAGAAGCCTGAGCCTGCGCATCAGTACCGCAATTGAACTCACCCGCATTTGGGTTTGGCTCAATCTTGATCGGCCTGCCCTCTCTGGTTTTCACCAGGATGCTCTGACCATTATAACTTGACACATAGTAATTCGGGATACCCGGGATTACTTCTTCAGGTTTAATCAGGTAAGGTATTGATTTGTGAATCGGAGCAGGCTGACAAGCGGCAAGTGTTACCGCACCAAGACCAAAGCCTAAGGCTTTTAAAAAGTCACGGCGAGGAGTTACTGTACTTAATCCTGCTTCATTTAAAACATCTTCTATTGGAAGCGGCTCCGCAAATTCGTTTCTGTTGTTTTCAACAAAATCGGAGGTCTTGTTAAATTCCTCTAAGCCTTTCCAGTATTTTTTATTGCTTTCCATTTAAGCTATATTACTGTTTATCGAACGTTCTTTTTACTAAACTCTATTAATAGTGACATTTACCACACTCAATTCCACCTAGTGCTGCTGGTGTAATTTTCTCACCTTTTTTGATTTTCTCATGAGCCTCAATAATTTTGGTGTAGAATGCGTTGTCTTTAACTTCTAACTTGGTGTCTTTATGACAGTTGATACACCATTTCATGGTTAGAGGAGAATACTGATAGATCTCTTCCATTGTATTAACTGGTCCGTGACAAGCAAAACAAACTGGTTCGTTTGGTTTCAACCCTTTTTCTTTACGGATAGCTTCTTCAGCTACAACAACGTGTTGTGAGTGATTGAAGTAAGCAAAATCAGGAAGGTTGTGAACACGTACCCACTCAATTGGTTTTTCTTTAGACTTGTCATAAGTCATTTTATCTGCATCGTAACCTAATGCATTGTAGATTTTCTGGATCTCAGGAGAGATGTTTCCATCATGGCTGTCTCTGGCCTGTACCTGTTTGTGACAGTTCATACAAACGTTAAGCGAAGGTATGGTTGCGTTTTTAGATTCGAATGCACCAGCGTGACAGTACTGACAATCAATCTGGTTTACACCAGCGTGTAACTCGTGAGAGAATTTAATTGGCTGTGTTGGCTGGTAACCTGTAGAAACACCAGTGTTCCACATGCCCATCCATCCAAATGAACCTAAGCTTATCACTAAGCACAGGATCACGAAGAAAACAAACTTCTTGTTTTTGAATAACTGACCAATGCCAGCTAACATCGACGTTTTCTCTTCGTCTTCTTCGATTTCTACACCTTGTTTTTTCAGGATCAGGCGCTCAAGCATTTTGATTGCTCTTGCCAGGATCACTAATACAATGATAGAGATCAGGATTACTGCAATTACTCCTACGATAGAGAAGTTTGAAACTTCATCAGAACCAGTAGCCGCACCAGCAACTTCTGCTTTCTTAGGCTCACCTACTTTTACGTAAGCAAGGATGCTTTTAATCTGCTCAGGCGTTAATGATGGAAACGCTGTCATGTCGGCATTCGGATTGAACTTCGAAGCCTCTACAGCCTCTTTGTCTCCCGACGCGATAAATGCCGGAGCATTGTTGATCCATTTTAACAAAAACGCTTCGCTCTTTGTAGGTACAATCGTTTGTAATGCCGGGCCGATCAGATCGCGGTCCAGTGCATGACATGAAGTACATTTTTCCTTGAAGATTTTTCTACCTTCTACTGCGTCTTGTGCTTGCGTACCAGAAACGATTAAAACAGATAGAGCCGTAAACATAAATGCCGACTTCCAAACTCTTCTAATGATCAATGAGATATTCCTCATAATGAGTATTTTATGCTTTATTTTAAAAAACTGTAATGACCGTATTGATGTTTAAACTCTTGTTCTTCACCAAAACGTCCACAAAAGTAAAATTTATTAAGTTACCAATGACAAAGAAATGACAGTAAATACAATTTATAATCATTCTAAACTTTTCGTTTTAGTGGCTTTAAACGAAGAAAATCAGCAAATTTTTCTATTTGCTGATTTTCTATACGACAAAAATCCAGATAAGGATTTGGAATTATAATTTACATTTTTAATATCCAGGCAAAAATCAATGGTGCTACAATAGTTGCATCAGACTCTACAATGAACTTAGGTGTATGAATGTCCAGCTTGCCCCACGTAATCTTTTCGTTTGGTACAGCACCAGAATACGACCCATAAGAAGTAGTAGAATCAGAGATCTGACAGAAATAAGTCCAGAAAGGGATATTTTCCATTTCCATATCCTGATATAACATAGGTACTACACAAATTGGGAAATCTCCTGCAATACCACCACCAATCTGGAAGAACCCAATTCCTTTTCCACCGCTGTTCTTAATATACCAGTCCGCAAGGTAACCCATGTACTCGATTCCACTTTTTACTGTAGAAGCCTGTAATTCATTTTTCATTACATACGAAGCGAAGATATTTCCCATCGTTGAATCTTCCCATCCCGGAACTACAATCGGCAGATTTTTTTCCGCAGCTGCAAGCATCCATGAATTTTTAGGGTCGATTTCATAATATTGCTCAAGCACACCGCTCAATAACATTTTGTACATATACTCATGCGGGAAATAACGCTCACCTGCTTTTTCAGCATTTGTCCAGATCTCCTGAATATGTTTCTGTAAACGTCTGAAAGCTTCTTCTTCAGGGATACAAGTATCAGTTACACGGTTGTAGTGGTTTTCCAATAAATCCCACTCGTCCTGAGGAGTTAAATCACGGTAGTTAGGTACACGTTTATAATGTGAATGGGCAACAAGGTTCATAATATCCTCTTCCAGATTTGCACCTGTACATGAAATTATAGAAACTTTATCCTGACGGATCATCTCTGCTAATGAAATTCCCAGTTCAGCAGTACTCATTGCACCAGCAAGGGTAATCATCATTTTACCACCTTCATCTAAATGCGTTTCATAGCCTTTAGCCGCATCCATCATTGCTGCTGCATTGAAATGGAGGTAATGCCCTTCCATGAATTTTGATATTGGTCCTCTTGTTACGCTCATTTTAATTAAGATTATTCTGTTTTGTATAAACTGCCGCAAAAATAAGGAAATATTCGTTAAAAACGACTCCCGGTTCAATAGCATATTATTAAGGAATCAATGCTTTTATTTAGAATCTTTATAAATAAAACAAGTATATTTGGAAAAATAAATCAGATGATAGTCAAAGCTAAAATTTCAGATCTTGACGAATGGTTATTCATTGAAGACGTCCCTGACATTTACTCTCCTAACAATACACTGGCAGAAAAACAGGTGATGATCCAGCGCCCGCCAGTACAAATGGTCAATTATCAGCTAACAACCGGAGGTATGTTTCTGATGCACTCCACTATGCTGTTTGACGAATCCACCAATATCCATACCGATATTAACGGAGAAACCATTACCAGTCAATTTATCTTCTATAAAAATGCATCGGGAAAAAAGATGTCAACTGCATCACATGGTAACAGCCGGCATAACATTCGTTACATTCCCTCTACCCAGGCCAGTCATGAATTAATTGCCAAAGTAGAATATACCTATTTTATGATTGTCCTTTCGAAGGATTACTATTTCTCTTTAATAGATCGTCACTCCATTTTACACGAACGATTTGTCAGGGATATAGAAAAAGGACAATTTACCTCTTTCTCTAACGAAGATATGGCTGTTACGCCCGAGATGAGAAGAGTGATCAACGAAATCCGGGATTGCCGGCAGATGGGAGAATTAAAAAGGCTTCATACCGAATCCAAAATACTTGAACTACTAATGTATCAGCTCGAGCAGTTGAGAAACGATGGTGGCGGTTCTGTCAAACAAGATCTCTTTAAAACCGGGGATTTTGACCGGCTGGAACAAGCCCGTACAATCTTAAACGAAAGATACGTGACCCCTCCTACCCATAAAGAACTGGCCAAAGAAATTTTGCTCAATGAATTTAAACTCCGTACAGGGTTTAAAGAATACTATGGCGTAACCATGTACGACTATATTACCAGGCTGCGTATGGAAAAAGCCCGGCGTTTATTACTCGAAGAAGAAATGAGTGTATATGAAGTCTCAGGTCTTACCGGTTTCAAACATCAGGCTAATTTCAGCAAAGCATTTAAAAAGTATTTTGGCATCCTGCCAAGTGGAGTCAGAGCATAATGCCTGGCATTATGCGAACTCCAGTTTCAGCACTTCGCGCCACTGCTCCAGTTCAGGAATACCAGGCTTGCGTTTCCCAAAAAACTGAACGATCATCTCTCCATCCTTATCATAGATCTCCAGCGAATTAATGTCACCATCAACAGAAGGTTTCACCACATGCCACACACTCGCAATACCATCTAATCTCAGGTGCAGGTTAAACTCAGGATCAAGCACATTAAACCACTCCCCTTTTTCCAGCAAATTAGTAACCAGTCCTGAGTGGATCTGGATACAACCCGGATTACCAGTAAATACCATAACGGGAACCTGACGTTCCGCACATTCAGTAATAAACCCTTTAAAAGTATCTACTGCAATTTCTTTTGTTCTGCCCGCTGGCGCAAGATGCATCGCCTGAATCCTGCTGACCCAAAACTTGCGCATCAGCATAAAGAATTCATGCGTATCCTGCATATTATTCCAGCCTTCCTGAAAACCAGCCAGGTCAATCTCACTATCCGGTTTGCCGGCAGCAGGCCTTTTTTGCTGATCCCTACTAATTACCGCTGCCTGCTGATCATCTGCAGTAAAACTCTCCACCAAACTCTTGAAAGCATCCGGATTACTTTTTTCAGTCAGATAGATTTTATGAACAGCTACGCCCATTCCATCAAAAAACTGCAAACTCGTAGTGCGTTCCTCTACTACAGCAAAACCATGTTTCCAGCTACCTAAGAATAAACGCAGGTCAATATCATCTCCTAACACCAGGCCAGCATGCGGTGTAAATGAAATCTTCTCATAAGCACCCTTGCGCTCATTCACACAGTACTCATTACGTGTCAATGCCATCACATGTCCCAGAGTAGGTACCGCTTTTAAAACAGATTCAAAATCAGGATTTAAACGGGTGACTGTTTCACCAAGGCCAGTCATTAGCAGTTCAGCCTCACTTACGTTAAGCGCAGCCGCTACATCGCGGATTCTTTTTCCGGGATTAGCATTTTTGTAAGACAGATAAGTCTCTTTTAAAGTATTCAGATTATCAGTACTCATATGATGTGAATTAGAATGAAATTTATTTGAATCTATCAGTACCTCCTTTGGAAGTACAAAAGGTTTTAAAGTATGACGATTGATATTGACATCCGCCTCAATTGAAAATATATTATAAACATTTCTCGTATTCAGCACTTCGGCCGGGCTGCCATCGTTCCACTTGCGCCCATTTTTCAGCATTAATATCCGATCCGCATATTGCGCCGCAAGATTGATATCATGTAATACCGTAATCACCATAAAATCTTTTCTCGCCAATGCGGTTACGATCGCCAGTGTTTGCTGCTGATACTGTAAATCCATACCCGAAACAGGTTCATCCATTAACAGTAACGCACCCGGACAATCCCAGATCTGAGCCAGTACCCTTGCTAGTTGTACACGCTGCTGCTCCCCGCCAGATAAAGTTAAGATCGAACGCTCTTCCAGTTCAGTCACCCCGCACACGTCCATAGTCTGCCGCACTACATTCCGGTCATTTTTACCAGGACTGCTTTTATAATGCGGATACCTGCCCATCATCACAATATCCTTCACCAGAAAATCTACATTAACCACATTATGCTGACTGAGCACTGCGCGTTTTTTTGCCAGTTCACCAGAAGCATAACCATGGATAGCCTTGCCATTCAATAAAATATTTCCTTCCGCATTTTTCTTCTCTCCACTCAGCATTTTGAGTAAAGTAGACTTTCCGGCACCATTAGCACCCAGAATAGCGACCACTTCTCCACAACGCATACTAAAAGAAAGATTCTTAACCAGCGTCCTGTTATTGATTTCGTACGTAATATTTTCTACTGTTAACATCAGCTGATTTTATTGAAGCAATTTCTTCTTGTCTTTAATTAAAATATACAGGAACAATGGTGTTCCCAAAAGTGCAGTGATCACTCCAATAGGTAATTCTACCGGCGAAACTATAGTTCTTGCAATCATATCTGCCAAAGTCAGGATTAACGCACCCAGTAAAGCCGATGCAGGCAATACATATTTATTGTCCACTCCTATAAATAAGCGGATCGTATGCGGTACTAACAAGCCGACGAAACCAATAACCCCGGAGACTGCAACCGCAGCACCAACTGCCATAGTGGCCAGGATGACCACACGGCGTTTCACCTGATTTACTTTCAGCCCCAGATGATCTGCCTGCGCTTCTCCCAAAGCAAAAGCATTTAAAGCCTTGCCCATAAAAGGAAGCAATACCACCGGGATCAAAACGAAAGGCAATAAAGCCAGTACCGTTTCCCAGGTTGCCCCCGCCAGACTGCCCAGCATCCAAAACGTAATATTGCGCAGCTGCTGTTCATTAGCCAGGTAAGTAATTAATCCAGTTAAAGCACCAGCCAACGCATTAATTGCAATTCCTGCCAACAACATCGTTGCCACATTTGGCTTCCCGTCTGAGCGGGAAATCTGATAAACCAGCATTGCTGCTATACCCGCGCCCGCAAAAGCCCCGAATGCCAGCAGATAATAACCTAATAAATTACCAAGACCGGCAAGTACACCAACCTCCAATGCAATAATCGCTACAGCAATTAAAGAAGCCCCTGCCGAAATACCAATCAATCCTGGCTCAGCAAGCGGGTTTCTGAAAATACCCTGAACCGCAGCTCCTGATATACCTAAGCCTGCACCCACCAGCACCCCCAGGATAACCCTTGGTAAACGTACAATCCGGATCACAGTTTCATACTGCTCTGCAACCGGATGCGCTTGAAAAAGACCAACCTTCCGCAATAAAATAACCAGCACATCTTTAACCGGAATATCCATTGCCCCTAAGCCCAGAGAAAAAGATAAAGCGACCAGCAAGGCCGCAGTTAATAAGAAATAAAAAAAAACAGGCTTCATATCGATTTACAATCCAGTCAGTTTTTCATTTAATGCTGTGATAGCCTGATCCAGGCGAACACTAAAATTGCTTAACAATGCCGGATCCATCTGTACAATCCTTTTATTTTTACCCGCTGTAGTTTGCCCTACCCCCGGCAGCTTTAAAATTCCATTGAGACCGCCAAGACTTGTCAATCCAAAATCAAACATTAAAATCACATCCGGATTCGCTTTGACCAGAGCTTCTGTAGTGTAAGGCTTAAAATCTTCGAATTCCTGAATTGCATTTTTACCGCCCGACAAGTTAATCAGAGCATCCAAACTTGACTTCTTACCAGCCACCATCATCACTCCGGTACCCCTCGCATAGATGAAAAGAACTTTGGCAGGTTTACCAGTTGTCTTTATCCGGGCTAAAGACTGCTTAACTTTCAATTCCGTTTGTTTCGCCAATGCTTCTCCTTTAGCAGTAACCTCTAATGCTGCTGCCACCTCACGGATAAATTTTAAAGCACCATTTACAGAATATTCCTGTTTAATGCTGACAAAGCGGATACCAGCAGACTTTAGCTGATATTGAATTTCTTTAGATACCGTTCCTTCCGGTGCAAGCACCAGATCAGGAGCAAAAGCAATCAATGCTTCTGCCGAAACAGACCTGTTGTTACTCACTTTAGGTAACTTATTCAGGAAAACAGGATAAGTAGTAGTCACATCTACCGCAACAATATTTTTCCCAAGACCTAAGGCATCAGTAGTTTCGGACAATGCTGCACCTAAAGTTATAATCCGCTTTGGAACAACAGCATACACTCCTAAACACCAGGTAATCATTAAAAACAAACAGCTTATTTTCTTCATATTGATTTAAATTCGTTCTGCAAACAACGCGTTTAATCAATCTAAATACAAGCAGTCTGTTTTCATTTATTCAATCCGTATTTTGCTGTAATAAGCAGCTCTGATTCACATTAAAATTAAAAACATGTTGTTTATGACCACTTTAATGCAACTATAAGTATAAAAATAAGTTCAAAAATCATCAAACAACGAAAAGAATAATACGGATTGAATAAAAGATAATACGTTTTGAATAAATCTTAATACGCATCGAACAAACCATATATGGAATTAATTAGCCAGTTTTGCCTCATCGTCTTATTTAGATCGATTAAAAATAATAATGTATTACAGCACTGAAATCAAAAAATTCTACAGCACTATATTTATCTTAACTCTGTATGCACTTACAGCAAATGCCCAAACCAAAGGTACGCTGAAAGGAAAAATAACAGACGAGAAGAATAATGTACTTGCCGGTGCGTCTGTTATACTCGAACCAGACCATAGCGTTGCAATCAGTGATAAAAACGGAAGTTTCGAGCTTAACCATCTTTATACGGGAACCTACACCCTCAAAGTAACCGCCGTAGGATTTAGTTCTTATACCATAGAAACCGAGATCAATTCAACGAACAAACCTATCAGCATTAAACTTCATACCGCAGAAAACGGGCTGGACGAAGTCAATATCAGCACCGGTCATCATAATCCGGATAACCTGATTGACATGGTAAACTCTATCATGCCCAGCACCATTATTACCCGCAAAACCATTGAACAAATGGGCAGCCGCAGACTGGATGAAGTATTGAAAGAACAAACCGGGCTTGCCATTGTCAGTGACATAGGCTCAGGCAACAGAGCAGTTGGCTTGCAGATGCAGGGATTTGACAGCGGTTATACTATGATTATGATTGACGGCCAGCCCATGGTAGGCCGTAATTCAGGAAACTTCGACCTTTCCCGCATTACAGTATCCAATATTGAACGTATTGAAATCATTAAGGGTGCATCCTCCTGCTTATACGGAAGTGAAGCGCTCGCAGGCGTTGTGAATATTGTGACCCGTAAAAACATTACCCAGCCACAAGGACTTGCCGCCTTACGTTATGGAAGTTATAATCTTGTGGATGCGACTCTGGAAGGTGAAACACCCTTTGCCGGCAAAAAAGGATCAGCCTATCTGTCTGCAAACTATTACCGCACCGATGGTTTCAATGCAAACCCCTACCTGAAAGAAGGAAAAACTGCTCCGCCATTTGACAGTTACTCCCTGCAAGGAAGAGGCAGATATATGCTCAATGAAATTTCTACACTGAACTTTAACGGCCGTTATACGACCCGTCATTCCGTTAATGAACTAAATTATGGCGTAAGACCAAGTACTGACGTCCTGGATGAACGTGACCTTAACGGATCGCTCTCCTTAAACAACAATTTCAGAAACGGTTTAAGACTAAAGACACAATACTACCTGACCCGTTATCAAACAGAACAGGACATTACCGATCTCAATAGCGGGGCATTGATTCCGGGAAACAGGTTTACCCAATACCTGCACAGGGCAGAAGTTCAGGCAACGCAGGAATTAGCCAGAAACCTGAATCTCACAGGTGGAATTGGTGGTGCATACGAACATTTAAATGATGTCTCCTACCGCGGATCAAAAGACATGAGCAATTACTTTGCTTACTTTCAGGCAGATTGGAAACCAACTGCTAAAATCGGAATTACTGGTGGTGCACGTTACGACTATCATGACAAATATGGCAGCAAAGTCAATCCAAGTATTGGATTCCGTTATACGCCGATCAAAGATTTAACTTTTAAAGCGGCTATCGGTACCGGATTTAAAACACCGAACTTCCAGCAACTCTACCTGGTCTTTACCAATCTTCAAACCGGATATACTGTATTAGGAGCGGAAGAATTTTCCAGGGAAATACAAATCCTGAAAGATGCAGGCCAGATCAGCAGTGTCTGGCCCATTGCCAGTCGTGTAGGTCAGTTGAAACCAGAACGTTCTGTTTCTTACAGCACAGGCTTTACACTTACCGCCATCAAATCTCTTAAGCTGGATGTCAATGTATTTTATAACGACATTAAAAACTTCATCAACTCCGAACAAGTCGCTACAAAAACCAGCGGACAGCAGATATTTTCTTACGTAAATATTGCCAGAGCTTACCTGACAGGAACTGAAATAAGCTTGAACTGGAATGCAACACGCTCCCTGAACATTAATGCCGGTTACCAGTTACTTTATGCCATAGACCGTGGTGTCGTAGACTCCATTAAAACCGGGCAAGGCCTTTACGGGCAAATTTATGATACCGATAAAAATGTGATGCGGAGATCTGTCAGGCCGGATTACTTCGGTATGGCAAACCGCTCCCGCCACATGGCTAATATCAAGTTCACCTATGAACACGAAAAATCCGGATTAACAGGTTCCTTCAGAGTAAACTACCGCAGCAAATATGGCTTTATGGAAGCCAACCGTGCCAATAACTTTATTGATAAATATGACACATTTGTCCGCAGCTTTTTCCTTTTCAATGCCTCCGTACAAAAGACTTTTTACAATAAACACCTTTCTGTTCAGCTCACAGCCGATAACCTGTTCGATTACCGAGATCAGCTTATGCCAGCACAACAAGGCCGCACTATTGTAGGCGGGATTACCTGGAAATTCTTTAAAGACCAACCTTAAAAAAATCATAAAATGAACATAAAATTACTTAAACAACTTCTGTTCTTACCCGCAATGCTGATCCTGTTCACAGCCTGCACCAAAGACGAGATTAAGCCACAACTGGAAGACGGCAAAAGCACGGTAATCAATGACTTGCCGGGAGATGTTGGCAATACCGTGGGCAGTGGAAAAGAATTTGCCCCCTTCTATTTTAGCTTTAAAACCGGGGCAAAAGCAGAGCTCAGTAAAAAGTCAACTACAGAATGGGATATCTCCTTTACTAAAGAATACAACTCTTATGTGACTCCGAATAACGCAGTCAGTAACCCCGGCAGTACTGGAAAAGGAGCAATGCTTGTAGTCAATCAAGCCTACGATCAGGTTAAAGAAGCACCTTCTGATACTGAGTTTACCAACAATGCAATTGCTTCTGCCGGCTGGGATTCAGGAGCTGGTAATGGCTGGTACTTCTACGAGCTTAAAACTCATATTGCAGTTCCGGTTAAAAACAGAACTTATATTTTACGCACCGCAGAAGGCAAGTATGCAAAACTACAAATGATCAGTATGTATAAAGGTGCCCCTGCTACAGTGAGTGATCTGAACTGGCCAGCTCCTTACTTCACCTTCCGTTATTTCGTACAACAAGACGGCAGCAGAAACTTATCCACTAAAGATTAAGACATGAAAACTCTTCAAGATATGAAGCACACAATCAGGCCACTGCTTATTTTGCCTGTCCTCGCACTCTTTCTGATTACTTCCTGCGCTAAAAGCAGCGATCCCAACCCGGTCGATCCGGGAAAACCAGTTGACCCGCCAGTAAGCGGGTCCGTACCCTTTTACAAATTACAACGGGTAGAAAATTTTGCAGCACCAACAGATGACGCAAACCCTACAGCTCCACAGCCTACTATCTATTTTAGTTTGGAAAACAAACAAGCTACCGCCGCTAACCTTGCACAAACTACGCGCTGGGACGTTGCCTTCAGTGGATTATATAACAGTTTTATGAGTGGCAACAACGGTAAAGATGCCAACAACTTTGGTAATGGTGGTGCAGGAGCAGGTGGTATCCTTATTCTGGACAAACCATTTGACCAGGTCACAGAAATACCCGCTGATGCACAGTTCAGAACAGGAAAAAGTTTGATCGGAACAGATGATTCCGGCGATTTCGGAGAAGGTATGGGCTGGTACCAATATGATTTTGCCGGAACAAAAAGAGGCGACGGCAGCTATGAAAAACAACACGTAGCCTATGCCCTGCCAGAAAAACGGACGCTCGTTGTACGCACAGGAAACGGAAATTATGCAAAAATCAAAATGATCTCCTGCTATAAAGACGCCTTTACCGTTGATAAATGGCTAAGAAGCACTCCACATATGTTCTTCACCTTTGAATATGTGCTGGTACCTAAAGGAAGCACAAAATTTGAAATTAAATAAAGAACACTATATAATGAAACGCATTCAATTTTTATATCTATTGCTGCTGCTTACCGGATTTACCGCCTGTAAAAAAACAATAGCGCCACCTGCCCTTTTCAACAGTAAAATACTGGAATATAATGTACCCGTTTCTGATGGTAATATTGCTGGCGTTATTGATGAAACAGATCAGACGATCACCGTATATATTCCATTTTATTACGAACTGAATGTCATCGATCCAAAAATTAAACTGGCAGCCGGCGCCACTATAAAAGAGACAATAGAACCAGTTGATGTACTGAGTGACAAAACTGTATATACCGTGACCGGAGCAGACAAAACAGTCACTACTTATAAGCTGGTTATTAAAATACAACAAGTTAATCCGCTGCGTCTGGACGAAAAATCTACGGCTGCTGAAATCGCTCAATATGGTGTGAATACAGGTATCAATCTGGTTGGAAATTTCTATACCACTGATCCCAATAAACTTAAAGTATCACTGGTTAACAAGGCTACCAGTAAAGAAACTGATATGGACAAAGGCGGTGATTATACGATAAGCCCAATTGAAGAAGATTACAATTTGTCAGGTTTAATCATTCCCGCCGGCATAGATACTGGCCTCTACTATATAAAAGTAAAGAAATCAGGTATTTCCACGCAATCGAAATATCTCATCAGACTAAGCTTCGTTAAACCTTTTATCGTTGTGATCACTGCCAGCACTTTTAAACAAGGAGACACCTTTACCATTAAAGCAGCAAACTCCGTATTTGTTAATCTCACCGGCTTCACAGTAACCATTAAAGGTCAGCCGGTAAATTTCCCTGTTGTCTCCTATTCCCGTACAGAAGCTGTGATCAAGATCCCTGAAACACTGCAACCCGGAAATTACGGACTCGTCCGTTATGCCGCGAAGTTCACCGGTTTCAGCGACTTCAATGACACCATAAACTTAACTATTACCCCTAAATAAAAGACATTAATCATCCGGGCTGGCAATCCCATCCGAACCAACAATGCCAAATTAAAAATTAAATTCTCTTAAAAATCTAAAATCATGAAAACAAACTTTCTAAAAATAACCGGGATGTTCGCCATATTAGCAGTATTAGCTACTTCTTGTAAAAAAGACAACAATGAAGTTTCAAATTCACCAGAAAAAAACCAGAATGCAGTAGTTAATGCAATTCCTGTAAACTCGGTGGTTACTGGTTCATTTACCACACCATTATCTTCTCCGGGAGGTTCAGCAGGTAACTGGGGAACTGTTTACTTTAGCCTGGCTAATAATGCGACTACAACTTCAACATCAGCTTATCAAGCATCTTTCAATGGTTCATTTGATGGAAACATCAATGCGAATACAACAGGAGCTTATAAATTAGCTTATGCTGATGTACCATCAACTACTTTAGCTGCAATTGCAAAAACTGCTTTTACAACTTCAAACGTGAATGCAGCAACAACTTTAGGATCAAATACATCAGCACCAGGATGGTATGCTTACAATGTAACAACGCATATTTCAGGCCCTGTAGCAGATCGTTATGTATTGTTATACAAAGGTACTTCAGTAGCAGCAGCGACAGAACTTTATGTTTTACAGATCATCACTGTAGGTTACTCAGCTGATTCAGCAACACCAGGTAACTATTTCGGTCAGATCTCATTTAACTACAAAAAATTAGTTTAACAGGGTGCCTGTCAGCTTTGCTTAAGACTGAAGGAAATCAAAAAGGAGCTGCTCTTCTCGAAAATTACAGCTCCCTTCTAAAACAAAGATAATTCCCCTTTAGATGAAGCAATTAACCCGGATGATTATTAATATAATTTGCGAAAGTAAATAAATTTGCAAACCCAGCCAAAAAATGAAACTACAATCCACTACTAAAATATTTTCCAGTTTACTGATTTTGCCGGTTATCGTTCTTTTCACCAGCTGTAAAAAACAATATACCGATTATTCTTACAGTAACCTGGTTAGCTTTAGCCTGAAAGGAAATGATGGAGAAATCTTAAAAGGTGCAATTACCGCACAGGATATTACTGTTTACTGGCCGCCTTTCACCAAGGTTCCGGACAGCATCATTCCACAGATTACAATCGCAGAACGGGCTAGTATCTCTCCCGCATCCGGCAAAAAGGTCGCTTTTAAGGAAACAACCAAATTTACAGTTACCGCGCAAGACGGTACCCAGACAGTTTATACACTTAAACCGGTCATCAATCAGCCAATTCCATATATTTCCGGATTCTCCCCTGCTTATTCCCATGATAACAATGGAGTGAGGGTCTTTTACCCGGATACAGAACTTGACCTTCAGGGAGATTATTTTCTGGCCGACAGCCTGGCAACCAAACTCTATCTTGAAGTAGAAGGCGGTCAGGAAATCCCGATGATCATCACCACGCTTGCCAAAACACGGATCATCTCAGAAGTACTTTCTGAAAAGCTAAAAAAAGGAACTTATTTCAAAGTTAAAATCGTCTCAGGCTCCCGCACTATTTATTCAGGGCGCTGTTTAATGGGAGAAGCTTTACCGCTGATTCCAGAAGCAGATATACTATATACAAAAACTTTTAAAGCAGGCGATACATTTACCCTTGCCGGTATCAATATCAATACAATCTCTGCCGTAACCGTTGCTGCTAACCTGACAGCAGCTCCACAAACCCTGGTTGTTCAAAGTAAAACAGCAGGAGAAGTAACGCTTAAAATCCCTGATAATATGCCAGCAGGAACCTATAGTGTTCTGAATTATACTTATGCAGCAGATATGTATCATCCCACTAAAACAAATACCCTTTACACCAGGCTGATCGTTAAATAATTAATATTTCCAAATAACCTCTCCCCTGAATCATCAGTTGTTTGCCTGATGGTTTAGGTTTTTTTTTACGCTAAAAACCTTTAAAACAACGTAAACAGACAAATATTCTTTTTTATTTAGAATAATTATAAATAATGTATTATGTTTGAACTATTCCAACAAAGCTGCTCTTCTAATATGCTTAATTGTTAAACTCAAAAAATGCGATCCTATGTGCAAAACAATAGTTTTAAGTTCAGGAAAAGACACTGCAATATCACATTGCCCATGCTGCAATGTATTTTACATCTGGCACAACAATCTATTGTTAAACTTCACCCACAATGATTTTTTAAACTTTAAAGACATCATTCAAAACTTCTCTTTCTCAGAAACCAGTCTGCCCTTTCCAGATAAAAAAGAGAGAATATTATTGCGTACCCCTAATGAAGACATCAGCTTTGCCTTTACACACGATGAACTGGATTCCTTCCGGTCTATGCTCAACGAAGCCATGTTTATGAAAGAAGTTTATACCCTGATGGGAACAGAGCCCGGAACAAATCATTAGCGATAAATAAAGCTGCACCTGATTTTACTCATAAATTGCTTACTTTAGCGCCTTTATTTTACGTAATATAACTACGCGCAGCCCCCTCTAATGAGAAAAATTTTGCTTTCCACCACCCTATTGCTCTCAACGCTTCATGGATTTGGACAAATGAAACTGATCAAACGTATGTTATCAGAAGATGTAGATACAACCCGCAAAGCGAGTTTTATGCCACTTCCTCTGCTAAGATACTCTCAGGAGATAGGTTTGGAATTTGGTATCGGCGGTCTTTACTCTACCTATCTTGATAAAAAAGACACTTTGAACCGTAGTTCTAATTTTTCAACAGTACTCTCACTCTCTACAAAAAGCACTTATAATGTAAGTCTGAAAGGCGACGTATGGACAAAACACAATGCTTATCATCTGATTAGTGAGCTTAGGTTCAGAAGTATGCCTTTTGACTTTTTCGGCATCGGCAACCAAACACTGGAAGCAAATAAAGACAGGCTGGTACAACGCCAGATCAGGGCATTTTTCGACGTAGAAAAAAACATTCTTCCCTTCTTTTATACAGGCGTATCCTTAGGCTTTGAAAACTATAATTTCAAAGACAAAGTGCCAGGTGGAATTTACGACACAGACCCGGCAGTTCTGGGCCAGAATGGAGGATCAGTACTTTTTCTTGGTGTATCTCAAACCTATGATACCAGGAATTCAAACAATTACCCTACCAAAGGTTTTTTTGGAAGAGTATCCTATCAATATGCCCCGAATGTCTTCGGCGGAAATGATTTTACAGGCAGTCAGATCAAAGTAGTTGTACGTAACTTCTGGCCGTTAGCTAAAAAGTTCGTATTGGGCGTAAACGGGATTTATTATACTATACAAAGCAAAAGTACCCCATTCTATCTCTTACCACAACTCGGTAATGACGAGATCATGCGTGGCTATTATTCAGGCCGTTACAGAGATGAAAACTTACTCGCTGCACAAACAGAATTACGCTACCGCTACAATAACCGTTTTGGTTTAGTTGCATTTGGTGGTGGCGGGCGTGTTTTTGCGAACGGAGACTTCTCCTTCAAACAATTTAAACCCTCTTACGGAGCAGGCGTAAGATACTTCTACGACCCGGCCAAAGGCCTGAGCGTAAGAGCAGATTATGCAGTTGGAGAGAAAAGACCGAACGAAGCCAGACAATCAGGATTTTACCTGAGCCTGGCAGAAGCATTTTAAAACTTAATCTTGAAATGTTCTTTTTTCTGGCCTTTTTTGAAGTAAACCAGTCCGATCCAGAACAAATCTACCGTTACCGTTACATCCGGGTGGTTCTTGATTTCTTCCCATGCTTCTTTCATTCCTTTGCTCCAGTAAATGTCATCGAAGATCAGCAATGAATCTTCATGCACCTTTGGCAAACACCATTTAAAGTAATTTATTGTGGCATCTTTACGGTGGTTACCGTCGATATAAACAAAATCCAGCTTTGGGGCCTGCTCAATTACAACCGGCAACAATACATCAAAATTCCCCACTTGTAACTCTATATTATCCAGTTCAAGATCCTGAAAATTCTCATAAGCTTTTTTGGCAGTTTCCGGGCATCCCTCAATCGTAATGATATCTGAATCAGGACAAGCTTTCGATAAATAAGCAGTTGTAATTCCAAGGCAGGTACCCAGCTCAATCAAATTAGCAGGCTTACTATTTTTTGCCAGGCGATAAATCAGCTGCGCTAACCTTGGTGATTTCAAAGCATTCTTAGCAATTTCTTTTACCTTCTTTGTGCGGTTTTTGTTCAGATGAGAACCAGCACCAAGATCAGTAACCGTGATTAAAGCATCGTCATTTAAAAGTTTTTTTCTTTGTTCCTCAATACCTTTGTATTCAGTTTTGGAGTTAAAATCGTAAATTACCTCATCCACCAAATGATAAACAAAAGGTGAATGGGTGCCATGCCTGCTCTTAGAGGTTAAACGATGCTTCAGATAATCGCTGATGAATTGTAATGCCATAACTGCAAAAATAGGTAAACGAAGCATTCTAATTGGTATTTTTTAATGGAAAATAGTACAGAAATAAAAGCGCTGGTTAAATTACTGGATGATACAGATCAGGAAGTTTTCGAACAAGTAGCAAAACGCCTCCTTGAACACGGAACTTCAGTCATTCATTTTCTGGAAACAGAATGGGAGAAATCCCTGGATACGCTATTACAGGAAAGAATAGAAAACATAGTCCATCAGATTCAGTTTAACACCGTCAAAGAAGATCTTAATCTTTGGTATCAGAGTGGTGCGTTCGATCTTTTACAAGGCGCCTTAGTCATCAACCGTTATCAATATCCCGACCTTGATGAACAAAAAGTAATCAACCAGATTGAAGAGCTTAAAAGAGAAATCTGGACTAACCTGCAATACGAAATGAGCTCTGTAGAGAAAATCAAGCTCATTAACCACATCTTTTATAACATTCACGGCTTCAAAGGAAATACTAAAAACCATCACGACCCGCAGAATTCCTACATCAACCAGGTACTGGAAACAAAAAAAGGAAACCAGATTTCGCTCGCTATTATCTATGCCACTATCGCACAAAAACTGGATATCCCGGTTTATGGCGTCAATCTGCCGCAGCACTTTATACTCGGTTATATTGATGAAAGCAAAAGAGAAGAAAACGAATTTGGCGTACTATTTTATATCAATGCATTTAACAAAGGAGCTATCTTCGGCAAGCACGATGTAGACCAGTTTTTACGTCAGCTGAACCTGCAACAGCTACCCGGCTTTTATGCCCCATGCAGTAACGTGGAAATTATCCGCAGGATTATCCGTAACCTGATCTCAGCTTATGAAAACCTCGGTAATCCGGACAAAGTAGAAGAATTGAAAGAATTACAGGATATTCTGCTTAAAAGCGACCTTTAGTTTGCTGTTAACAGCTGATTAGCCAGCATCCATTCCTGTAAACGAAGAAACCAGTCATCAGAAGTCTTCTTATTGTGCATACCATAACCATGCCCTCCCGCCTGGTAAAGATGCGTTTCCACAGGAACTTTATTCTTCACCATAGCCTGGTTAAACAAAATAGTATTCTCCACCGGAACAGTATCATCGTCATTCGCATGAACCAGGAAACTTATTGGCGTCTGCGCATTTACATGCAGCTCATTAGAAAAGTATTCCTTTTGTGTCTGCGTCGCATTCGGGCCGATCAGGTTTTTAACAGAGCCCGTATGTGCTGAAGCTGTAAAACTGATTACCGGATAAATCAGTATTGCGAAATCTGGCCGCAGGCTCAACCCTTCAGGGTTTTTAATTTTAAGATCCTCATAATGAACTGCAAGCGAGGCCGCAAGATGTCCACCAGCAGAAAAGCCCATAATCCCGATTTTCGAAGGATTAATATGCCATGCCACTGCATTTTTACGAACCAGGTAAATTGCCTGCTGGGCATCCTGCAAAGGGCCCGAAGACTGATCGACCATAATTGTATCACTCGGCAGGCGATATTTCAATACAAACGCTGTTACCCCCTGTGCAGCAAAACGGCGCGCCACTTCCTCTCCTTCATGATCAGTAGCCAGAAAAGCATATCCGCCACCCGGACAAATAATCACAGCTGTTCCATTTGCTTTCTGCGGATCAGCAGTATAAAGACTGAGCGAAGGATCACTCACCTTGCTCAGTCCAAAAACTTTACCATTAATGATTGTTTCTTTTTGCTTATAAGTAGCAGGAACGGTTCTTGCCCCCGGTATTTTCCCCGGGTACAGCTTCATCACTTCCTGAGCCTGTACCCCACTCCCTGCTAATATTCCCATAACTAAAAGTAACAACCATTTTTTATTCATTAGAATTCCATTAAATATGCTTTCAGAAAATCATTCAGCTCCCCGTCAAGGACAGCCTGTGCATTAGAAGTTTCATAGTTGGTTCTCAGATCTTTCACCAGTTTATACGGATGTAAAACATAGTTCCTGATTTGTGAACCCCACTCAATCTTCATTTTTGAACCTTCAATAGCGGCAGATGCAATCATCCTTTCACGCATGACAGCTTCATACAACTGTGACTTCAGGAGTCTTAATGCATTCTCCTTGTTCTGTAATTGAGAACGCGATTCCTGGTTTTTAATTACAATTCCAGAAGGTTTATGATATAAACGTACCGCAGTTTCCACTTTATTTACATTTTGTCCACCCGCTCCACCCGAACGGAAAGTCTCAAATTCAATATCCGCATCCTTGATTTCAATCTCAATTGTATCATCCACTAATGGATAAACATATACCGAAGCGAATGAAGTGTGCCGGCGCGCATTGGAATCAAAAGGTGAAATACGTACCAGACGGTGCACTCCGTTTTCGCCCTTCAGATAGCCATAGGAAAAATCTCCCGCAAACTGTAAAGTAACTGTTTTTACACCCGTAACCTCCCCAGGCTGAAAATCCTGCTCAGTTACCTTGTAGCCGTTCTTCTCGCCCCACATAATATACATCCGCATCAGCATGGCTGCCCAGTCACAACTTTCAGTTCCACCAGCTCCCGCAGTAATTTGCATCACTGCATTCAGCTGATCTTCCTTACTGCTCAACATGTTTTTTAATTCCAGATCCTCGATCAGGCGCAGACACTTTTCATACTGCTCCTCCATCTCCTCCTTGGTGGCATCCCCGGATTGCAGGAAATCAAATAAGACCTGTGTATCCTCAAACTCCGCGTTAACTTTCTGCCAGGCATCAGTCCACACTTTTTTTGAATTCATTTCTGCCAAATGCTTTTCAGCCTTTTTGGGATCATCCCAAAAATCTGTTTGTAAGGTAAGCTCCTGTTCTATATAAATAGCTTCGAGTCGGGTTTCGACGTCAAAGATGCCTCCTCAGCGACGCTACTCTGTCCCTTAAATCCTGTATTTGTTCTTTTGTCATAAGCACAAATATAACACAAAAGGCTACCTGAACAATGTTCGGGCAGCCTTTTACGAAATAAGTATATATGTTTAGCTAAAAAGCCCTTTAAGCTTATCTACAATACCGCCGCCTTCAGCCCCCGGTTCACCTGGTTTACCACTGGTAAATAAGTTGGTCAGATCTGATAACTCAAACTTTCCATCCGGCCCTGATATTTTGCTCAATACATCTTTAATATCAAACGAGCTGTCATCAGGATCATTTGTTTTATTAATGAATTTACCAATAATACCCGGAATAACAGAAGCAGCAATTCCTTTCGCTGTATCCAGGTTGATTCCCATTCCTGCTAATTTATCAATAAAGCCGGCCGAAGCATCCTGTGCAACAGCACTGCCTTCAATATTGCCACCTTTAAACGCGTCTACAAGACCACCGATATTACCAGAAGATAATTGTTGTTTTAAAGCATCAATGATAGATCCCGAAGCCGCAGAAATCGCAGCTTCATTGTGTTCATCAGGAATTTGACTATTGTTGACAATAGCATCCTGAGTGCTATCTTTAACCAGTTGATTCAGATTTTCTAACATAATGGGTAGTTTTTACAGGTGAACTGATATTTTTTTATTAAATATAATACAAATAAAAACCAGCGGCAACCACTCATTTGACTGTTAAAAGTAAAATATTTCATTTTAAAGCCCGTTTTACTATTAAATACAATCCAATCTGCCGACATTTAAACTATACATTTACAGAAACACCATTTATTTATGTTACCAACCATAAACTTTACAGAGACAGCGGCCTATAAATACCTGGCTGATCACTTCATTGACATCAATGAAAAAAACTTAAAACAACTGTTTGCAGAAGATGAAAAGCGTTTTGAGAAGTTTTCACTGGTTTTCGAAGATATCCTGCTGGATTATTCAAAAAACAGGATCAATGATACAACCCTTGCCCTGCTGATGCAGCTTGCCAGAGAATGTAAACTGGATGAAGCCATCAAAGCAATGTTTAGCGGAGAAAAGATTAACCAGACAGAAGACAGGGCCGTTTTACATACTGCCCTGCGTAACCAAAGCAATAAACCAGTTTATGCAGATGGGATCAACGTCATGGACGATGTCAACGAAGTACTGGCTAAAATGGAGAAATTCAGTGAGGCGATTATTTCCGGATCATGGAAAGGTTATACAGGTAAAGCAATTACAGATGTTGTAAATATCGGTATTGGCGGGTCAGATTTAGGACCTGTAATGGTTACTGAGGCCTTAAAAGCCTATAAAAATCATTTAAACATGCATTTTGTGTCTAACATAGATGGCACACATATCGTGGAAACCCTTAAAACTGTAGACCCTGAAACTACCCTTTTCCTGGTGGCTTCAAAAACATTCACTACACAAGAAACCATGACTAATGCCAATACAGCAAGAGAATGGTTCCTGAATAAAGGTGCAAAACAAGAAGATGTTGCTAAACACTTCGCCGCACTTTCTACCAATGCTAAAGATGTAGCTGCGTTTGGGATTGATACCGCAAACATGTTTGGTTTCTGGGACTGGGTAGGTGGAAGATATTCTTTATGGAGTGCTATTGGTATGCCTATCGCACTAAGCGTAGGTTTTGCTAATTTCAAAGAATTACTTGCTGGTGCGCATGCAGCAGATGAGCATTTTGAGCATACACCGTTTGAAAACAATGTACCCGTAATCCTTGCCTTAATAGGGATCTGGTACATCAATTTCTTTGATGCAGAAACAGAAGCAATCCTTCCATACGATCAATACCTGCACCGTTTTGCAGCTTATTTCCAACAAGGAGATATGGAAAGTAACGGTAAACATGTAGACCGTAACGGCAATGATGTTACTTATGAGACAGGCCCGATTATCTGGGGTGAGCCAGGGACAAATGGTCAGCATGCATTTTATCAGCTGATCCACCAGGGAACACGTATTATTCCTTGTGACTTTATCGCACCTGCGCAAAGTCTGAACCCAATCGGAGAACACCACCCAATTTTACTATCTAACTTTTTCGCACAAACAGAAGCCCTGATGAACGGTAAAACCGAAGAACAGGTAACTGCTGAGCTGGAAAAAGAAGGTAAAACAGCAGAAGAGATCAAGAAGCTTGCACCATTCAAAGTTTTTGAAGGCAACAGACCAACGAATTCAATCTTACTGAAAAAAGTAACACCACGTAGCCTGGGTACGCTGATTGCAATTTACGAACACAAAATATTTGTTCAGGGAATTGTATGGAATATCTTCAGTTTTGACCAATGGGGTGTAGAATTAGGAAAACAACTGGCAAAAAGTATCCTTCCTGAATTGAAGAATGATGATGCCGTTTCCTCACATGATGTTTCTACCAACGGATTAATTAACCAGTACAAAAGCTGGAGATAAACTTAAATTCCTGCTTAGCATTAAGCAGGAATATTAGCTAAACGTTTCCATTCGTATATTTTGTATATTAAACCTTTAGAAGGAAAAACCATCAAAGGCTTTAATTCGTTATATCAGGCGATATAAATTATATAAAATAAACACAAATGGAAACGTTTAAAAATCTTTTGATCATTGTTCTGCTATTTTCCGGCTTACCATCAAAAGCTCAGACTACGCAGGAAACTGCCACAAAAATTGTAGAAGCAAAGAACTATGTATTTGCAGCGAACAGCGCAAGTCCGCTGAACGTCGCTGATATTAACAAAGTGATGAGCAGAATGCCAGGTTATACCGGCGGAGGAAATATCAATCTTACCGGATCAAATTACACCTTTACTGTAACACCAGACAGCGTGGTTGCTTACCTGCCTTATTACGGCAGATCTTACACGCCCAAAATCGGAGATCCCAATGATAGCGGGATCAAATTCAAGTCTAAAGATTTTACGTATAAAAACACTCAAAACAAAAAAGGCGGATGGTTGATCCTGATCAATCCAAAAGATGTGAAAGACAATTATAACCTGACGCTTTCGATTACAAAAACAGGCCGTGCTACACTTTCTGTAACAAGCAATAGCCAGCAACCCATCAGCTATGAAGGAAACATTACAGAGCCGGAGCTAAAAAAGAAATAACCACGAAACAAACTGTGCCGGGAGCAATTAGTTATTTAGGGCTAACCGGAACAAGCTGTATCTGGAATAACTTGCTAAATTTCTTTCCTGTCACAAAAAGGCGTTTACCAGCAGCATCCCATGCAATACCGTTTAATACGTCTGTATTGGGATATCTATCTTTAGCAGGCAATATCCCAGTCAGATCAATATAACTCAATACAGAGCCGCTTTTAGGGTCTATAATAGCAATTTTATCTGTCTGATAGATGTTAGCATAGATTTTACCATCTACAAACTCGAGTTCGTTCAGCTGAGCGACCTCTCCGTTATTATCATAAACATCTATATAATTTTCTTCCTTGTAATTGTCTTTGTTTAAAAACCAGATGCGGTTAGTCCCGTCAGATTTGATGATCCGCTGTCCGTCAAAGGTTAGACCCCAGCCCTCTCTGCTATTCTGGTAAGGAAAAGTACCTAACTGTTTTAAAGATTTGGCATCATAAATAAAACCAACATCTTCTTTCCAGGTCAGCAATATGATTTTATCACCAATCAGCGTAGAACCTTCCCCAAAGAACTTCTTTTCCAGATCAATCTTTGGAGATGCTTTACCTGTATGAAGATCTACCCATTTTAAAGTAGAAAAACCATACTCTCCGCTGCTTTCCAGCAAACGGCCATTGTGATATTCTAAACCTTGTGTATAAGAACTTGTATCATGCGGAAATGTATTGATCACTTTATAAGTGAATTCAGTTGGCTTCACCGCAGATTTCAAGACAATATTAATCGTTAATGTATCTTTTTTAGAGCCATTATCCACTACCGCAGTAATCAATTTATAACCCAGCGATAAACCATCAGTTTTGATCGTCAATGCCTCACCATTATTTTTTGATCCTACTGATTTACCATCCAGCAGATAATTTACAGTGTTTACCTTGCCCTCAGCAGGAACATCCAGTTGTACTTTCACGTCCTCACCCAGTCCATAACTTTGACCTTGTTCAGGAAGTTTGAAGCTCAGTGCATCACTGGTTCCAGCGCCGCTTTTACAAGAGATCACGAAAGTAATACCAGTAAGCGCACCAATCAGGAGTATTAATTTAGGTAATTTAACGAGCGTATTAGTTTGGCCAAAATGCATCTTCAATATGATTAATTTTATAAAGTTGTTCATTTTCAAAAACAATTGCAACAATATCATACCGAATTTCCCCCTGGTGGTTCTTTCGGTCAATATAAATAGCGGAGGCGAATTCCATTTGCTTTTCCTTTTTCCAGTCCACAAAATCTTCCGGTTCACCGTGCCCGACAGAGCTACGGGTTTTTACCTCCACGAAAATAAGCTTACTGTCATAAAAAGCGATCAGGTCTATTTCTGCTCTCTTAAACACCCAGTTTTTTTCCAGAATGCGATAACCAAGCTGTTCTAAATAAGATGAAGCCAATTGCTCTCCCCTTCTTCCCAGTTCGTTATGCGCTGCCATTACTTGATGACAACGGAGCCTAAGAACCTGGAAATTTCCCGTTCCACATTTTTAATGTGTGCATATCGCTGCATCAGGATTTCCTGGTTCACAGCGTCCGTTTCCACTTTTATTTCCTGTAGTAAACCAAGCAGAATACGGTCAACCTTTCTCTTTTTCAGATGGAAAAGCCCACCCAGAATAGTCGCTTTTAAATTAACCGTTTCATCCCGCACATAAATCTTGTGCTTGTTATACCAGTTTTCACTCAGCGAGTAAGGTGAACTCGATAACGTAATCGCCAGATCGGCAACATTACGGTCACTATTTTTAATAAACTGGTTTGCCACCGGCAAATGTCCATTCTCAATTTCTTCTTTGTAATTCTGAATAATCAGCTTACACGTTTCATCTTCAAAAGTAACATCAGAAAGATTTTGCATGATAAATGAACCGATGTACATGTTATCAATATTATCCCAGCTTACTAGTTCGTGCCCAAAGGCCAGTAAAAGCCTTACAATCTCATGTTCCTGTAATAGATCATCATCCGCCCTGGTTTCCATTTCCGGAAGATCCATAGGTGCATTGTCATCAAACAGGTTATCAGGAGGGCCATCCGGATAAGGAGAATGCTGGTTCGTATTGGAAGACTTCTGTTGATAACCTTGTTGATATCCCTGCTGCTGTCCCTGACCTTGTCCACCTTTTTTAAACTTCGCCGAACGGATTTTGTTCAGCTCGGTCATTAACATCCGTTCCTCTACCTGGAGCAAATGACTGCATTCCCTGATAAATACAGAAGCTTTAATATCATCCGGTATCTTGGCGATACTTTCTACAATATCCCTGATAATGCCCGCACGTTTAATCGGATCTGTACCCGCTTCCTTTAACAGCGTATCTGCCTTGTAAAGAATAAAATCCTTACGGTTATTTTCTATATAAATCTTAAAAGCACCGGCGCCAACCTTGTGCATATAAGAATCCGGATCATGACCATCAGGAAAGTTAACAACTTTCACATTCAGCCCTTCTTCCAGGATCATATCCAGTCCACGCAGCGAAGCTTTAATCCCCGCAGCATCCCCATCATATAAAATGGTTACATTCTGCGTAAAACGTCCGATCAGCCTGATCTGTTCAATCGTTAATGAAGTACCCGAAGAGGCCACTACATTTTCAATATTTGCCTGATGTACAGAAAGCACATCCGCATAACCCTCTACCAGGTAACAATTGTCTAAATCACGAATCGCCTTCTTGGCTTGATACAACCCGTAAAGTACATTCGATTTATGGTAAATATCACTCTCCGGAGAGTTGACATATTTTGGAACATTCTTATCTGTTTTCAGTGTCCGGCCACCAAAACCAATTACCCTTCCGGTAAAATTATGGATTGGGAACATGACCCTGCCCCGGAAGCGGTCGTAAACCTTACCCTTCTCATTACGGATCGCCAGACCAGTCTTTTCCAGATACTCTTCTTTGTGCCCTGCCGAAGCCGCACTTAAGATTAACGCATCCCACTGATCGGGAGAATAGCCCAACTCGAATTTCTTAATGATATCTTCCCGGAAACCGCGTTCTTTAAAATAGCTTAAACCGATTGCCCGTCCCTGTTCACCAGTCCATAATTCACTGGCAAAATAATTTGCCGCATACAAAGAGACTACATATAAACTTTCCCTTGCATTGTTAGCCTCCTGAACTTCCGGGCTCTCTTCCTTCTCCTCAACTTCAATATTATATTTCTGCGCCAGGTATTTTAAAGCCTCAGGATAAGAATACTTCTCGTGGTCCATAATAAAACGCACAGAATCCCCTCCCTTACCACAACCAAAGCACTTATAAATACCTTTGGTTACCGATACGTGAAAAGATGGTGTTTTCTCATTATGAAAAGGGCAATTACCGATTAAGCTTGTCCCACGCTTCTTTAAAGACACAAAATCACCGACAACCTCCTCAATACGGGAAGTGTCCATGATTTTGTTAATAGTATCCTGATATATCATTCAAACAAATTACTTGACTAGTGGTATCAACGTTGCAGCTAACGTTTGATTACCTTTTTCATTAAGATGTACGCCATCAGTTGTTAAGATTCCTTTTGGGAGATCCTGCGGATTATTCTGCAAATCATATTCCGTAAACAACTTCCTCAAATCACATAACACCAATTTATTTTTAGTGGCCAGTTCCCTGATCGCTGCCGAATAGGTATCCAGCTCAGCATCCAGTTCATTGGTACCACTCTTTTTCTCTCCAATAACTGCTGGTGTACAAACGACAACCTTCGCACCATTAGTCTGAATTTTATTAATTAACGCCTGGTAAAATTTCACAAATTTATCCAGGTCCGTTCCCGTATGAGAACTCTGTTTGTGCCAAACGTCATTTACACCGATATAAATAACAACCAGGTCTGGTTTTTTATTCAAAACATCATCCTCTAAACGCAGGTAAAGATCATATACCTTATTCCCGCCAATTCCAGCTCCAATAACTTCATAAGCCGGGGAACTCAGTTTTTTGCTGATCAGGTCAACATAACCACCCGGCTGGGCACCTTGCTGGGTAATAGAATCACCAAAGAAAATAATCTTTTTAGATTTGGCTTTCATAGCCATAAAAGTAAGTAACAAGCATCCTGTAGCCAGAAATGCCATAGTTTGGATCAGTCTTTTCATGAACATGCGTTTTGTGGTTAGAATAGGTTTGGTATCGCCGGAAATCCGGTTAAAATTCCCAGGGAATCAAAGGTAACCAATTTAGAACTTTTTTAGGTAAAGCTTTAATGCCTATTCCGTAACGCCTGATTTTTAACGTGGCCTAAACATACCCCTGATCGAATCTTGTATCCGGAATATATCACTCATTCCATATAGCCCAACTGACTCATCCAGATGGTCATTTGAAGGTTTTTCTTCTACGCCAGCAGCAATCAGGTGGACTTGATTCGCGAGGTCTGGCAAATATTTCATGAGATAAATAGCATCAAGAGAAATCCTTGCCACACCATCATTATAGACGGCTCCTCTGGCTTTTACATTCTTTAAGTCCTTTAATTCCGGGACCCGCGTAAAAACCTGATCATAAAATTCTATAATAGGATAATTATTCTGCCCAACCAGACCATGGATATAAGCCGCATAAAACTGACCATCCAATTGGAATGAAATTACATCTTTTGATCTGTAGAAAGTGATACTCTCGCGATGTCCTGGTCTTTTTTTAAGTGGTACCGGATCAGAATTTAAAACAGCCTTAATCTCTTCCGTTTTTCTGAAAAAATGATCACTCAGTACTACACCTTTATTTAATTTATCGATTGCCTTTAATGCCTGCTCAGTAATTGTTTTATCCTTAAAACCATACTTATGCAGTAATACAGCCAATACAAGAATTACTTTTTCTTTATAATAAGCACCAACCTCTTCTTTTCCAGCCTTCAGTACACAATTCCACCGGGACAATAATTTGGGAAGAAAATCAGCCAGCTGCTGTTCCGCAGTTTCAAGTTCCCCATTCATTGACCAGCCTACCAATCTGGCCAGTTCATCATCAATACAGGAGACTACGTTTCCCGCTGCTAGTTTATCTAATATCTGCTGATGCGTCATTCCCTAAAATTCTAGTGATAATCCTTATGTAATATCAAAAAGCTTGCTCTTTCTTCTTTCTTAAAAGGCACATTCCAATTTCCCTGGTACGTAATCTTGGTCGGTAATTTATCCTCTCCAAAATAGCCCATTTCAATATTCATCTGTACATTAAAATCAAACAGCATATTGCTGTATTTCATATCCACATAACGGCCAAGAATTGCAAAATCACGCTTATCAAAAATCGTAACCAATTCCTTGATCATTAAACCATCCTTAGTCCATGAACTCAGATCATTCTTCACACTTACCCTGAAACGGTACACCGGGATTGAATCCAGGTAAGTTCCGCTCTGGAAATTATAATCATAATACTGGCGCATATTTGGCGTAAAAATTTCCGTTTTGCTGCCAATAAAAGGAATCCCCTTTACCGGTTTCCCAGGATTAAAAATCAGTGTTTTTAACTTATCCTTATAACTTGAATTGCTATCACCCTTGCCTCCGGGAGAAGAAGTGGCCGTATTGGAAACCAGATCAGACTTATAAGCATTCATAAAAATGTAATCAAACATTTCTATCGTATATAACTGATACTTTCCATTCTTTTTAAAAACCTTGCCCGTATCCTGTTTAACCAGATACTCCATTCTTACCGGCCCGGAATTGGAATGCTTTATTTTGCGGTAAATCTTTCCATTCACCTTATTCTTTTTATCATAAGTATAAATCCTGTTTTCAGCGATGAAACTATACTTCTTCATCTTTCTGAATGCCGCATAAAAACTCGTATCAGTCGTAATCGCCCTGATAAAAGTCTCTACACTCAATTTCTGAGCAACAATATTTACATTCGAATCCAGCTGGATTGTCTTAAGCGTATCCGGATTAAAACGGGGGATCTCCTGCGCAAAACCTTCAAACCAGCAAACCACTAAAGCAGCAATAAGAAAACCTTTCATTTAGTTCCCCAACTGCTTTAAAGCGATATAAGCCATCAGGCCAGTAGAGATTTTCAACGCATCTTCATCCACATCAAAATTCGGATGATGTACAGAATATTTAGTCCCTTTAGCTTCATTTCCCGTACCTAAACGATAGAAACAAGCATCAGTAACCTGAGAATAATAAGCGAAATCTTCCGCAGCCATCCAGATATCCAGATCAACCACATTTTCTTTTCCTAAATAATCTTCTGCATAACCACGTGCACTAGCCGTTAATTTTTCCTCATTCACTAAAAAAGGATAACCATGCATGATATTAAACTCACAACTGCCACCCATGCTTTCCGCAATTCCTTCAGCCATTTTCTTCATCAAACGTTTTGCTTCTGCACGCCATTCCTCATTCAGTGTTCTGAAAGTTCCTTCAAGCTTCACTTCATTCGGGATAATGTTAGTCGCACCATTTGCAATCACCTTTCCAAAAGAAAGTACAGACGGTAATCTTGGATCTGCATTACGGCTTACAATCTGTTGTAAAGCCACAATAATATGAGAAGTAATCAGTACAGGATCGATGTTCTGCTGAGGCTGTGCCCCATGACCACCTTTTCCTTTAACTGTTACATATAATTCATCCGCAGATGCCATATAAATTCCAGAACGGAAGCCCACTTTACCCGCATCTATCCAAGGCATTACATGCTGTCCGATAATACTTGCTGGTCTTGGATTCTCCAATACCCCTTCAGCAATCATCAAACTTGCCCCGCCCGGAAGAATTTCCTCACCCGGCTGAAAAATCAATTTAATTGTTCCGCCAAATTCCGCCTTCATCTCATTCAGAATATACGCGGCACCCAACAAAGAAGAAGTATGTACATCATGTCCGCAGGCATGCATTACCCCCGGGTTTTTCGACACATAAGGCTTATCATTCGCTTCAACAATTGGCAAAGCATCAATATCACCACGAAGTGCAATAACCTCCTCAGACGGCAGATCTCCCTTAATCAGGCCTACTACACCAGTATTGGCCATAATTGTAAAAGGAATCCCCCACGAAGTTAGTTTATCCTGAATAAATGATGAGGTCTGGAACTCCTGAAAAGAAAGTTCCGGATTCATGTGAAGATGCTGACGATAACCTACCACATCCTGAAATATAGTATTTGCTAAATTTTGAATCTGTTCTTTGTTGATCATTTGATTGGCTATAAACGGGGTGCATTGATTTTTTCTCTGAAGATGAACAAAGTCGGAAACGTTGACCTGAGTTCATTCATCAGTCTCTGAGCCTCCAGACGTGTTCTGAAATCGCCCACACGGAGATAATAATTTGGTTCTTTATAAGTAATATAAGTGTTCAGCTTCGGATAAGCCGATTTAAAACGTGCCTGTTCATTAAAAGTCTTTCTCCGGTCCGAACCATAAAACACCTGTACGCGGAAACCCATCTGTGAAACAATTGCTCCGTTTCTGTGTCCTGTTGCCGGTGCTGCTTTCTTACTTAAAGCGATCCTCTTCTCGATCAGACTGTCTACCAGCGGATCTTTCACAATGATCACTTCTCCTCTTTTCTGGGCGAATCCAGCAAAAGAAAAGCAACAAATAATAAATGTAAAAAGTGTTTTCATAGGAAAGGTTACAACTGTGCTAAAAAAAAGAATGCCGATTTCTTTTTACAAAAATCGGCATTCTTTATGTGTATTACAAATTACAATCCTGCACCATGGCAGTTTTTGTATTTCTTGCCGCTTCCACAAGGGCAAGGATCGTTTCTTCCGATAGTAACTTCTTTACGAATCGGTTGTTGCGGAACCGCCTCACGTGTATCCTCAAACTGTACATCACCTGTACTGGTTGAAGAAGCAAACTCAGGTTTTGACAGCTGCAATTTGCTTGGCGCTGGTCTTGGCTCCTGTACCTCTCTGATGTCATCAGCTTCCTGCTGCATCGGGATACCACCTTTATATAAGAAACTTACTACTTCTTTATTAACTGCGTTCAACATGTTTTTAAACAAATTGAAAGCTTCCATTTTGTAAATGATTAACGGATCTTTCTGCTCATAAACTGCATTCTGTACAGACTGTTTTAACTCGTCCATTTCACGCAAATGCTCTTTCCATGACTCATCGATTAAAGCAAGAACGATAGTTTTCTCAAACGACTTCGTTACTTCTCTACCATGATTCGCAATGGCTTTTCTCAATTCCACAGGAACCTGGATACTTCTGATTCCGTCAGTGAAAGGAACAACAATTTGCTCAATATGCTCACCACGTTCTTCAAACACCTGTGTTAATACCGGCATCGCCTGAAGAATGATGTTCTCAGATTTTCTAGCGTAAAACGTAGTTGCTTCTTCAAACAACTTATCTGTTAAAATATGTATACTTCTTGAACTGAATTCAGCTTCAGTAATATCAGTATCCAAAGAGAAGTTTTTGATCACCTCTAATTTGAAACCTTCATAATTACCAGCCTCTTTGTATTCAGAAACAACATCTTCAGCTACATCAAACACCATATTGTTCATGTCTACGTCAAGACGTTCACCGAACAAAGCATTTTTACGCTTTGCATAGATTACAGAACGCTGTGAGTTCATCACATCATCATATTCCAGCAAACGCTTACGGATACCAAAATTATTCTCTTCTACTTTTTTCTGTGCACGCTCAATAGATTTGGTAATCATTGAATGCTGAATTACTTCACCATCTTCAATTCCCATTTTGACCATGATATTAGAAATACGCTCAGAACCGAATAAACGCATTAAGTTATCTTCAAGTGACACGAAGAACTGAGAAGAACCCGGATCTCCCTGACGACCTGCACGACCACGTAACTGTCTGTCTACACGACGCGACTCATGACGCTCTGTACCAACGATAGCTAAACCACCTGCTTCTTTAACACCAGCACCTAATTTAATATCCGTACCACGACCAGCCATGTTCGTTGCAATCGTAACTGTTCCGGCCTGACCAGCTTCAGCTACAATATCAGCCTCTTTCTGGTGCATTTTCGCATTCAGTACGTTATGTTTAATACCACGTAACTTCAGCATGCGGCTTAGCAGCTCAGAAATCTCTACAGAGGTAGTACCTACCAACACCGGTCTTCCTGCTTCTGTTAATTTTACAATTTCTTCTGCAAGTGCATTATATTTTTCACGAACAGTACGGTAAACGTAATCCTGCTCATCCATTCTCTGCATTACTCTGTTTGTAGGTATCTCTACTACATCCAGTTTGTAAATAGACCAGAACTCACCAGCTTCAGTTGTTGCTGTACCAGTCATACCACATAATTTATGGTACATTCTGAAGAAGTTCTGTAAAGTAACTGTCGCATAAGTTTGTGACGCATCTTCTACTTTCACATTTTCTTTAGCTTCAATCGCCTGGTGTAAACCATCAGAATAACGACGGCCATCCATAATACGGCCAGTCTGCTCATCTACAATTTTGATTTTACCTTCATCGATGATGTATTCAACATCCATTTCGAATAAGGTATAAGCTTTTAACAATTGATTTACAGAGTGAACACGCTCAGCTTTGATAGAGTAATCACGCATCAAAGCATCTTTCTGTGCAATTTTATCTTCGCTTTCTAAAGTTGATTTCTCAATTTCAGCAATTTCAGTACCTACATCAGGCAACACGAAGAAATGCTCATCTTCACCAGATTTGGTGATCAGTTCAATCCCTTTTTCAGTTAATTCTACCTGGTTGTTTTTCTCATCGATATAGAAATATAAATGTGAATCTACTTTAGGCATATTTTTCGACTGATCAGCCATGTAGCTGTTTTCAGTTTTAAGCAGGATGTTTTTGTTATTTCCTTCACTTAAAAACTTGATCAGTGCTTTATTTTTCGGTAAACCACGGTGCGCTCTTAATAAAGCTAAACCACCTTCGCCTTCTTCAGTTCCGGTTTTACCATCTGCAATTAATTTTTTAGCTTCATTTAAAGCTTTAGTCACATATTCTCTTTGTGCATTTACCAGACGTTCGATTCTTGGTTTCAGCTCATGAAACTCATGCTGATCTCCAAAAGGAACCGGACCTGAGATAATCAATGGAGTACGCGCATCATCAATTAATACTGAATCGACCTCATCCACCATTGCAAAGTGTAATTTGCGCTGTACCAACTGACCTGGTTCCTGCGCCATATTGTCACGCAGATAATCAAAACCAAACTCATTGTTCGTACCATAAGTAATATCAGCCAGGTAAGCATTTCTACGTTCCTGAGAGTTAGGCTCATGTTTATCGATACAATCTACTCTGATACCATGGAATTCGAATAAAGGGCCATTCCACTCCGAGTCACGTCGTGCCAGGTAATCATTCACTGTTACAATGTGTACACCCTGACCAGCTAAAGCGTTCAGGTAAGCAGGTAATGTACTTACCAGCGTTTTACCCTCACCCGTTGCCATCTCAGCAATTTTACCATTGTGTAATACGATACCACCGATTAGCTGCACATCATAGTGAACCATGTTCCATACCACTGTACTTCCCGCAGCATCCCATGAATTAGCCCAGTAAGCTTTATCACCTTCAATTTTTACGTTAGCTCTGCGTGCAGCATATTCTCTGTCATAAGCAGAAGCCGTAACTTCAAGCGTAGGATTCTCAGCAAAACGTCTTGAAGTTTCTTTCACCACTGCGAAAGCAGCAGGAAGGATTTCCATCAATACAACTTCTAATTCTTTATCTCTGTCTTTTACCAATACATCAATCCGCTCATAAATGGCAGTTTTTTCAGGTAATGATAAATCCTGACCATCAGCATCAGTTTTCAGGGTACTAATTTGAGTATCAATCTCCGCTAAAGATTTGGCTATAATGTCTTTGAAATAGACAGTTTTGTTACGCAATTCATCATTGCTTAAGGCCGAAAGCTTAGCGTATTCTTCATTTATCTTAATGACAAGTGGTTGGATTGCCTTAATATCTCTTTCTGATTTGCTTCCAAAAACTTTGGTTAAAAATCCCAGCATCGTTTTATTTATGTTTTATTTGTTTTAAAATCATCATTTTACAACAACCAAGCCACACCAGTCTACAGGTCACTTTGGCAGTTATCGAGGGATAAAACTACAAAATATCTTGTAATTGTAATGGCTATACCTGCTTTATTTAAGCAGATAAGTACAATTTGTCATCTTGCGGTAATGATTGAATGAATATAATTTAGAAGAGTCTGTCTAAAATTTAGGCAAAGCGTTTATCTTTGCTGAATATGAATATCTTATTATTAGGTTCTGGTGGAAGAGAAAGCGCTTTCGCCTGGAAGATGAGCCAATCTGAGCAATGCTCCAAACTATTTATCGCACCAGGTAATGGTGGAACAGCAGCATATGGTAAAAATGTAAATCTGAATCCGAATGATTTTGCAGCAATCAAAACATTTGTATTAACAGAGAAGATTGAGCTTGTTGTTGTAGGCCCTGAAGAACCTCTGGTAAATGGTATTCATGATTTTTTCCTGGCGGATGATAAACTTGCAGGCATCCCGGTTATCGGCCCTAAAAAAGAAGGTGCTATACTGGAAGGCAGCAAGGATTTTTCCAAAGAATTTATGGCACGCCATAACATCCCTCACCCGGGCTCTAAATCGTTCACCAAAGATACTTTGGCAGCAGGATTAGCTTACCTGGAAACCCACAGCTTACCAGTTGTTTTAAAAGCAGATGGTTTAGCAGCAGGAAAAGGGGTTTTGATTTGTGAAACCGTAGCAGACGCGCAGGCTGAGCTGACCTTGATGTTAAGTGAAGGCAAGTTTGGAAATGCAGGTGCAATCGTAGTGATCGAAGAGTTCTTAACAGGAATTGAATTATCAGTATTTGTATTGACTGACGGTGATAATTATGTGATTTTACCAGAAGCGAAAGATTACAAACGTATTGGTCAGGGTGATACCGGGTTAAATACAGGTGGTATGGGTTCTGTTTCTCCGGTTCCTTTTGCAGATGAAAAATTCTTAAAGGAAGTTGAAAACAGCATTATCATTCCTACTATTAATGGATTAAAGAAAGATAAAATAGATTATACAGGTTTCATTTTCTTCGGACTGTTCAAAGTTGGTGATAAACCAATGATCATTGAATACAACTGTAGAATGGGTGATCCAGAGACTCAAAGCGTTATACCAAGAATCGAGAATGACCTGGTAGAACTTTTCATTGCAGCTTCGAAAAAGCAGTTAAAAGATGTTCAATTGAAGATCAGCCCGAAAAGTGCAGCTACAGTGGTAATTGTAGCAGGTGGTTACCCTGGCGACTATGAAAAAGGTAAAGCGATAACCGGAATTGATAACATCCGCAAATCATTAGCTTTCCATGCAGGAACAATTGCAGAGGGTGGTGTGATTAAAAGTAACGGCGGACGCGTTTTAGCGGTAACAAGTTTACAGGATAACATGTTTGAGGCGTTACAATCAGCAACGGCAGATGCAGCAAGGATATACTTTGACGGGAAATATTTCAGAGAAGATATAGGTTTTGATTTGATGTAAAATCAAAACACAGTATAAGAAAGGCCCGGAATAGTTATTCCGGGCCTTTCTTGTTTTAACAATCCACACAACAAAAAGTAAAATATATTTTATATTTAATTACTTTTATACACCCAACAAGCATAATAATTAATTTAATTATAAAATTCAGAATGATCAAAATAGCTCTCACAATGGCTTTCGCAACTATGATTAGTGTTTCTGCCTATTCCCAAACAAATACAGGTACTGTAACCTCTTTTGTTACGCTCGCAGAAGGTCCTACCAACTATGGTTATATTGGCCGTGCAAACAATTACATCTGCCTGGAATCCACTACCTAATCTACTTACATTAACCTACCAGAGTAAAGATTTTGCTATAGGGGGCTGGGCAAAATCCACTAACAATTGGATGGGGGCTTCTTTGTTCATCAATTCTGACAACGGTAATGTGGGTATAGGAACAACAACTCCAGGATCAAAACTTCATGTAGACGGCGCCACTACCACAAACCTTGTTAGCTTTACCGAAGGATCAACCAGCCTCGGATATTTAGGCCGTGGTGCAACTGTCACAGGCGCATGGGGTCAGTTATCCGACGCACTGGCACTAACTTATCAGGGAAGAGATTTTGTAATCGGAGGATGGGGTAAAACAACGAGCAACTGGATGGGAGCGACTTTATTCATCAACTCTGACAATGGCCATGTAGGTATTGGCACTATAAAACCAGATGCCAAATTAACCGTAGCAGGTAATATTCATGCACAAGAAGTAAAAGTCACTATTGATGCCGGTGCAGATTTTGTATTCCTAAAAGATTATCAATTAAAACCGCTTGAAGAGGTAGGCGAATATATTAAAACTAACAATCATTTGCCTGAAATCGCTTCTGCTGAAGAGATGAAAAAGAATGGCCTGGAACTGGGCCAGATGAATATTAAGCTCTTGCAAAAAATTGAAGAATTGATGCTTTACATGATCGATATTAAACAACAACTAGAAGCTGTAAAGCAAGAGAATAAAACTATTAGAAAGGAAATGTCCCAAATAAAAAGTCAATAAATTAGCAGGACTTCTAAGTTATTTAATAAATTGACTTAAGTAAGAGCAGTAGATCTTATCTACTCGTTGGGGGAATGCTTTACAACTATGGGTAGATTACCATTCCTTCAACTCAGGAATAATCTTGTCTGTAATGGCTGTAAAGTGGCGTGACTGATATCAGTATCGTACATATCCTTAATATGTTTGGAGATATCTCTTAGGCTCATGCCCAAACCATATATACCGATAATCTTCGATTCCAAGCTCTCAGCAAGGATAGTTTCCCTCTTACGGATGATCTTTGGCTCAAAAGTAGCGCTGCGATCCCTTGGGGTATTGATAGAAATAGTCACTGAAAATATTCTGACTTCTTTGTTGGTTTTACCGTTCTTTCGATTGCCGGACAGCCGTTCTTCAGCATCCAGATGGCTATCTAATTCAGCCTCCAGAGCCGAATCCAGAAAGCTTTTGAGTAAAGGAGCAAAAGCACCATCTTTACCGTACAGTGATTTGCCCGAACGCAATTGCTCTAGGGCTCTTTGCTTCATTTGCTCATAATCGAGCTGCTCATCTTTTTTCATATTATAAACAGTGTCTCTAAGTTAACAATTAACTAACTGACCCAGTTTATTTTACACCTTCATTGGCTAAGTAATTTCCTTTTATATAAACGAGTAGTATCTATTGCTTTAATCTTTATTAGTTCTTCAATATCCTTATCTTCTATATTTTCTGTCTTAGCTGGAACAGAAAAAGACAAATACTCATAAGAATAGACATCCTCTGACGTCGTTGCCAAAGCACCCTTACTATATTCCTTTACCTGTTTTGTTATGTCATTATCTCCCTTAATAATTTTTGGATAAAAGCCCTCGTCAAATGTTGTCCTGTTAATATAGCCAATACCATATTTATTAACGAAAAAATCATTTTCTTTTTCATTGGAAACCAGCAACCTAACTTCTCCAACATAATCTTTTGGAATAAAAACAGTATAAGCAGACCTGTATTGACTTACATAATATATCAAACTTATTGCTATTGCGAATATAGATGCGAATGTTCGAGTTTGCCATTTTGAATTCAACATCTTCTTTGCTAAAACCCCTAGTGCGAAACTAACACAGAGCGTAATCAGCAGAAAAAATAAGGTTAAAAACCAAGATGGAAGTATCATCGTTTTTGTTTGCAACATCTGCCTGCCACTAAAAATCAATGAGACTATTCCTAAAAATATAATTAATGGTTGTATTTTAAATTTCATCATTATCGTCTATATAATTTGGAAGGAGCATATTTCGGATAAGAGCTTTTAAAAATCGAATTGTAAAAAGAGACTCCGTGGGTTTTTTCAAAAGAGGGCTGATTGTATTGCATGATTTTAAATCCATTACCTTTAATGTAGCTGAAGGGAATATATTTGTAAAAGAACTAACCCCCAAATTTCCATTAGTAGAGTTATAATTAATATTAAGCTGTTGAGCGACATCCACAATATTATACCTAATTATGTTCAGATTAGCCTCTTCAGCCGTAGAAACACTTGCATGTTGCTCAAATTTCACACTTATCCCTGTTTTTGTTGTCGATTTCGTAAAAAGATTATTACTTCCACCTTCTCCTGGATAAAACCCTCTTGCATCACCAAAAGGCGTATCTCCTAATTTTATAGATTTGGTTGCTGATAAACCTGTGAGCTCTCCATTTTCATTCTCACTTGCTTTTAGTGTTATTGTACTGGTTAATTTATCTCCTGCGGGATCTATTAATCCACCCATTGTTGGACCATCCCAAAGATCTCCATCAATGTAACTATTGAACTCAAATTTTAATGTTTTCCCTAAATAAGTTTCTCCAGACTTTGTAGTGGCTTTATTATTAGCTTTATTATCCCAATATATACTCCCATCATCTCTTTTAACAAAATCATTTACACCCATTCCATCAGGATCTATAAATCGAACAGGATTATTGACTGCATAATTGTAAGGAGACCATCTCCGATATTGCTCTGCAAGCGGATCTACAACATTCCATCTCCCAATAACCGGGTCATAAAACCTCGCTCCATAATCATACTCCCTTATGCAACTTTTTTTAGGTTTGCCGGATTTACTGGCCGCACTTTTTCAGTGCTATAAAGAACTTTCCTTTCCCGTAAAGTTAGTGCTTTATTTGAGTTTACTGGTTGGACTTGTTTGGCTTTTTTTGTTGGAGATTCTACTTTGAAGGTGCGAAACTATGAAAGGCAGTGCTGATTCGTTAGTACATCTGTTACAGCAAAGATAGCCCCGAAAGTAAAGCAGTAAAGGGCTTTCGCGGCATAAACGCTCGTAGCCTTTGCGCTCACAGGCCATTTATTCTACGATCCCTTGACAGCTTCACTTTCTTAGGCTCAAAGTGGCTTAACAAATGAACTACCTGAACCTCTGATGAAAGTGGTGCAATTTGCTCCCTCCAGGGATAAAAAGAGCTTTGGCAGAGCGGAGGATAAGAGCGGCTCTTTTTATCCCTGAGAGGTTGGGCGGGAGCACTGTCCCTGTTTCAAGGTGTACAGGTTGTTCTCCCGACCAGTCTTGCACTGCCACCATCAATGAACAATACCATGCTGCCGCAGGCTTTGCCGCTGACCGACTGGAAGGAGACGGCATATATAAACAAAGGCAAAGGTTGCGTTTTGCAACGATTGCCTACACTGTTTGGCAGTGGAAGCCGATAGCCTGGATACACCTTTTTTTGATGAAAGTACTTTGGCTATGGGCTGGAACGGGAGCGGTGGCCGAGGGGGGACGAGCGGCTATTTAATATAATACCCATTATAATACCAGCACTGGGATTGAACCAAAGTCATGGATTACTCTGCTGCGTTTATAATGTGTATTATGTTATTTAGCTTCGGGCCGGTTCTTCTCCGGCAGCAGAGCGAGCGGAAGGACAGCAAAAGACAGAGAGAAGTGAGCTCTTGCGAGCTGGCTGGATTTTGAGGGACTGGGGCCGTGCGGGGATTTATTTTAGTGGATGGTGTTTGTTTAAAGCCTCTTTCAGGTCTTCCAGGTTACTGGTTTGATAGCGTTCTGTACTGCTGACATATTTATGGCCTGCCATATATTGAACTGTCCGTAAGTCTTTTTCTTTCAACCATTCGGTAATCACGCTTTGACGAAGCTGTACCGCATTTTTATATTTAGAATTCAGTTTACGTAAAGCCTGGTTCAGGTGGTATAAGCTGTTTTTGATGCTTTCACAACCATTCATACTGATGAACAACTGACTGGTTTGTTCAGCTGATTTCATTGTTTTAGGTTTTCTACCTGATCGTTCTGCTATTCTGTTAGCAAAGATTTTAGAACGGGTCACATGGATATATTCATACAGTTCCATGATCTGGAAGGCTTCCAGTTTGAGCGT